>JAIQEX010000155.1 GCA_020073615.1 Terriglobia bacterium
ACCGAATTCAGTCCCGGCACGTCGCCGCCGCCGGTGAGGATGCCGATGCGCCTCGCAGCCAGGAGTGCTCCTTTAGACAATGAGAGTTTCCTGGGGATGAGAAATTTTCATTAATAAGGGATCGAGGCCGGCACAACTGGTGTTCGGCGCCCCGGAGCCAGTGGCGGGATGGTTGTCCCGCCGTTACCCCTGGAAGCCAACGCCAATCTCTCCGGCGATTTTTTCACTTGGGCCGCCATCCGGGCGGCGCTACAGAAATCGGCGAGACCGTCCACCCCTGCCCGACGGTTTCAAATGGGCAGATTGTGTAGCTATGGAATTTTTCGGATAGGATTTAATCTTAAATCTCTGTTGGCATTTCACCGCCCGGCAGTTTCTCGCGGCGCTTCGGTAGCCCGCCATTCCCGCTGGCGAGCCGCTACTTTGGCATATCCTGTTAGACAATGACGCTGGACATCGGATGCGGCAAGCGCAAGGCCGAGCCGGACGCGGTGGGGATCGACATGTCGCCCGATTCGGCGGCCGACCATGTGTGGAACCTCGACCGGTACCCCTGGCCGCTCGACGATAACGCCTTCACCCGCATCCATATGTCGCACGTCATCGAGCACCTGGACGATCCCATGCGCGCCATGGCCGAAGTTTTCCGGGTGGCGTGCGACGGCGCCGATGTCTTCGTCGCCACGCCGCACTTCAGCTCGCACAATTCTTACGTCGATCCCACGCACAAGCGCCATCTGGCGGCCGGAAGCTTCGAATACTTCACCGGCCGCGACTTCCCCAGCTTTGCGGGCTCCGCCTTCCGCTTCGACATCGTCGCGGTGGAACTGACCTTTGGCGGCAACTTCGTGCTCGACAACCTGGGCCGGCTTTTGGCGCGCGCCTCGCTGCGCTGGTACGAGCGCCACGCCGCGTGGATCTTTCCCGCGCTCGACATCCGCTGCCACTTGCGGGCATCCAAGCAGGCCCGATGACCGGCAGGGGCCGAGCTTCCCTCTTCCTGCTGGCGCTCGCCGCCATCACCCTCGCGCTGCGCCTGTGCCACTCGCATATTCTGTGGGTGGACGAAGACTATCACCTGGCCGCCGCCATCCAGACGCTTCACGGCAAGCTGCTCTACCGCGACTTGTGGTACGACAAGCCGCCGCTCAGCGCGTGGACCTACGCCCTCATCGGCGGCGTGTGGGGCTGGCCCCTGCGCCTGTTCGATGCGCTCTACGTAGCGGCCATTTGCGCGGCCCTGTTCCGCTTCGCACGGGATCTGTGGGGAGCGCGCGAGGCGTACTTCGCGGCCGCGCTGGCAGCCTTCTTCCTGAACTTCGATTTCGCCTTCGCCGTCATTCCGATCGCTCCGGATTTCTTCATGATGCTGCCCCACATCGCCGCCGTGCATTGCGCGTGGCGCGGCCGGGCGTTCGGCGCCGGGGTGTGGAGCGGCGTCGCTTTTCTGTTTCATACCAAGGGCGCGCTGGTGCTGGCGATGTGCGCCCTGCTGGCGTGGCGCGGTCTGCCGCTGCTGCTGGCAGGCTTCCTGATTCCCAGTGGCGCGGCGCTGGCGGTGCTCGCCGCCAGCGGCTCGGTGGGCGACTACGTGCGCCAGGTGTGGCAATGGGGCGCCGCCTACGCCGGCAGTTCCCCGCTCGCGGATCCGATCTCGAACGCATTCCGGCGCACCTTCGACTGGCTCGCCTTCCACGCTGTGCTGGCCCTCGGCGCGGTGCGTTTCTGGTGGACGGGCCGCCGTCGCGAACGCCTGTGGTTCGCTGCCTGGGCGGTGCTGTCCTTTGCCGGAGTCGCCCTGGGCGCGCGGTTTTCGCCGCGCTACTTTTTCCAGTTGCTGCCGCCGCTCGTCCTGGCGTCGGCGCGCGCCTGGGCGGTGGCGGCCAGCGTGCCCGGCGCGCGCCGCAAGTGGGCCGTGGCCGCGATCGCGCTGGCGCTACTCGCGCCCGCTGTGCGCTTCGGTCCGCGTTATGCGACGCTCGCGCGCGACCTGATCCTTCACCGCCCGCACCGCTGGTCCGACCTGGCGCTCGACCAGGACAGTCAGGCCGCCGCCGCGCAGGTCAACGCCCGCAAGCGGCCCGGCAACACCCTGTTCGTGTGGGGCTATCGCCCCGATCTCTTCGTCTATACGCGCCTGCGCGCCGCCTCGAGGTTCCTCGATTCGCAACCGCTCACCGGCGTCCCGGCCGACCGCCATCTGGTCAGCGCGGAGTCGATCGCGCCCGAATGGGCCGCCCAAAACCGCGTGGAGCTGACGGTATCGCAGCCGACCTTCATCGTCGACAGCCTCAGCCTCTCGAACTCGCGCCTGGCCCTGGACGCCTACCCGGGACTGCGCGGGTGGCTGAAGGATTATCGCGTGGTGGGCGGTACCAGCCTGTGTCTCATTTACCAGCTCAACGGAACAGCACTTCCGCCCCCCGCTGGATTGCCGCCGCCCCCGCCACGCCCGTAAGGGCGGAGAAAAAGGCCGGCGCGGCGCCGCGGCGCTTCCACTCCTCGTGCACTGCGTGGTAGCCGAGGTAGAAGAGCCAGCCCGCGGCCACGCCCAGGGGGTAAGTGATCCACCCGGTCCCGAGATGCGGCGCCATCAGCAGTCCGAAGGCGCCGCCCACCAGCGTGGTCCCTTCAGCCAGCACGCACCATCCCATGGCAGCGGCGCGCGATTTCATCGACACCCGCAGGATGCCGCCCAGGGCGATGCCCTCGGGCAGTTTGTGCAGCGCGACGGCCAGCGGCACGGCCACGCGCAATCCGAGCGGCACCGCCAGTTGCGCCGTGGCGACGCTCCAGCCGTCGAGAAAGCAGTGCAGCGCCGCGGCCGCGAGCAGCGGGCCGGCAAAACCGTGCAACTCCGTGGCGCAGGCCCCGTGGTCGTGATCGTGCGCGCACACGGGGCACACGGGGTACACGTAGCGGTCGATGGCGATGAGCAGCACATACCCCGCGGCGAACAGCGCCAGGCTGGGCGCCCATCCCATCTCCACCGCCAGTTCCGGCAGGAGCCCGAACAGCGCCACTCCCAGCAGCACGCCCGCGCTGAAGGGAACCACCACGCGCGCCCGCCGCCGCATGCCCGTGAGCCATAGACCGAGGGCCGCGCCGGCCAGACCCACGGCCGTGGCCAATGCGGGCAGCAGAAGCCCGGAAGTGTACGGGAGGCTCATGAGCAAGTTCTACTGTAGCTTGTTCGGCTATCGGCGATCAGCGCCTCGATTGTGAAACACCGTGTGCTAGAATAGCCTCTTCCTACAAAAGACGAAGCGCCTCAGGTGTCCGCGCAAGCCGAAAGAAGCTTATCCATGATCGATCCCGACCTCACCACCATCGTCGTCCTCCTGGTGGTCGTCCTCATCGCCCTGTTGGTCCCTCCGGGTCCGGGCACGCCCCTGCGATCGCCGGTGCATTCGCGGTAATTGCCGCGGGCCTGAAGCAATATCGCATGTTAGACTGATTGTAGTTTCCCCTGTTCCATGGATTTCCTCAAAGGGCTCAATGCGCAGCAGCGCGAAGCGGTGCGCCACACGGAGGGCCCGCTGCTGATTCTCGCCGGCGCCGGTAGCGGTAAGACCAGGGTCATTACCCACCGCATCGCGCACATCGTCACCTCCGCGCACGTGCCTCCGTCCGCCATTCTTGCGGTCACCTTCACCAACAAGGCAGCCAACGAGATGCGGGATCGCGTGACCGCGCTGCTGGAGGGCACGCACCTCGATTCGTCTCCCAACGTCTCCACTTTCCACTCGTTCTGCGTACGGCTGCTGCGCCGTGACGGCGAACCGCTGGCCCGCATCCGGCCGGGTTTCACGCGGCGCTTCAGCATCTACGACGACGAAGACCAGCTGGGGCTGATCAAAGCGGCGTACCGCGGGCTCGGGTTGGACGAAAAAGAGTTCATCCAGTATCGCGCCGCGATGGGGCGCATCAGCCACGCCAAGAATCGCAACCAGATGCCGCCCGATCTGTACAAGCTGGCGGTGAACAAAGAAAGCGAGGCGCTCGCCACCGTCTACGCGGAGTACGAAAAGGCGCTGCACGCGGCCAACGCTCTGGATTTCGACGACCTGCTGCTGGAGGCGGTGCGCCTGCTGCGGCATGACGACGCCACGCGCCAGAGCTGGAACCGGCGGCTGAGCCATCTCATGATCGACGAATACCAGGACACCAACCGCACCCAGTACGACCTGATGCGCCTGCTGTCCGAGGCGCACGGCAACGTGTGCGTGGTGGGCGACGAGGACCAGTCGATCTATAGCTGGCGGGGCGCCGACATTCGCAATATCCTGGACTTCGAGCGCGACTTCCCCAAGGCCCACACCATCCGGCTGGAGCAGAATTACCGGTCGACCAAGAACATTCTGGCGGCGGCGGGCGCGGTGGTGGAGAACAACAAGGCGCGCAAAGGCAAGAAGCTGTGGACCGAGGCGGCGAGCGGCGAGGCCCTGGGGCTCTACGCGGGCTTCGACGCCGAGAACGAGGCGCTGTTCATCGCCGACCGCATCGAAAAGCAGCTGGTGGCGCATCCCGGCGACCGCGTGGCGGTCCTCTACCGCACCAATTTCCAGTCGCGGCAGATCGAGGAGGCGCTGCGGCGCTACCAGCGCAAGTACAACATCGTCGGCGGCTTCAGTTTTTACCAGCGCGCCGAAATCAAGGATACGGTGGCGTATCTCAAGCTGGCCGCGTCCAATATCGATTCCGTCAGCCTGCTGCGCATCATCAATACGCCGGCGCGCGGCATCGGCCGCACCACGGTGGAGCAACTGGAGCGCCACGCGCGCGAGCAGGGGATCAATCTCTGGACCGCCGTCGAGCGCACCATCGACGATGAGCACCTCTCGACCCGCTCGCAATCGGCGCTGGTCTCGTTCCGCAACCTGGTCCAGGAGCTCTCGCTCGTCGCCAGCTCCTCGCCTCTGCCCGACCTCATCCGGTTCATTCTGGACCACACCGGCTACCGCCGCATGCTGCAACAGGAGAAGACCCCGGAATCGGAGGCGCGGCTGGAGAACCTGGACGAGCTGATCAACGCGGCGGCGGAGGCGGCCGAGCGGGGCGAAACGATTTCCGATTTTCTGGACCATGCCGCGCTGGTGGCCGAAGCCGATGCGCTCGACGACAGCGCCGCGGTCACCCTGATGACCATGCACAACGCCAAGGGGCTGGAGTTCCCGGTGGTATTCATGGCCGGCATGGAGCTGGGGCTGTTCCCACACAGCCGGTCGATGAATTCCGAAGAGCTGCTCGAAGAGGAGCGCCGGCTGTGCTACGTGGGCATGACCCGGGCGCGCCGGCGGCTCATCCTGACGTGGGCCCGCTACCGGCGGCGTTTCGGCGGCGGCGAGCAGGAACGGTCCACCCCCTCGCCGTTTCTGAAGGAGATTCCCGCCGAGCTGATCGTGGACCTGGGCCAGCGCGACGAACCGGGCGAAGTGGACCTCACGGGCGAGCGGTTCGACGTGCGGCAGGCGGCGCGGCGCGGCACCTTTACCGGGAAGACGTACAATTCGGTGGACAACATTTCGCAATTCTTCGGCGAGCGCGGCCTTCCGTTCAATCCCAACCGCACCGCGCCGCATCCTCCTCCGCCGCCCTTCTCCCGTCCCATTGCCGCGCCGCAGCGCCCTCCGGGCCCCATCGCGCCGCAACTGCCGCGCCCGCCCGGCGGAGTAGCCACGGGGACTGGAACCGAGGCGAATCCAGCCGCCACCTCGCCGGCTCCCTACCGGCCGGCCCGCGCGGGCATGACCGTGGAACACCCCAAGTACGGCAAGGGGACCGTGGTGCGGCGCGAAGGCGATGGCGAAAATGCTAAGATCACGGTTAACTTTCAGCGGTTCGGGCTCAAGAAACTCGTAGAAAGGTATGCAAGACTAAAAAGAAACTGATGAATACGACCAAGGTCGCCGACAAGGCCGAACGCAAAAAGCTGAAGCGCGTCGCGCGCAAGAAGGCGGCCCCCAAGCCCAAACGGGCGGCCGGCGTCGCACGCGGCTCCACGAAAAAGAAGATCCGCCACCAGGCACAAGGCCAGAGGAAGCGGTAGCCGGGCACCCGCCGGGGGAAGGGTTACCGTTGAGTCTCTTCCGGACCAAGAGCATCGACGCGCTGATCGCCGCCGCGGAGGATCCCACCAAGAGCCTCCGCAAGACCCTCGGTCCGTGGAGTCTCACCGCGCTGGGCATCGGTGCGGTGATCGGCAGCGGCATTTTCACGCTCACGGGCACAGCCGCGGCAGGGAAAGTCGTCCCCCTCAAGTCCATTCTCAACGCCACGGTGCTCGACCTGGTGCTCAACGGGGCGCATGCCGGATCGCAACTGGGAAGACCCGGCGCCGGTCCGGCCATCACCGTCTCGTTTATCCTGGTGGCCATCGCCTGCGCCTTCGCCGGGCTGTGCTACGCGGAGCTCGCCTCCATGATCCCCATCGCGGGCAGCGCGTACACCTACGCCTACGCCATCCTGGGGGAGATCGTCGCCTGGATCATCGGCTGGGACCTCATCCTGGAGTACGCCGTCTCCAACATGTCGGTGGCCGTGGGCTTTTCCGCATACCTGCAGGACCTGTGCGAGAACATCTTCGGGTTCCGCCTGCCGCCCGAGCTCGCCTTTCCGCCCTATCCCGCTGCCGGCGGGCCGGCGGGCTGGTTCAACATCCCCGCCTTGCTGATCACCCTGCTGGTGACCGTGGTGCTGGTGCGCGGCGTGCGCGAGAGCGCCGAAGCGAACACCGTCATGGTGGCCATCAAGATCGCCGCCATCCTGATCTTCTGCCTGGGCGCGGCCAAGGCGGTGAACACGGTCAACTGGCATCCCTTCGCCCCGCACGGATTCTCGGGCATCCTCACCGGCGCGTCGATCGTCTTCTTCACCTATATCGGCTTCGACTCCATTTCCACGGCGGCGGAGGAGTGCCGGCAGCCGCAGCGCGATCTGCCCATCGGCATCCTGGCCACCCTGATCGTCTGCACCATTCTGTACTGCGGGGTGGCCCTGGTGCTGACCGGCATCGTCAACTACCGGACGCTAGGTACCGATTCCCCCGTGGCCGACGCTCTCAAGGGGCTCGGCTATAACCGCCTGCGGCTGGTGGTGACGGCCGGCGCGCTCATGGGCATGATCTCGTCGCTGCTGGTTTACCAATACGGGCAGGCGCGGATCTGGTTTGCCATGTCGCGCGACCGCCTGCTGCCGGCCCTGTTCTCGGCGGTGCACCCGCGCTTCCGAACGCCGCACATCAGTACCTGGATCGCCGGCTTTGTGGTGGGCATTCCGGCGGGTATCTGGGACATCGACACCTTCGCGGAGCTGTCCAATATCGGCACCCTGTTTGCGTTCGCCCTGGTATCGGCGGGGGTCATCGTGCTCCGCAAAAAGCAACCGGACAGGCCGCGCTCGTTTCGCGTACCGCTGGTCCCGTTCCTGCCCATGCTCTCCATCGCCTGCTGCCTGGTGCTGATGGCGGGGCTGCCGCTATTGACCTGGATCCGCTTCTTCGTCTGGCTGATCATCGGATTCGCCATCTACTTCCCGTTCGGCAGAAAGCGCAGCACGCTGGCGGGAACGTAGGGGATGCCGTCGGCGAGCACGATTGGCGTGAGCCGCGATGTACTCGATAGTTCTGGATACGAATGTGATCGTTGCGGCGCTTCGTTCGCGGCGTGGAGCATCCTTCGCCGTACTGCGCCAGATCGGCATCCAGTGGGAGCCTCTGATCTCCGTGCCCTTGATCCTGGAATACGAAGCGGTCGGCAAACGGAGGCTCAACGCCTGAAGATTCCAGAAAGCACTGTTGACGCCGTCATCCGAGCCTTCTGCTTCACGGGCAGGGAGGTCGACATCTACTTCAGTCTGAGACCAGTCCTACCGGACCCCGGTGATGAATTCCTTCTGGACCTGGCGGTAGCGGGCCGTGCGGACGCTATCGTGACCCACAATGCCAGGCACTTCCCGCACATCGGTAGATTCGGAATCCGGGTGATGACACCGGGTGAGTTTTTGCGGACAATGAAAGGAGAGGGGATATGAGCAAGAGCATCGCCGTTCCCGAGGACCTGTACAACAAGGCCGCCGAACTGGCCGCCAGAGACCACGTCTCGGTAGAGGAGTTTGTGGCTGCGTTGCTCGCCAGCCGGCTTGCCAGCCGCGAGTACATCGAGACGAGGGCTCAGCTTTTCAGCCGGGAGGAGTTCGAGCGTGCCTTGAAGGAAATCCCCGACGTGGAACCGGCACCGCATGATCGCCAATAAATTCGGATGACGGGGTTGCTGCCGTTGACCTGGATCCGCTTCTTCGTCTGGCCGATCGCCGCATTCGCCATCTACTTCCCGTTCGGCAGAAAGCGCAGCACGCCGGCGGGAACGTAACGTCTGGCGCAAGATCGCCTGCCGTTCTGTCTAATTGATCACGTCTTTGCTGCAACCCGGAGCGGCACTCCAGGGTTTTTCCTACGAGTGGAAGCACCCTTCAATTCAAGTACTATATGCACTAAAGGACTGCTTTTGGGAGGTCTCGTGGCCAGGGTCCAGAGGATTCGTCTTGTCCCGGTGTTGAGTTTCCTGCTGCTCATGGCGGCGCCCCGGGAAGCCCGCGCGTACGTCGATCCCGGAAGCGGGGCCATGATCTGGCAGGTGGCCCTCGCGGCCCTGATCGGGCTGGGTTTTCTTGTGCGGCGCGCTTTGGCCTGGATGGGCGGATGTCTTGCGCCCCGCCGGTCACGCCGGAGGCCGCCCAGGGCCGGTGTGGACGAGCAACCCGCCGGCCGGCTGAACCGCCGGACCCCTGATCACGAGCCCCAAGAGACCCCGAGTCTCCGGCCCCCGATTGGTCCGTGTTAACGTGAAATCCTAGGGATGAACATTCTCTTCATTGGGGATATTTTTGCTTCCCCCGGACGCAGGATAGTCGCCGACCATCTGCAGGACATCATCCAGACCAACGGCATCGATCTGGCCATCGCCAACGCGGAGAACGCGGCAGGGGGCTTCGGAATCACGCCGGCGATCGCCGAGGAGTTGTTTTCGCTCGGGCTCGATGTGCTTACCTCGGGGAATCATGTGTGGGACAAGAAGGAGCTCTTCGATTACTTCGCGCGCCAGCCGCGCCTGCTGCGGCCCGCCAACTATCCGGATGCGCCCGGCGGCGGCGTCGTCGTGTTGCGCGCGCGCAACGGAGTGGAGTGCGCCGTGCTCAATTTGCAGGGCCGCGTGTTCATGTCGTACATCGATTGCCCCTTTCGCAAGGCGGACCAGATCCTGGCATCGCTCGACCCCGCGGTAAGAGTGAAGTTCCTCGATTTCCACGCCGAAGTGACCAGCGAGAAGATCGCCATGGGCCGGTACCTCGACGGCCGCGTCTCGGCGGTGGTCGGGACGCACACCCACGTGCCCACGGCCGACACGCGCATCCTCGCCGGCGGCACGGCGTACCAGACCGATTGCGGCATGACCGGACCCTACGATTCGGTGATCGGCATCGAAAGCGAGATTATCATCCGGCGCTTTCTCACCGGGCTGCCCGTGCGCATGGAAGCGGCGCATCAGTCGCCCGAGCTGCACGCCGTCATCGTGAACGTGGACGAAGCTACCGGCAAGGCGCGCGCCATCCGGCGGCACGCCATCGACGGAGACTGAGCGGATGGACATTTTCAGCCCCAGCCCGGATATCACCGCGTTCTATATCCAGGAGATCGGGGCGCTGCTGTTCGGAATGGTGTTTCTGTTCCTGTACCGGCAGTCGCGCGTGGTCTACTTCGGGTTGTGGGCGATCGCCTGGCTGCTGCGGCTGGTGGCGGCCTTTTTCGGGCTGGAGCTGCTGCTCACGGCCCATGCGGGATGGCTGGCGCCCTACGCCACCTTCGAATTCGCCTTCGTCATCGTGCTGATGTCGGCGGCGCGCGCCGGCTTTTCTTCCGGCATCAAGGACTGGCGCACGGTGCTGCGGCTGATCGCCATTCTGCCCATTTTCGTCGCTTTGGTCTGGGCCCTCGGGCTACACTCCCGCCTCGAGGCTTATCACGCTTCCCATGCCCTGGTGCTCGGTTTTGTGTATCTGTACAATTTCATCGAGCTGCGCCGCCAATCCGGTATCGGAGCGCGGGTCTTCCGTTTCTCGCTGCTTCTGCTGGCGGCGGCTTTTCTGGAGCATGCCGCCATTTTTCTGTACCTCTTCAATACCGGCGGCGCGCCGGTGTGGGCCCGCTACCTGCACCACGAGACTTATTACGATTTCGCCCTGCACTGCCTGCTGGCCTTCGCGGCCATGGCCATGTGGAGCGAAAGCCAGATCCGGCGCATCGGGGAGGTTTCCGCGGAGCTGGACCATCTGCGCCGCGAACACAAACACAGCCTCGACCTGGACCGTCTCACGGGCCTGCTCAACCAGGCTGCGTTGACGCGGCGCATCGAGCGGCCGGGTGAGTTCGAATGCATGGTGGCGGTCTGCGACATGGACAATTTCAAGGACGTCAACGACCGCTACGGCCACCTGGTGGGAGACGAAATCCTGCGCAATATCGGCAACCTGTTGCAGGCCTCCATCCGCCACGAGGACGAGGCGTTCCGCTGGGGCGGCGACGAATTCGTGATTCTGTTCCACAACCAGCGGCCCGAGGTGGCCCGCAAACGCATGGCCGATATCGAAGTGCGCCTGCGCGATTTTCGCGTCCGCGGATACGGCGTGCTGCCCATCTCCTTCAGTTGGGGAACCGCCGATGCCCGCCACCGCCCGCTCCGCGAAGCGCTGGACGAAGCCGACCGCAACATGTATGCGCTGAAGCGTTCGCGCGCCGGCGAAACCGCTCCCCACGAGCGGCCGCCGGCGCGCGACCCTCACTTCACGTAGATGAAGGTCCGGTACCGGGTAAAGTCGAACGAGTTCACGCCGTTCACGATGAGGCCGATCACTACTTGCGGATTGGTGATGTCGGTATTCTGCGGGATCTGGACGTTGAGCTGCCAGACTCCGGCAAACGTGGGCGCCAGTCCGGAGAATTTGATGTGCTCGCCGCTCTCTTTCGTACAGGCGGCGTCGTCCACGCTGCAGGCCCCGATGACCACCGCCGGCAACGTGGGCGTGCTGATGAAATGGTCGGTTGGAGCCGGGGAGCCGTCGGCAGGAGCATCCGGGAGAAAGCCCTGGCCGACCGCGAAGATCTGGATGATCTCGCCGCGCTTGGCCGGGTTGGTGGGACTGTTGGCGGAACTGTCCTGGTTGAGCACCGCCGCCTGTTGCACCGGCCCGAGTGCGTTGCCGATGACCGTGGGATTGGGAAGCAGAATGCCCGGCGAGACCGGACTCATGGGGACGAGACCGGCGCCCAGGACCTGTCCCGTGGATGCTTGAACCACTACCAGATCGGCGCTGCCCGAGGTGGGCGCATCGTTGGGAACCAGGAAGTTGATCTGTCTAGGCACCACGCCATAGAGCGGCACCGCCCTGCCGTTGAACTGCACCTGGATGTCGGCCAGGGTGGTTTGCAGCGGGAACGAACCGGCGACCGCGGTGTTGGAGCCGAACTGCGCGGCGGCATTGAGCTGGCAGTTGCTGCCGGCCGAGCAGATGGAGGCCGGAGTTCCCGGAGCCAGCGGCCGGTCGGGTATGACGTTGGCCAGGTTGAGGGCCTGCAAGCCCTGGAAGAAGAAGGCCACGCGGTTGGAAATGTCGGCCACGATCAGATCGCCGAACTGGTCCGTGGCCAGGGCCAGGGGCTGAAGCGCCAGGTTCCCGGAGGTCTCCGGGATGGTAGCGGTCGGCCCGTTGCCAAACTGCAGGAGCTGGTAGTTGGCCCACCGCAGCGATGTCAGGCCATTGGTATTGGCCACCCAGATCTCACCGGTCAGGCTGTTGACGTGCACCCCCTGCGGCGCATTCACACCGGTGATCTGCTGCGTCGAGCGGGCTCCCGTCAAGGGCGTCGCGATGCTGTGGGGATCCGGGAAGATCACGACCCGGTTGTTAGCCGTGTCGGCCACGTAAATCCTGCCCTCGCCGTCTGCAGCCACGTGGTGCGGATTGTTCAAACTGGCGTCGTCGTTTCCGGCGCGTATGGTAGTGAAGTTCTGCTGCCCGTAAACAACCGTGGCCGGCCGGCCGTTGTCGCTCCCCGCGTTGAACGTCCCGCCGCTTGAAAACGGGAAGTAGAGCACGCGGTTGTCGAACTGGTCGGAGACCACCAGGCCGTTGATGCCGGTGATCGCCACCCCGTACGGAATGGCCATAGTGCTGTTGCTCGGGTCGGTGATCTTGGTGAAAAAGTTGGCTTGGCCCAGCACCAGGTCCGCCGGTTCCGGCCCATTGGCCTGGTTGTACGAGAACGGCGCCGGGAAGCGCAGCACGCGCCCGTTGCCGGAATCGGCCACGTAGAGATTGCCGCTGGCATCCACCGTCAGTCCCACGGGACGGCACAGGCTGTTCTGGGTGGGCCGGGTGGCATCGCCCGAGGGGTTGCACAGCGCGGTCTGCATGTCCGGCTGTCCGATGACGATATCGGCGGGCCGGCCCGGGGTCAGCTTGCGCAGGTCGCTAAAGCCCAGCACCCGGTTATTGCCCGGGTCGGAAACATACAGGTGCGGTGTGCTGCCCGAGAGATCGACGGCGATGCCCGCATCGGTACCGACGCCATTGGCGAATTGGAACTCTTTGCCTTCGATCAAGTTGATGGAGTTGGTATCGAAACGGTCCTGCCCCAAGACCGTGGCCGCGCTCCCGAACGTGCCGTCCGCATTCTGCCGTAACACGAGCACGCGGTTGTTCGCCGTGTCCGCCACGTAGAGGGTCCCGCCCGCATAAGCGGCGCCCGTCGGCTGGGAGAACGTGCTGGCCGAAGGCCGCGGATTTCCGTTGTTGGCGGCCCGGCAAGCCTGATTGGGGAATGTCGCGCAAGCGCTCTGCTGTCCCAGGATCTGCCTGGCCAACGGCGGCGATCCATCGGTGGGCCATTGCTTGAGCGGATCGAAAATCACCACGCGGTTGCTTTGCCGGTCCACGACCCCCACCTGGTTGGTGCTGGTGAAGAACAGCCCTTCCGGATCGACCATAATGGCTTGATCGATCTGCTGCTGCGGCGGCGCAGAGGTCAGATTCGCCGGGAAGACGCCCGCCAGGCGCGACGCCGATTGACCGCTCGCAAACGGCGGCGTGAAGACCAGGACCCGGCTGATGTTGACCGGATTGCTGTCGCTGTCGGCCACGAAGAGATTGCCGTCCGCATCGAACCCCAGGGTGCCCGGGACGTCGAATTGGTTGAGGATGAATCGGCTTCGGGCATCACCCGCGTTGAAGGGCGTCTGCGTGCTGTTGAGATCGAGCTGGCCCAGTTCCAGGTCGGCGAATTGGCCGCCGCCGCCGGCCAGATCGGCGGCCTTGAAGCGCAACACGCGGCGGTTGCCGGCATCGACCAGCCAGAGGTTGCCGCTCGCGTCGAACGCGACGGCGCTATCGAAAATCGTGTTGCCGCTGCTCAGAAAAATCCCTTGTGCGTTGACCAGGCCGGTGAAGTTCGGGCTGCGGCCATTCAGGCTGGTCTGACCGATGAAGAGGTCCGGCTTGGGAAACTGAGTCCCGCGCGCCACCTGGTCGAACGGCTTAGGGTAGCGCAACACCCGGTTGTTCCCGGCGTCCACTACGTACAGGTCGCCTTTGAAGACTGCGATCCCCACGGGGTGGTTCAGCCCCGTGGTGAATGCGCTGCCCGGGCCCCCCACCAGCGTGGTGAGCAGGTCCGGCTGCCCCACTGCCAGGTCGGCCTTCTGGCCATTGTTGAGGCTGGCCGCGTTCTTCCACGCCAGTACGCGGTTGTTGGCGAAGTCGCTGACGTATAGAATCGGCGGCGAAACCGACGTGTCGAGCGCGGCGCCCCGTGGGTTGTCGAGCTCGCGGCCCTCCACCAGGTTGGGATTCACGCCGGAAATCACGAGTTGGGGCGACCCGATGGCGCGCGACGGCGTCAGGTTCAAGGTAACGTTGGAGGCCGCTTGCGGCCAAGCCGCGGTAACGCTTAACAGAACAAGAGACAGGACGAAAATATACTTGTTGTTCATTGAATATCCAGGAGGGCGCGACGCGGAGAGCGCGCTCCCCCTGAGCATAACAGACGGCGGGCGGGGAACAAACCGCGGCAGTACCAGGAGAGGACCGGCACAGACTATAGCCCTCGTGCCGGATCTGCGAAACCAAGGGGAAACCCTTCAAGTATAGATGTTAAGCTCCGTTTCTCCGCTCCCCTGCGGCTGGCTCCGGCTGGCTCCGCGGGACAGCATATTCTCATCCAAGGATGAGCCTGGACGGGAAACGAAGCGACCGGCACTCCAGGGCTCCTTTCTGATTTGGTTTTGCGCAGTCTCGGTGCCGACCAACGGGAGGCCCTACAGGGCTTCCACCGTCGGTGTTTTGGTTTTCCTTTCATAGGAGGGTTTTGTCTTTTTTTGATTTTGGTTTTTAGGCTCCTCTTTTCCTGGAAGGCGGCGCCCTGGCGTT
>JAIQEX010000156.1 GCA_020073615.1 Terriglobia bacterium
AATCTGCTCCGCGACCAAATCTTTGCTCGTGGAATGCAGGATAACCCGACGCCGAGTATTGACGACTTCGCGGCCTTGGCCCCTGTGGACGCGAACGCGCGGAAACCTCCGTTGGGATCGGAGACCCTTTGCACCGTCGCCGCTTAGCCTATGGCTCCGACTTGGGTCTACCCCTGAGATGGCCAATCTCCAGGGGCAGGCCGAAGGCCTGCCCCACTTGGTTTACAGGGCGGCTAGAATTCCAGCCGCAGGCCCAGTTCGATCCACCGGGCGCTGTTGGTGCGGTTGGGCGGCGTGATGGTCGAGGAGATCACGCCGAACGCCGCCGGGTTGGTTTGGCTCAGGGTCGGCGTGGCGAAGTTGTGATGGTTGAAAATGTTGAAGAAGTCGAACGAGAAGCGCATGGCCACCCGCTCGTTGATGTGCGTGTCTTTGCCCAGATCCATATCCAGGTTCCAGAAGGGCAGCCCGCGCATCGGGTTGGCGCGCCCCGTCCTGGTGTCCGATCCGATCTGGATGTAGCGGAAAGCGTTGCAGACCGCGTTGGGGTCGGCGAAAATGTTGAGTCCCGACCCCGTGCCGCCGGCCGCGGTGCCGCAGCCGCTAGTCGGCGCCACCCCCGAGTTCACGCCGGTCGAAGCCAGCGGCCCGGTGGGAATCATAGGCGAATTGGTGGTGATCTGGAGGCCGTCGCCCCATACCTGGCCGCTCTCGGTGACCGTCAGCGGCAGGCCCGACCACGCCGTGAAGATACCCGAAGTGGACCAACCGCCCAGGACCTTGTTCAGCACTCCGCTCGAGGCGAAGCTGTGGCCCTTGCCCATGGGCAGATCGTACACCAGGATGCCGTTCACCACGTGGTGCCGGTCGAAGGCCGACGGGCCGTACTCCGTGCCGGGATGGAAGCTGTTGGCGTAGAAGCCCGCGTTGTTCTGGTTGGAGAGGCCGGTGTCCAGCGTGTGAGAGTAGGTGTAGTTGGCGCTGAACTGCAGCCCGTGCGACATGCGCTTCTGCACCGTCACCAGCAGGCCGTTGTAGTTGGACTCGCCGATGTAGGTGCGCATGAACTCCATCTGTGCCTCGTCGTTCATGTAGGCCTGCAAGCCGAGCTGGCGGCGGAAGGTATCGAGCGACACGCCGCTGCTTTGGAACATGGTGCTCAGGTTGCCTCCGGTGAACGACGACTTCAGGGCGTTGGCGATGAAAGCCGTATTGGTGAGCGTGCTCTTGTTGGCGGCGGCGAGCCCCGGAAACTGGTTTTCAAACCAGGGCTGGGAACTGACCGCCTGGCCGGCGCGAAGCTGGTTGGCCACGGCGTCGAATGCCTGGCCGAAGGTCTGCCCAGAACCCGAGTCCACCATGAAATACGGCGCCTGCTCCAGGTTGATGGCCTGCGGCAGGTGACGGGCATAGCGGCCCACGAAAGCGGCCTCCAGCACCAGGCCTCCCTTGAGCTCGCGCTGCAAGCTGAAGTCGACGTTGTAGCTGCGCCCGATCTTGGTGGCCGGGTCAACCTGGAACGACAGGGTCTCGCCGAAGAGCGACGGCACCACCGGAATGCCCACCGAGGGCAGGACGGGCAACGGCAGCGTGCCATCTACTCCCGCGCGGAAACCGGCCAGCCCCGGATTGGCGGCCACGCCCCCGCTCGCCACGCAGCCCGCGCCGCCCGCGCCGGTCGAGTTGCAGGCCGGAGCGCGCACGGTGATGGTCTGATCAAAGCCCACGCCGAGCATGGGAATCTCCACCGACTGCACCGTGTTGGAGCGGTCGTAGATGATGCCGAACCCGCCGCGCAGCACAGTCTTGCGTTCTCCGAAGATCTTGCCGAGTATGCCGGAACTGGCGGACGGATTCCAGGCGAACGCCGCGCGCGGCGCCAGGTTGCCGTAATCCACGTTGAAAACCGGAACGCCGGCTTGCTTGATGGGCGAGAAGCCCACCGCGGGGTTGAAGATTCCGCCGGTCAGCGCGGCCTGCATTCGCGAATTCATGTAACTCGCGGCCGTGATCGGCTTTCCGGTGGTAGCATCCACCATCACCGTCTGCCGGTTCTGCGATTCCGTCGGTGAGCTCTGCCAGCCGTAGGACAAGCCGTAGGTCAGAGTCAGCGAACTGGTCACGCGCCAGGAATCCTGCAAGTAGAAGTACGGCGCCCACTCGTTGGTGACGTTGGTGATGGGAGTGCCCAGGGGCAGCGGGTTGAAGTTGGCATCGCGCAACGCCAGCACGCCGACGTTGTCCACCAGCCCCAACGTGGAGGCGTAGAAGCGAGCCCAGTTGGTGATGTCGGTGGACTTCAGGCAGTTGGTGGCGACGGCGCCGCCGCACGTGGGAGGCGTGTTGAGCGAAGGAATGGTCAGGTTGCCCTGGTTGCCGTCCACCAGCGCCACCAGGGACGAAATCGAACCCACGACTTTGTCCGCCCGCACGTGGGTATAAGGAAGCTCGTGGATCTGGGTCCCGAACTGGAAGGTGTGCTTCCCCATAATGCGCGTCATATCGTCGCTCCAGGAATAATCCTTGTTGTAATTCGCCTGGTAGCGCGCGCGCTGGGTGTCCATATCAATCGGCGCATCGATAAATCCCGCTCCGCTGCCCGGCAGAATCGCAATCGGGCCGGCGGCGGTCTGCGAGCCGGGAATATTCAATTGGCCCGCCGTGATTGTCGGCGACTGCGCCTGTCCGGCGTTGGTGTCGCGCACGTAGCCGAAGCGAAACACGTTGATCAGCGAGGGCTTGATCTGCCAGGTCAGCCCGCCGCTGAGCACCGAGCCCCGCTGCGGATTGGTGATCACCGACTGCGGTTGGCCGTTAATAATCGAGACTTGGCCCGAGCCGGTGGCGATATTGCGGAAGTAGGTGTAGTTGCCGTTGAACGACAGCTTTTCCGAGAAGGTGTGGTCCAGCCGCAGGACCCCGTAATCCGACTGAATGGGCGTCGGAATATTGGCCAGATAGCCCAGGGTGTTGAGTCCGTCGCCTCCCAGCGCCGGGTTCCCGGTGGGCATCAGCTTCCACAGCGCCGCCACCGAGGGACTGATTCCCAGCCCGCGCGGATCGCACGCTGTAGTTCCGCCGGATCCGCACACGCTGGATGTGGCCAGGTTAAACTGCTGCACCGTGCCGTTGGCATCCCGGAACTGGAGGATTCCCTGCTTGAGCAGATCCGAGGGGACCGTGCGCGTCACCTGCGACACGGCGTCGAACCGGCGGCCTTCATAATTGCCGAACAGGAAGGTCTTGTTCTTGATGATCGCCCCACCCAGGCGCGCGCCGAAACGGTTGTCCAGGATATTGGGCTTCGCTGTCTTGGCGAAGTTGTTGTCCCACGTATTCGAGTTCCAGTCCGAAGTCTGGTGATACCAGTAGCCGGCGCCGTGCAGATCGTTCGAGCCGCGGCGCCCGATCAACGCGATCTGGCCGCCGGAAGCGCGCGCGAAATTCGCGTTCGGGTTGGCGGTGGTCACGCGAAATTCCTCCACGCTGTCGGCCGGAGTGGGAACCACAGTGTTCGAGGCGACTACCGACTGCGTGATGTCGATGCCGTCGAGCGTCACCGCGTTCTGATCGTCGATCGCGCCCGTCACGCGCATGCCCAGGTTCGCGGTCGACCCGGTATTGGTCACCACGCCCGGCTGCAGGTTCATCAACTCGGTGACATTGCGCTGGAGCATGGGCAGCCGCAGAATCGATGAGGTGGTGATGGAATTGCCGATTTGCGCGTCGGTAGTCTGCAACGCCGCGGCGGCGCCCGCCACCACTTCCACCGTTTGCGTTTCCACGCCCACTTCCAGTTGGAACGGCACGGTGGCGCTCTTGTTCACTTCCACCTGGAGGTTGGCCACGCTGCTCACCCGGAATCCCGGGGCCTTCACCGTGATTTTATAGGTACCGGGCGTGACGTTCGGGAAGACGTACTGGCCCGCATCGTTGGTGGTCTGCGCCTGCGTCGTACCGGTCCCGGTGTTAGTCAGTTCGACCTGCGCTTTGGCAATCATCGCACCGCTCGGGTCCGTTACCGTTCCGGAAACGGTTCCGGAGGTCGAGGTCTGCGCCGCCGCGCCTGGCGCCAGCGCCAGAAACGCCGCCAGCAAGGCTACCATCGTCCACCCGGCGGCACATGGCCGCACATACGAGTGCACGAGACGTTGGATCGGAAAACTCCCCTCTGCTTTCATCGCTTATTCCCCTTCTCTGAAATGGTTGGTTTGGTGGGACACATCCCCGGAGACAAGGCGAGGGCTTAGGCGGGAAGTACACGACATCCGATCGTTGTCGGGGCGGCGCCCCAACATGCCTTCCCACTCCCTCACACCAGTCCCCCTGCTCCCGGCCGCGCACAACCCAATTGTGGGTAACGGCGCAGCAATCTTTCCTGTGTTGGCGATACTATCAGCGGTTTCAGGACCTGTCAATAACGAAGATGTGACATTCGGCTGCGGGGTGTAAAAAGGACGGCGGAACTGCGCGTAAACGTACGAAACCCGGCGGTAAGGGGGGAGGGTTACTAAACAAAGCGGCGGCGCCCGCTCCAGGCCGGCGCCGCCATTGTGAATATCGGCTTTCTGCGGTTATTGCGTTCTGGCGTGTACCTTATCTACCGAGTATTCGGCGTTCTGTCCATGGCACGTCACGCAGCTCTCGCCGAACTGCGAGTTGTTAATCATGGCGTGCACGGCCGCCGATTTGCTGTCGTGGCAGCCCTGGCACGCGGCCGAGATGGGCGGCGTGGACGGCAGCCAACTGCCCGGGCTGGCCACCATGGCCGTCGCCCCGACATTGTCCACCTGGTACGAGGAACCCACGTGACACATGTTGCAATCGCGCAGGTCGCCCGGGAAGCGCACGTCCTGGTAATTGGTGGTTCCCAGAATGTACGGGTTCTTCAGGTTCTCGCCGCGATGAATGCTGTGGATCTGCGTCGCGAAGCTGACGCTCTGCTTGGAGGTGCCGTCAGCCAGCGTTGGATTGTGGCAGATTACGCACTCCTGGGTTTCCGCGCGGGTGCCCCCGTGAACGAAGGTCAGGTTCTGGTGGCAGGCGCTGCACTTCGCCGTCGAGACCACCTGGCGCCGCGTCGCCACTTTGCTGGCGTCCACCGAGAAGTAGAACTCCACCGGCTTGGCGCTATCGGTTGCGGTCACCTGATGCGGCGTGCCCGCAGCCAGCGTCACGGAATTGCGAGCCTGTATCGAAACCGTGTACGAACCTGCCGCGGCCGACGGAATCTTGTTGGTCATGGTGTACGTGTACACGCCGTTGGTACCCGCGGTGGTGGCTGGATTTTCGGACTTTTCGATGCCGCCCGGCCCGGTCTGGTAGTCGGTGTTCGGGCCCGAGAGGATCACGCGGATCTGCGTCAGTTTGCTGATGTCCACCGGGTTGCCGGCCTTGTCGGTGACTTTGAACGTCACCGTGGGAGCGCTGCCGGCAGTGGCGTTGTCCACTTTAAGGACCTGGGTCACGATTCCCGGCAGCGACGCCGAGTTGTTGGCCACCACATGCGAGCCCGGCACGGAGTTGTCGAAGTCCGCCGTAGCCGTAGCCCCGTGGCAACTGGCGCACTGGGTGTCATCCGCCTGCGGCAGGCTGGCGTGATTTTCGCCGGTGGCGAAGTTCACGGTCTCGTGGCAGGAACCGCAAGCCGCCTGGCTGGGATTGGTCTTGAAGTTGTCGGCCTGCTTGGGCCCGCTGGCGTGGCACGTGGTGCAATTGTTGATGGCCTGCGGGAAGACGATGTCCGAAAAATCGCTGATGCTGCCGCGGTGGACCATGAAGTATTTCCCGCCCGCTTTCACGCTGGCCAGGCTCGATCCCATGTGCAGCTTGTGAATGAACACCTTCATGTCCGCCGTGTTCAACGTATCCGGATTCACGCTCTGCGGCGTGTGGCACAGGACGCAGTACGCCATCTTCTTGCGCGGCCCGGGGCTGCCGTGAGCGCTGATCGGGTCGTGGCACTGGTTGCAACTGGCTTCATTCACGATGTCGCGGACGGTGGTCACCGGCGAGCCGTTGGGCACGAAGGTGAACACGTCGTCGGAAGTCTGGTTGCCCACCACGCCGAACTCCGAGAGGTTGCGCTCCGCCTGCATGCCGATCGAGTGCGTGACGCTGTCGTCGAACGTGGCCGGCGCCTTCTTGCCGAACGTATATTCGTAGGTGCCGCTGGCTGCGTCCACCAGGGTGAAGGTGCCGCCCGTATCCGTGCCCGCCTGGGTTTGCGACGGGTTCTTGTTGGTGGTCGCAGCGGCCACGCTGGTGGTGTAGGCCGTGTACTGCGATTTGCCCTTGGGAATGTAGGCCGCCACAAATCGCACGGTAAGCGTACCCGGCGACTGCACGCCGTTCACATCCAGCCCGTGACCGTCGGCGTCGGTGATCGTGAACCGGGTGGTGATGGTGCCATCCTTGGCCATGTTCGCGCTCTTGATCTTCACCACCACGCCGGTGGCCGAAAATCCGAAACTGCTGGCGGCAGCCGCCGCTTCGGGATTGTAACTCTGGTTCCGTCTCTCCGGCCGGTCGGCGGCGGTCGCGGTGATCAGAACCCCGGCACTCACCAGGGCCAACGCGGCCCGGCTCAGTGTTGAAAAATTCTTCATCTATGATTCACTCCTGGCACAACTGGAACCGCACGCAAGGTGCACGCGCCCTGCCATCCGCGATCCCCTTGAATTTTTCAGCACTTAAACTGAGTGGCGGTCCGGGAAGCTGTGTGGGTTGACGCAAATCGCGTCAAGCTGAGGATTTTAACCCAGGATATTAGGGCCGTAAACTATACTTAAACTGGACTTTAGCTATCCAATTTAGCCGCATCTGTTGGCCGTATTAGGGGGCATAGCGGCGCGGGTTCACGCCCCTATCTACTTGTGGTGTGCACCGGACATGGTCTTCGATAGCGCGCGAAAAAACTCGACTGGCGTCGCAATCCGCAGACCGGTTCGTAGAGCAACGGCAGGCGTGAAGTGCTTGGTGTTGTGCGTGAGAAGCCAATCGGGGCGGCTCGCGATTGCGGAGAGCAGCACAGGAACATCGGCCGCACGACGAATCGGATGGCGGGCCGCCGTAACCTCCGCTTGACTTGGATAGGCACCCCTTCCGGCTTCATCGACGAAATCAAATCGGCATAATGACCCAGTGCCCGCTTAGCGTCGCCGGATTCAATGCCACCCAAGCGGATCAGCAGGTTCGCTTCAACCTCCTCGCGCACGGTATCGGCGAGAACAAGCCGGCAAATCCGCGCGGCGCACACGGACGCCTCTCTCCCGGCTCAACGGCTCTTGCTCCGCCGCGTGCGGCGTCGTGGTGGCCCTGACAACTCGGGGTAGCGGCGAGAGAAGACGCGCTGGCGCGCCGACGGCAAGGTATCCAGTACGTCCGCCACGGCGAGCCGCCGCCGCTCGAACACGGATGCGATCGACTCACAGAGAATCCGGAACCGGTTCTGGTCCGGGATTAATATGAGCCCTTCACCAATCCGCAGCACCGCCACGGGATCGCCAGTAGCCAGGCCCAACTCATCGCGATACAGTTTGGGAATTGTGAGCTGGCCCTTCTCACCAAGCCGCGTGTGGGCCACGTATTCGACCTGGGGCTGGATAGTGGACACTGTAAGAATCTCCTACCGCTGGGGCCCAGGGGAAGCAGGCCGCTTCAGGCATCCGATTTGGCCTCATCGGTTGGCGTCGTGGCGGCCGGCTTGGCCACCGGCGGCGCCGCCGCCGCGATCTCCGACGCCAGCCGCCGCCGGTCGTAGAACTGCAACCGGCACCAGCGACAGTGGTGCAGCTTTCCGCCCGCCAGTTTTTCCAGTAAGTTTAGAAAACCGGTGTGCAGGGGATCGATCCGGTCGCGCTCCTTGAGCCGCACCACGCGGAAGGTGCCGCATTTCGGGCAGCGGCACGCGGCCCCGAAGTGCAACTGGTAGCGGCGCGGCACGAACTCGATGTTCTTGCACTCCCGGCACCGGTAGATGGCCATGTAGCTGAAGCGCTGCTTGAATGTCCGGTGCGTCCTCCGCAGGCGCCCACCGCACTTTCCGCACTTCCGCATGACGCCTTGTTATAACTCAATTTGCGCAACCGGCACAACTCGCGTCACAATGAAGGTCGCCCTTTCCATTCC
Source organism: Terriglobia bacterium (assembly GCA_020073615.1). Classification (GTDB taxonomy): domain Bacteria; phylum Acidobacteriota; class Terriglobia; order Bryobacterales; family Bryobacteraceae; genus JADGNR01. Next base: position 8,131 of record JAIQEX010000156.1, read on the forward strand.
TCACCACTATGCTCGACCGGATCACCGTGCATGGCGCGCGCCAGCACAACTTGAAAAATATCGATGTCGAGATCCCCCGCAACACCTTTACGGTGATTACCGGCCTGAGCGGCTCCGGCAAGTCTTCGCTCGCCTTCGACACCATTTATGCCGAGGGCCAGCGGCGCTACGTGGAAACGCTCTCCACCTACGCGCGCCAGTTTCTGGACCAGATGGAACGCCCCGACGTGGATTCCATCGACGGCCTGAGTCCCGCCATTTCCATCGAACAAAAGACTACCAGCCGCAGCCCGCGCTCGACGGTCGGCACCATCACCGAGATCTACGACTACCTGCGGCTGCTGTACTCCTCCATCGGGGTGCCGCACTGCCCCGCCTGCGGCAGCGAGATTTCGCGCCAGACCACCGAGCAGATTCTCCAGCACGTGCTGGCGCTTAAGCCCGAGGACCGCATCATGGTCATGGCCCCCATCGTGCGCGGCCGCAAGGGCGAATATAAGAAGGACCTGGAAAAGCTGGCCCGCCAGGGTTTCGTGCGCGCACGGGTCGATGGCGTGCTGCGCTCGCTCGACGACGATATCCCGCTCGACAAGCGCCGCAATCACACCATCGAGGTGGTTGTGGACCGCCTGCTGGTGAAGCCGGGCATCGAGAAGCGCCTGGAGGCCTCCATCGACACCGCCACCAAGCTGGCCAACGGGCTGGTTCTGGTGGCCGTAGTCAACGGCGAAGAGCGGCTGTATTCGCAGAAGCTGGCCTGCATGGAATGCGGCGCCAGCATTCCGCAGCTCGAACCGCGGTCGTTTTCCTTCAACAGCCCGTACGGCGCGTGCGAGGAGTGCCACGGGCTGGGCAGCAAGTGGGCCTTCGATCCGGCCAAACTGATCGCCGATTCCGCCAAGCCGCTGCTCGATGGAGGCCTGGGCCCGGGAGCCACTTCCGCCTTCGTGGAGCATAGCCTGACCGCGCTGGCAAAACAGCAGCGCATCCCCATCGACAAGCCGTTCGAGCAGCTTCCGAGAAAGTCGCAGGACGCCCTGTTGGAAGCGGCGGTGCGGGTGCTCGATGCCAATTACGCCTCTGCCCCGGAGAATTATCGCGAGTGGCTGGAAGAGTACATGTCGCCGGTCGATTGCCCCGCCTGTCACGGCAAACGGCTGCGCCCGGCCAGCCTGGCGGTGCGCGTGAAGGACCTCTCCATCGCCGAATTCACCGCGCTTTCGATCGGCCGCGCGCTCGACGCGGCGCGCCGGTGGGAGCTGAGCGAGCGTGAAACGCAGATCGCCGGCCGCGTGCTCGACGAGATCCGCCGCCGCCTGGAGTTTCTTTCCAACGTGGGGCTGGACTACCTCAGCCTGGAGCGCTCCGCCGCCACGCTCGCCGGCGGCGAGGCGCAGCGCATCCGCCTGGCGACGCAGATCGGCTCCAAGCTGCGCGGCGTGCTGTACGTGCTGGACGAGCCCTCCATCGGCCTGCATCCCCGCGACAACAGCCGCCTGCTCGATACCCTCACCCATCTGCGCGACATGGGCAATACCGTGCTGGTGGTGGAGCACGACGCCGAGACCATCGAGCGCGCCGACTTCGTCATCGATCTGGGCCCCGGCGCCGGACGCCTGGGCGGCAAACTGGTGGCCGCGGGCGTCCCTTCCGCGATCGCGCGCAACCCCGATTCGCTCACCGGCCGCTATCTGTCGGGCGCGCTCGAGATCCCCGTGCCCGCTACACGCCGCCCGCCCAACGGCAAGAAGCTCATCATTCGCGGTGCGCGCCAGCACAACCTCAAGAACCTCGACGTGGAGATTCCGCTCGGCCTGCTCACCGTGGTGACCGGCGTTTCCGGCAGCGGAAAATCCACGCTGGTGAATGAAATCCTGTACCGCTCGCTCGCCCGCGAAATCTACGGCTCCCACGAAGAGCCCGGCGCGCACGACGCCATCGAAGGCATCGCGCAGCTCGATAAAGTGATCCGCATCGATCAGGCCCCCATCGGCCGCACGCCGCGCTCCAACCCCGCGACCTATACCGGCCTGTTCACGCCCATTCGCGATCTCTACGCCATGCTGCCGGAATCGCGCGAGCGCGGCTACAAGCCCGGCCGCTTCAGCTTCAACGTGAAAGGCGGCCGCTGCGAGGCCTGCCAGGGCGACGGCCTCAAGCGCATCGAAATGAACTTCCTGCCCGACGTTTACGTCACCTGCGACGTCTGCCGCGCCCGCCGCTACAACCGCGAAACGCTGCAAGTGAAGTTCAAGGGACACTCCATCGCCGACCTGCTGGACGCCACCGTGGAGGAAGCCCTGCCGCTCATGGAAAACCTGCCGCAAATCCGCGCCAAGCTGCAGACGCTCTACGACGTGGGGCTGGGCTATGTGCACCTGGGCCAGTCCTCCACCACGCTTTCCGGCGGCGAGGCGCAGCGCATCAAACTGGCTCGGGAACTGAGCAAACGGCAGACCGGCCGCACCTTCTACCTGCTGGACGAGCCCACCACCGGGCTCCATTTCGACGATGTGCGCAAGCTGCTGGACGTGCTGCAGCGCCTGGTGGGCCTGGGCAACACGGTGGTGGTGATCGAGCACAACCTGGACGTCATCAAGACCGCCGATTGGGTGATCGACCTCGGCCCCGAGGGCGGCGAATTCGGCGGACGCCTGGTGGCCTCCGGCACTCCCGAGCAGTTGTGCCGCTCGCGCAAAAGCCACACCGCCGAAGCGCTGCGCAAAGTGCTCGGCAAGGGAATGGCCGCATGAGCAAATACTCCCGGCGTCCCCTCGACTTCGCGCGGCTCAAGACCGTCAGCCTGAAAGAACGCGGCGGCAAGGTGAAGACCGCCGATTTCGCATCGGTGTACGCGAAGGGCTCGGGCATCGCGGGCTGGCTCGATTCGCTGCCCCATATTCTGGCGGGCGATTCGTTTCGCGCCGTGGTGGAGGCAGTGGCCGCCGCGCGCGCCCGTGGCCGCGCCATCATCTGGGGCCTGGGCGGCCATGTGATCAAGTGCGGCCTGGCGCCGGTGCTGATCGACCTGATGCGCCGCGGCTACGCCAGCGCCTTCGCCCTGAACGGCGCGGCGGCAATTCACGATTTCGAAATCGCGCTCGCCGGCCAGACCAGCGAGGATGTCGAGGCTGTGCTGCCCGACGGCCGCTTCGGCGCCGCCGAAGAGACCGGCCGCGAGATGAACCGCGCCATCAGCGGCGGCAACCGCGAGGAGTTGGGCATGGGCGAAGCGCTAGGAAGCTGGCTGGACGTCGCCGCCGCCCCGGAGCACGCCGCGCACAGCCTGCTCTTGCGAGCCTGGCGGCAACCGGTGCCCGTTACCGTGCACGTGGCCATCGGCACCGACACGCCGCACACCCACCCGGCTGCGGATGCCGCCGCCATCGGCAGCACTTCGCACCGCGATTTCCGCCTGCTGTGCGCCTATCTCGCGGACCTGAACGAGGGCGGCGTCTACCTCAACGTCGGCTCCGCCGTAGTGCTGCCGGAAGTCTTCCTGAAGGCCGTCTCCGCGGTGCGCAACCTGGGCCATCCGCTCGCCGGTTTCACCACCGCCAACTTCGATTTCCTGCAGCACTACCGCCCCCGCGTGAACGTGGTGGAACGCCCGCATGCCCTCTCTGGCGGCGCCGGCTTTGCCATCACCGGCCATCATGAGCTCATGATTCCCCTGCTGGCGGCCGCGCTCATCGAGAAGGACTCATGATCGAAGAGCAGCCCCCCCCCGCCGGCGCCCCGCCGCCAGAATTCGCGCCCCCGCCCGAGCCACCGCCCGAGCCCCCGCCCGCACCGCCGCCGGAGCGCTACCCTTTCTGGGGCTACTCCGACCTGTTTCTCTTCGCCGGCCTGGCCATTCCCAGCATGCTGCTGGGGCTCGGGCTGGTGAAGCTGGTCATGCTCCTGTTTCATCTGCACGCGCCCGTTCGCGCCGTAGAATTGCTGCCCGAGCAGTTTGCCGGCTACGCCATTCTTTTCACCGCGCTCCTGGTGATGTTCCGCATGCAATACGGCCGCCCGTTCTGGCGCTCGCTGGCATGGACCGGCATGCGCTTTCCGCTGTTCTGGATCGTGGTGGCCGGCGTGGTCACGGCCTACGCGGTGGCCCTTCTGGCCGTCAAACTGATCCACGTCCCCGAGGCCGCCAATCCGATGACGAAGCTGCTCGAGGACCGCACGTCCGTGCTCCTGATGGCCGCCTTCGGCCTCACGGTCGCTCCACTCTCGGAGGAACTGGCCTTCCGCGGCTTTCTGCAACCTCTGCTGGTGCGCAGCCTGGGCGCGGCGCCGGGCATCGTCGCCGCCGCCATCCCCTTCGGCCTTCTGCATTACCAGGAATACGGCGACTCCTGGCGCCACGCCCTGTTGATTTTCATCGCCGGCGCCGCCTTCGGCTGGATGCGCCACGCGACCGGCTCCACGAGAGCCTCCACGCTCATGCACGCCTCGTACAACGCCGTCTTCTTCGCCGCCCTGTTCGCACAACGGAAGGACCTGCCCCACGCCTGGTAGGGGGAGCAGCCGCGCTCCGCGGAATTGCTGCTTGACAAATGAAGATATTTATATTATAAATATAGCTGGAATGGCACCCGGTACGCCGTTCCTTAGATTCACTACCTAGGAGCATATCTGTATGGCTGAAAACACAATCAGAGACCTCGAGTCTCTCATCGAGCAGCGTTTCCTCAGTTCTCTCGGCAGCCTCCCGCAACTTGCAGGATACCGTCCGCGTGTTTCTCTCCTCGACAAGAAAGGGCGCAAGAAGAGGCATAGTGCCTCGGCGGAAAACTGGTTGCCGGAATCCGATGAAATCCGGGTTAGCTTCGAATCGGATGATCGAGCACCTGCCAGTGCACCGGCGGAGACTCCTCCCCCTCCCCAAACGGAAGCACCGGTAAGGACGGGTCCGCCAGCGTCCGGGCCGATCCACGATCTGGTGCGCAGCCTGGAGCGCGCGGAATCCAAGCAAGGCTTCAGTTTCGTTGCGCTGAAGTGGTTTCGCGATTCCGTCCTTCCAGCGGTGCGCCCGGAATGGGCGGATTCCGATGGGCGAAATGCGGCGCTTCGGGACGCCATCGAGCGGCGCCTGATCCTGACCAGCAGGGTGCCCAACCCCAAATCCCCGGAATTTCCTGTGACGGCGATTCGGGTCAACCGGTCTCTTCCTGAAGTGCAAGCCATCCTGGGCTCTTCTTCCGAAACCGGCGATACCGACTTCCAGCCGGTAACGGTTCGCGGCGAGCCTCTGTCAGCCACGATCCTGCGCGAAAGGCGCTAGATTTGGCACTTTACTATCTGGAAACCAGCGCCCTAGTGAAACTGTATGTTCGGGAACCGGGCACGGATCAGTTGCTGCGGCTCACGCGCCGGGAGCACGACCATCGCTTCGCCGTGCTGGCTATCACCCCGGTCGAGTTCCGCTCCGCGATCCGCAGGCGACAGAGGATGGGGGATTTCTCCCCGTTGGCTGCCGGCGAGTTGATCGGCCGCCTAACGCAGCACCTCGATGTGAAGTTCCTCTGCCAGGCGATCAACGATGCGGTCCTGTATACTGCGGCCGGCCTCATCGACCGCCATCCCCTTCGCGCTTACGATGCCATTCAACTTGCCGGCTGCCTGGTCCTGGCAACCTCGGCCGGCAAGGAGAAGCCGGTTTTCGTTTGCGCGGATATTGAGCTCTTGAGGGCGGCGGAGTCGGAACGACTGCCAAGCCTGAATCCAACGATTCCTTGAAGAACCGGCGGGCCGCGCCGAATGTGCCGGTGAATTCGCGGCCTCCCGCACCCGCCCCTGTCAACGCAAAGTAGAAATGTCCTATTCTCTGCAAAGTAGAAATGTCCTGTTTTGCCAGGGTGGGCAGAAGGTGCGTGGTAGTCTGGGCGTGCCGGTGAAGCGGAGACGGGCAGTGGCTGGCGAGCAACCCGATCGAGGAATAGCCGGCCGGAACTCATCTGCGGACGATGAGATGGAGCGTGATCCTCCCGGCGCGTTCTACTACCTGGGCTCGGGGCCGACCATCGGGAGGCGGCACGGCCCCACCCCAGGGTTTGGTTTTTGGTTTTGATTTTGAAACCACATCGGACCAGATAGATTCCGACATGCCTTAAAAACGCATACTGGGCGCCCAGTATTCTTTGCAGGTGCGGAAAGCAGTGGCGAGGAAGGGATCGTCGCAAACTCTCCTTTAACGATGAAGAAATCACCCGGCTTACCAGCCGGTCGTGCGGAGAGCTTCCCGGTATAGGGCGAACTTTGCCTTCGCGCCACTTCCGCCGTCTCATGGTCACTACGATTCCTCGCGTCTGGCT
>JAIQEX010000157.1 GCA_020073615.1 Terriglobia bacterium
TGAAGAAGATCTCCGCAAACTTCAACGTGACCGCGTAGGTTCCGTTGGGCACGGCGAACTGGTATTGCAGGGGCGCGGGCGCGATGCTGTACCGCTCGGTCTGATAGAGAACTGGCGTGGTGGTGTTGCCGATGGCCGCCGTGGTGGCGAAAACCGTCCCGCCGGTGAAGCCGGTATCGGCGCTCCACACCTGCCCCTGCGGGTCCGTAAACGCCGGACCGCCCGCATTCACGCGGATCGCCGTGGCCGGCGCACCGGACATGGTGACGTTGGCCACCGCCGCCGTGTCCGGAGAAACCGTCACGTTCGCCACGGTAGTATCGGGAAATCCGGCGGCCGACGCGACCACCGAGTAGATTCCCGCCGGCAACCCTACCGTGGAGTATGAGCCCGAGACGCCGGTGACCGCTCCGGCAACCGTGCCCGAAGGCCCGCTGATCGCGATCAGGGCGTTGGCAATGGGATTCGCCGCGGCATCGCGCACCATCCCGGTGATGGTCCCCAGGGCTGCGATGGACAAGCCGGCCACCGCGGCAGTTCCGCCGATGGAAACGGCCTGCGCGGGCACGGTACCGGGGCTTTTCGAAATCGCCGAGGCGCGAATGTCATAGGTCCCCGCGGGCGCCCACAGCGTGTAGGCGCCGCCCGCGCCGGTCACGGTGGTAGCCTGGACCAGCCCGCCGGCCAGCGCCTGCACGATGGCCCCGGCAACGGGAAGGCCCGCGTCCAATACCCGACCGGTGAAGCTGCCGTAGCCCAGACCCATGGTGATGCTGAACGTGGAATCGGCGCCGGGAGCGACGGCCGCGGACAGATTCTGGGTGGCAAAGCCGGCCGCCGCCACCGTCACCGGATAGGTTCCCGCAGCCAGGCCGGCGACGCGAAACAGGCCGCCCGCATTGAGGGTGGCCGGTTGCGTACCCACCGTCACCGTGGCGGCAGGGAGCGGCAGCCCGCTGGGGTCAATCACCTGCCCGACGACCGCACCGGTGCTGGCCGGGCGTAGCGTCCCGGACACGGCGTTGAACGCGTCTATAATGCCGTATCCGAAGTTCTGGTCCCATCCCCCGCCCACAGTGGTGGAGTTGGCCGACTGTTCGATGCGTTGCAGGATAGCCGCGGCGGTGGCCCCAGGCGTGGTCATGGAGACCAGCCCGGCCAGTGCGGAGACGTGCGGCGTCGCCATCGACGTCCCCGACAGGAAGCCGTAATTCAGAACGCCGAAGGTGTTGGCGTAGGTGGGCAGGGTCGACAGGATCGATACCCCGGGCGCGGCGATATCGACGGCATTGCCGAAGTTCGAAAAGCTGGCCCGCGCGTTGGTGGAATCGGTGGCGGAGACTCCCACCGCGAAGTTCGCTCCCGCGGGAAAGAACAGGCCGTTGCTGCCGTTGTTGCCCGCGGCCGCCACCACCAGGGTGTTGCGCTGCCAGGCGTAGTTGACCGCGGCCTGGATGGTCTGCGAATAGCCGGGCCCGCCCAGGCTCAGCGACACGATGTGGATGCCCGCGTCGGCCGCGGCGATGATGGCCGTGGCAATGGTGGTGTCGGCGCCGCTTCCGGCGGAGTCGAGCACTTTGTAGCTGACCACCTGCACCGGGTACGCCATGCCCGCCACGCCGACGCCGTTCTGCGTGGCCGCGGCAATGGTGCCGGCCACGTGCGTGCCGTGTCCCACATCGTCCTGCCACGCGCAGGCCGGCCCCGCCACCGTGGTGGCCACCAACGCCTGGCTGAGGCTGAACAGCAGTTGGCCGCCCGCGGCGGCATCCGTCGAGGTGCCGCCCTGGTTCTTGAAATCCGGATGCGTGCAGTCGATGCCCGTGTCCAGCACCGCCACCGCGACCCGCCCCGTTCCGGCCGTGACCGCGGTCAGATACCGGTTCGGCAGCAGGCTCCAGGCCTGCACCGCCCGCACCGTGGCCAAGTCCCATTGCGAAGCGAAGCTGGGATCGTTGGGCGATTGAACGGTGGTGCGGCGCACGCGATTGGGCTCGCTGAACACGGTCAACGGGCTGGCCGCCAGGGCGGAAGATACGCCTGCCTCGGAACCGGGCGCAACCGTCAGCAGGTACAGGTTCAAGGCCCCCAGCGAGCGCACCGAAGCTCCCGGCGCCACGGCGCCGATGACCACCCCCGGCGAAGCGCCCGGCACGAGCTGCACAATCACCTGGCCGGCCACCACGGTTTCACCCGGCTGTGCCGGAAAGTCGCGGCCCGCCCAAAGAACCGAGCAGCCGCACAGAACCAATGCCACGAGGCTGGATCCAGTTCCAAAACGAGCCATCTGTATCCCCTTGAGAAGTCCCGCTACGCCCTGCCTATCCGCTTTCGGCACCCAACTGTACTGCAAACCACAGTGTAGCGCAGCGAGGGCCCCCATGCCGGTGCTTTTGACGGCGTCATCTGCCTTCGCCGAGCCCGTAATCCGGCGATCACCGGCGTCGTCAGCGGTGGGACGCGCCGCTCAAGTACGGATCACGCCCTCGAGTGCTTCCAAGAACAAGGCTTCGTATCGATCCGCCACCTTGTCCATCGAGTAATTGTCGAGGACGCGCTGGCGCGCGGCCCTACCCATACTGGCGCGCAAGGCCTCGTCACCGAGCAGGTGGATCAAAGCGCCGGCGATGGAGGTCTCATCGCCCATGGCGGCGTGCAACCCATGGACGCCGGGATCGATCAACTGGGTGTTGGCGGAAATGCCGCTGACCACAGAAGGCAGCCCCGTCGACATCGCTTCCACCAGCGAGCAGGGGAAGCCCTCACTGGAAGAGACCAGGGTGAAAACGTCGGCCGCCTGCAGCCACTGGCGGACTTCGCCTACGGTTTGCCGTCCGGCAAAGCGGACGCTGTCGTTCAGTCCAAGCCGCTGGGCGCGGGCTTGAAGCTCGTCCCGGCAGGGTCCGTCGCCGACCAGCACCAGAAGAGCGCCGGGTATCTTCCGAACGACCGCCGAAAAAGCGCCGATCAGAGAACCGAGTTCTTTTTCCGGGGCAAGCCTGCCGACGTAAACCACAACCGGCTGAAGGGAAGGAATCGAGAGCAGAGCGCGCAGGCGGTCGCGTTCGGCGGGCTGGCAAGGAGCAAAGTCGGTAGTATCGACGGGGTTGGGCATCCAGAGCAACTGGCGGGCCTCGAACCCGGCGGCGGCGGCCTCCCCGGCCATGCTGGAGTTGAGGATCATCACGCGCCGGGCCCACTTTTTGAGCCAGCGCAGCTCCAGCCGCCCCAGAAAGGAACCGCGCATCGTGGTGATGATGCTGCTGCCGGAGACCTTCATGACGATGGGTTTTCCGAGCAACCGTGCGACGGGGAGCCCGGTGGCCAGGTGGAGGCCCGACATGAGGAAGTACACCAGGCCGTATTGGCGGCGCTCTTTCAGCAGCGTCCAAGCAACGCCCAGCGCGAAGAGGCAATCGAGATACGGCGTGTTCCATCCGTGGGCGAAGATCCGCACGGGCACGCCGGCCGGGTCGACCCAATCCGCAACGCCGGGCATGGCAGGAAGACCGGCGCACAACACTTTGACCCGATGGCCCCTCCGCATCAACGCCGCCGAGACCCGTTGCGCTTCGATTTCCGAGCCGCCGAGAACGGGCGGGTAAGAAAACGAAATCAACAGCAGGGAAACGGGCCGCAAGCCGGCGGAGGCACTCATGCCCTCTTCCCGCCCAGCGGGATGCGGATCAGCACCCAGGCCACGGCCGCAAACCCCAGCAGCGACAGCCAGCCGCCCCACGCGGAAAAGAAGCCCAGCTCGTCGGACCCGGTCAGCAGCCTGGTGAGAGAACTGATGCCCGAAAGGAACGTTACCGCCAGCACGATCCCCATGATCGCTTCTCCGGCAATCAGCCCGGAGGCCAGCAGGGTGCCCTTCTCTTCGATCTGCGCGCGGCGCTCGGGGGTGTGCCGCGCCGTCAGGCGATCGGCCGCCCACTTCATGATGCCGCCCACGAAGATCGCCGAAACCGTGTCGAAGGGCAGATACATGCCCACGGCGATGAGCATGGGCGAGCGCGCGCCGCACATGATCAGCGCTATGCCGAATGCCGCGCCGATGCCGATCAGCCCCCATGCCATCTGGCCGCCCACGATGCCCTTGGCCAACTGCGCCATGAGCCCGGCTTGCGGCGCCGGCAGCGCGCGGCCGCCGATTCCGCCGGTGGCCAGGTTGGCCTCGTGCAGGGCCACGATGGGCAACATCAGGAAGAGGGACAGGAGAATCACCGCCAGGATCTCCACCACCTGCATCTTCCACGGCGTGCCGCCCAGCAGGTGCCCGGCCTTCAAATCCTGAATCAGCGAGCCCGATACCGAGCAGGCGCACGCCACCACACTGGCTACGCCCAACACCGCCGCCACGCCGCTCATGCCCTTGGCGCCGATGGCCAGCATCACCAGCGCCGAAAGCACCAGCGCGGAGAGCGTCAGCCCGGAAAGCGGCTGGTTGGAGCTGCCCACCAAGCCCACCAGGTAGCCGCCCACGGCGGAAAGCAGGAAGCCCGCCACGGTCATGATGGCGGCGGCGATGATGGCGGCCGCCCAGCTTCCCGTGAACATGTAATAGATGATGGTGACCGCCACCACCAGCACCGCCGTGCCTATGGCCAGCCACTGGAGCGGGATGTCGCGGTCCGTGCGCTCGCGGTGCTGCCCCTCGCGCGCCGCTTTGGCCGATGCGCCGAACGCGCCCGCGATGGATTGCGCAATCGAGTGGCGCATGGAAAACAGCGTGTTGCACGCGCCCACCAGCATGGTGCCCACCGCGATCGGCCGCACGATGTTGAACCACACGGTGTAGGAAAGCACGTCCCACCCCGGCCCGGCCGGCGCGCCCGGCGCGGCCCCCAGGCGGCGCGGCAGATCGGGATCGAAGAATAGCAGCAGCGGGATGAGAATCCACCACGCCAGCACGCCGCCCGACGCGTTCACCGCGGAAAGCTCCGGGCCGATGATGTACCCGATGCCGATCAGCGCCGGCGACAGGTTGGGCGTGGACCAGTAAATGCCGCCCGCGTGCACTACATCGCCGATGGGCTTCTTGGCGAAATCGAAATGGTGCACCACCGATTTCGGGAAGGCCAGAAACCCCTCCACGTACTCCCGAAACACCTGCAGGCCCTTGTCCGTTTTCAGGATCTGCAGCAGTCCCGCAAAGCCCATGGCGCCGAAGACGTATCTGGGCGCGTCGCCGCCCTGCTGGCCGGCCTTGACGATCTCCGCGCTGGCCACGCTTTCCGGGAACGGCAGGCCGCTTTCCACGCACAACGGACGCCGCAGCACGACGATGAAGAAGACGCCGATCAGCCCACCCACCAGCAGGATCAGCACCGACTGCCAGTAGTGCGTCCGCAAATCCGCCCACAGCCGCTGGCCATTGATCTCCACCATCATGAACGCCGGAATGGTGAAGATGGCGCCGGCCACCAGCGCCTCGCCCACCGAGGCCGCGGTGCGGGTGATATTCTGCTCGAGTATGCCGCCGCCCAGGACGCGAAACATGGCGATAGCGATGACCGCCGCCGGAATGGTGGCCGCGATGGTCTGTCCCGCCTTCATGCCCAGGTAGGCATTGGCCGCGCCGAACACCAGCGCCAGGAACAACCCCAGCGCCACGGCCTTGAAGGTCATTTCCGGAGGCGCCGCCTGCTGCTTCGCGTCGGGCATAAACCGGGATGGTACCACGCCCGCGGCAGGGGCCGGCTTCCCCCACGCGAGACCGCATCCGTGCCGGGAGCATTCGGAGCGGTCCAGCCGGCTTGCGACCTTCGGTGACCGGCGGCGCACACGTTTTGGCCGCGGCAAGAGGGTTACACCTCGTCCAAATGTGCTCTCTTAGCTTGGTCGTACAGGAATCCTGTACCATGGAAAGGAGGGTGGCTCATGGCAACGGAAACCACATACACACGCCTGCGTCAAAACCTGTCCAGCGTTCTGGATCAAGTCGTGGATCGACAGGAAACGGTAATCGTTCGACGCAGGGGGTCGCGAGACGTTGCTCTCCTTCCGGCTGCAGAGCTTGCCGGGTTGATGGAGACCGCTCACCTGCTCCGGTCGCCACGGAATGCGCGGCGCTTGCTGGCGGCCGTGCATCGGGCGGGCCGGCCAAAGGCAAAGCCGGAAAGTGTCGCCGAGTTGCGGCGAGAGATTCTCGGTGAAGCGGGAAGTTAAGCGGGTCGCCATCTTTCATCCCGAGTTCAGAGAGGATCTGCGGTATTGGGTCAAATCCGACCGGAATACGGCAATCCGAGTACTGGATCTGGTCGAAGCAGTGTTGCGCGATCCGTTCGAAGGCCCCGGCAAGCCTGAGCCGCTCCGATATCTGCTCGCGGGTTGTTGGTCAAGGCGCATCACGCAGGAGCACCGCCTGGTGTACCGAGCCGGCGGCGAACGCATCGATTTTCTTCAAGCCCGCTACCACTATTGACCTCGCAACCACAGTCCCGCATTCGCGTGCCGGCCGTCTTCACGGCTCGAGTTCGGCGGAGGCGGCGGCGGAGGCGCTGCGGCGCGGAGGACGCGGTTTCTTGGGCGCGCCAACCAGGGCGTAGGGATCGTCGGGATCCTCCGGGCGCTCCTCCTTGCGGAAGAAACGCCGGAGAGATTTCCAGGCATTGCGAATTCGCCCGGGCTTCTTACGGTGGCTCATGATTGCCGCTCCATTGACCCGATCATATCGCACTAGCGCGCGGGCGCCAGTATCCGGTCCAGCTCGGCGATGCGCTCGTCGAGCTCCTTGCGGAGGACGGCGTAGCGTTCGATGGCGTCGTGGCCGATCTTCTGGTCGGTGCTGTTGGTCATGCTGTACAGATACGCGATGTGGGTTTGCAGCTCGGGCTTGCTGTAGCGGATGGCGGGGGTGATCAGGTGCGACGCCAGAACGTTCAGCGCGGTGAGCGTTTCGGCCGCGGCCCCCGCGGCGCCGCGCAGGCTGGTCTGCGCGGCGCGCAGCCGGGCGACGGCGTGGTTGACGCCGCTCACCAGGTCGCGCACCCGCAGGTTGTGTTGGAACTGTTCGCGCAGGTCGGCGGTGGTGACGCCGGTCTTGGTTACGCGCGGATCCTCCACCACGGCCAGCGATACGGTCCCGCTCCAGGAGCCGGCGGTGAGCCGCACGGAGTATTGGCCGGGCACGGCCATGGGGCCGTTGGGCCCTTCGGGGCGCGTACTGCTCTGCCAGGGACCGGGATAGCGGAGATCCCAGGTGACGCGGTGCATGCCGGCAGTTTTGTCGAGCCGGGCCGGGGCGCCGCGCGCGCGGAACCCGCCGCCTTCGTCCTCGTTGGGAGGCTCGGCATCGGCGGCGGGGCGCTCCTCGGTGGATGCGCTCGCGCTCGAAAACTGGCGGACGACTTTCCCGGATGAATCCAGGATGTCCATGGCGATATCGCCCGCGGGCGCGGCAGCCAGGTAGTAGTCGATGGCCGCGCCGGCCGGCGGATACTGGATGCCCGCGCCCCTGCCTCCGCCACCGCCTCCGCGCGCGGCCGTGCGGATGGCGGCCCGCGGCGCGAAGAGAAACGCCGGCGCGGCAGCGGTCTTCTCATTCAACTGGTGCAGGGGCGTGAGGTTGTCGAGTATCCAGAACGAGCGGCCCTGGGTCGAGAGCACGAGGTCCTGATGACTCACGCGGATGTCGGTGACCGGGGTGGCGGGCAGGTTCAGTTGGAAGGGCTGCCAGCGCGCGCCGTCGTCGAACGAGATGTACATGCCGAACTCGGTGCCGGCGTAGAGCAGCCCGGAGCGGTCGGGATCTTCGCGCACCACGCGCGTGGGCTCATCGGCGGCAATGCCGTTGGCGCCGCTGGTGAGGCGCGTCCACGTCTTGCCGTAGTCGCCGGTGCGGTAGATGTAGGGCGCGAAATCGCCCAGCAGGTAGCGGTAGATGGCGGCGTACGCCGTCCCGGCGCGGTGCGGGCTGGGCTCGATGTTCTGCACGCGCCCGCCCGGCGCCAGGCCCTGGGGAGTGACATTGCTCCACGTCTTGCCGCCGTCGCGCGTGACATGAATGAGGCCATCGTTCGATCCGGTCCAGATGAGGCCGCCAGAGAGCGGCGACTCGCGGATGGTGTACAGGGTGCTGTACACCTCCTCGCCCGTGGCGTCGCGCGTGATGGGCTCGCCCGAGGCGCCCTGCGTACCCTCGGGGTGAGCGGTGAGATCGGGGCTGATGCGCTCCCAGGTCACGCCGCCGTCGCGCGTGCGGTGCAGGTACTGCGAGCCATAGTAGACCACGCGCGGATCGTACGGAGAAATCTCCATGGGCGAAACGCGCTGGAAGCGGTAGATCAGCTCGCTCCCGGCGTTGCCGTAGAGCGACTGCGCGCCCACCCAGTAGCGCTCCTCATTGCCGGTGTCCAGATGCAGGCGGCTGAACTGGCCCTTGCAACTGCCGTAGACCAGCTCGGGGTTGACGGGGTCGGGCATGATCGGCCCGGTTTCGCAGCCGGGGCCGGTGCGAAAATCCTGCCCGTTGCCGAGCGGCAGGCTGGGCGCGATGACGGTGGTGTTGTCCTGTTGCGCGCCGTAGACGCGGTACGGGTACTGGTTATCCACGGCCACCTGATAGATCTCGGCGGTGGGCTGGTTGGCCTGCGTGCTCCAGGTGCGGCCGCCATCGAGCGAGACGTTGGCGCCGCCATCGTTGGCCTGGATCATGTACGCGGAGTTGCGGGGATTGATCCACACGTCGTGGTTATCGCCATGGGGCACGGGCGAGGGGCGGAAGCTCTTGCCGCCGTCGGTGCTCTTGTACCAGCCTTCATCACCCACCCACACGATGTCGGCGTTACTGGGGTCCACGCCGAGGGTGGTGTAGTAGAACGGGCGGGTGATGAGGTTGGTGGAGCCGTTGACCAGTGTCCAGGCAGAGCCCGAGTCTTCGGAGCGATACAGGCCGGCGCCAGGCTTCGCTTCGATGAGCGCGTAAATGCGATTGGGCGCCGCCGCCGAAATGGCCACGTTGGCGCGGCCGATCAGCTCGTGGGGCAGGCCGCCCGCAAGCTTGCTCCAGGTGTCGCCGCCATCGGTACTCTGGTAGATACCACCCTCGCGGCCGCCGCTGACGATGGTCCACGGCTTCCGCTGCCCGTGCCACATGCAGGCGAAGAGCACGCGCGGGTTGCCGGGCTGCAGTTCGAGATCGGCGGCGCCCACGCTGTCGGAGACGAAGAGGACGTTCTTCCACGTCTTGCCGCCATCGTGGCTGCGATAGACGCCGCGCTCCTTGTTGGGCACGAACGGATTGCCCAGGGCGGCCACGTACACGATATCGGGGTTGGAGGGATCGACGCGCACGGTCGCGATCTGCCCGGCATCGCGCAGCCCGGCGAAGGTCCACGTCTTGCCCGCGTCGGTGGATTTGTAGATGCCGCGCCCGATGGACACGTTGCTGCGAATCTTGGAGGAGCCGGTGCCGGCGTAGACGATGTTGGGGTCGGAGAACGAGACCTCGATGGCGCCCATGGAGCCGACCGGGATGAAGCCGTCGGAGACATTCGCCCAGGTGTGCCCGGCATCGGTGGTCTTCCAGACGCCGCCGCCGGTGGAGCCCATATAGAAGGTGTTGGGCTGCGACGGCACGCCGGTGACGGCGGTAACGCGTCCGCCGCGCTCGGGGCCGATCATGCGATAGCGCATGCCGGACCACAGCGCGGGATCGGGCGGCGGACCCTGGGCGGCGGCGCAGAGCGAAAAGGCCAGCGCCAGCAGGGCGCCGCGGGGATGGGTTCCTGGCAGATGCACGGTGCTTCTCCGTTGCGATGAGTGTCTTTGATTGTATAATGCACGCCTATGCACAGACTCGGCGCGTTCTTTCTGCTGGCCCTGTCACTGGCGCGGGCGGAGGGCGCACGCCCTCTCCAGCTCGAAGACTATTACCGCATCGAGACCGCCGCTGCGACGGCGATCTCGCCCGATGGGCGCTGGGTGGCGTTCGTGCGCAACTCGATTATCGAGGCCGATAACCAGCGGCACAGCGAGATCTGGATCAGTCCCGCGGACGGGTCGGCGCCGGCGGCGCGGCTCTCGAGCGCGGCCTTCACCGCATCCGCGCCCAAGTGGAGCCCCGATGGAAAGCTGCTCGCGTTCCGTTCCACGCGCAAAGCGCCGGGCGTGGAAGGCGACATCTGGTTTCTGCGCATGGACCGCGCGGGAGGCGAAGCGTTTCAGATCGCAGGCGTCGGCGGCGCCCCGATTTTCAGCCCCGATAACCGCTGGATCGCGTTTACGATGAAGACGCCGCCCGCCGCCAGGCCGCACGAGGCGTCGCCGCTCGAAAAGACCCTCGAGCAGCGCTTCAAAGGCCGCATCTACGACTGGATGAACGTGCGTTTCGACGGGCGCGGCTATCTGCCCGACCCGCGCGACCCGGCCGCCACGCCGCCGGCGGAACTGTACGTGGTGGCGCGCGATGGCGGAACGCCGCGGCAGGTGACGCATCTGGGCGTGGACGTGCTCTCGGCGGTGTGGCGGCCGGACAGCGCGGCGCTGGCGCTCGCGGCCGATTCCCACCAGCGCGACGAGTACTCCTACGAACGCTCCGACCTGTGGGTGGTGGATCTGGAAGGGCAGATCCGGCGGCTCACCGACGACGGCTATGAATACGACTCTCCGGCCTGGGAGCCCGACGGACGATCGCTCGCGTTCCGGCGACGGCCGGGATTGAACCAGGTGATTCGCGCGCGGCAGAACCATGGCGGGGCGGTGGACCTGTACCGCATAGCGGCCGAAGGCGGGCAGCCCACCAACCTGACGCCGGAGTGGGACCTGATTCCGGATGCGCCCGCGTGGAGCCCCGACGGCCAATTCATCTACTTCGGCGGAGCCGTGGGGGGCGATACCAACCTGTTCCGCGTGCCCGCGGCGGGCGGCGCGGTGGCGCGCATCACCACCGGCGAGCGGGCGCTCTCGGGCTTCAGCTTTTCCCAGCAATTCGACCGCATGGCCTATACCGCGAGTGACGCCACGCATCCTGCCGAGGCATTCGCCGCGCGCGCGGACGGGACGAGCGAGGTGAAGCTCAGCGCGCTCAACGACGCATGGCTGAAGGATGTAGCGGCGAGCCCGGCCGGGCGCATACGCTATCGCAGCAAGGACGGCACGGAGGTGGAAGGCTGGATGATGCTGCCGCGGGCGGGGAAGACGCCCCATCCGCTGATCCTCGCCATCCACGGCGGGCCGCACGGCGCTTATGGCGACGCGTTCGATTTCGAGTTCCAGTGGCTGGCGGCCAATGGTTACGCGGTCTTGTACACCAACCCGCGCGGCTCCACCGGATACGGCGAAAAATTCCTGTGGGCCACCTGGGGAGGTTGGGGCAAGCTGGATTACGAAGACGTCATGGCGGGGGTGGATTACGCGCTGGCGCACTACCCGCTCGACGCAAAGCGCCTGGGCGTGACGGGCTACTCCTACGGCGGATTTCTCACCGACTGGATTATCACGCAGACGGACCGCTTTGCCGCGGCGGTGACCGGGGCGGGCATTTCCAACTGGATCAGCGATTACGGCACAGCGGACATTCCACGCACCAAGGAGAGCGAGTTCTATGGCGCTCCCTGGGAGCCGGAGAGCGCCGAGCGGATGCGCGCTCTTTCCCCGATCACCTACGCCGCCAAGGTGCGCACGCCGACGCTGTTCGTGCACGGCGAGGCCGACCGGCGCGTGCCCATAGAGGAAGCGGAACAAATGTACACCGCGCTGAAGAAGCGGCAGGTGCCGGCGCGGTTCGTGCGCTACCCCGGGAATTTCCACGGCGGCTGGCCGCCCTGGGACATGGTGCACCGCTACTACCAGGAACTGCAATGGTGGCGGCAGTACCTGCAGCCGTAGTGCTCACGTTCCGAGCATCCCGGCCGCGGTCAGCGCGTAGACGGCCGCGCACTCGACGATTCTCTCGATGGGCACGAACTCGTTGGGCCCGTGGGAAACCGCGAGCAATCCCGGTCCATAAGCCAATGCCGGAATTCCGCGTTGCGCGTAGAACCGCGTCTCGAGCAGGCCCGGGCACAGCTCGAACCGCGCGGGCCGGCCGGTAACCTGTGCGACGCTGTGCGCTAATGCATTGGCGAGCGGCGCATCTTCGGGCGTACCCGCCGCTTCGCCTTCCTGCAAAATCTCGACCACGACATCGGGCTGGCCGACGAGCGCCAGCAGCCGCGCCTTCTCCTGTTCGAAGTTCTCTTCGGGATTGATTCTGCGATCCACCGTGAACGAGCACGATTCGGGCACCACGTTGAAGTTCGAGCCCGACTCCACCTGCCCGCCGAGCATCAGAATCGAGCGCCGGAGCGCATCGGGCGCAGTGTGGAAGGCGGTGGCGCGGGTTTCCACTTCGCGTTTCAGAGCCATCAGGGATTGCGCCACCACCAGCATCCGCTCGAACGCGTTGATCCCTTCAGTCTGGCGGCCGACGTGCGCGGATTTCCCCTTGACCGTTACCTTTAAAGTGATGGCGCCGCGATTGGCGTTCCAAACGACGCCGCCAGTAGGCTCGGGCGTGAGCATGCCGATGGCATGGCGGCCGAGCAGGCCCCGTTCGGCGAGATAGCGGGAACCGCGCGGGCCGGCGGTCTCTTCGTCGGGAACGAAGAGCAGCCCGATGCGTCCCTGAAGCGCAACGCCGCCATCGCGCAGCGTTTTCGCGGCGTAGATCATGGCCGCCAGGCCGCTCTTCATGTCGGACGATCCGCGCCCGAACAGGTTCGGCCCTTGGACGATGGGATCGAACTGCCCGGGGTTCTGGGCGGGAACGACGTCGTAGTGTCCGCTGAAGTAGAGGACGGCCTCGCCTTGGCCGCAAGAGCTGAGGATGCACTCGCCGGCCACCTCGGTGTTATCGAATCCGAGGTCCGCGAGCTCGCGGAGAATGACGTCCCTCGCCTCCGCGTAGCAGTTGCCCGGTGGATTTTCCGTGGGAATGGAAACCAGCCGCCGGGTCAGATCGACCATCGCCTCGCGATACTCGCGGACGGCGTCGATCAGGGCGGCGCGGCGATCCATCCCTCAACCGTAACACCGGAGGATCGCGGCCGCCGGGTCGATTTGAGCCGCGCGAAATCTCGCTTGGCCGGCTCGAAACCCGGCTTCAGGCGCAGGGCCGTCTCGAAGGCGCTGCGCGCGTCCGCCAGGCGGCCTTGCATCTCGTACACCAGCCCCAGCGACCAATCGGCTCCGGCCAGCAGCGGCGCTCCCGGCTCCGGTTCTTTGTTATCGGCCAGATATTTTTGCAGGTACGCTTCCGCCTTGGGCAATTCGAAACCCGCGGCCAGCATCGCCCGCGCGGCATACACGTAGGGGCTCAGATCGTCCGGCACCGCGGCCTCGGCCCGCGCCAGCACCTTCGCGGCATCGTCGAGCCGCTTCTGCGATGCCAGGGCGTAGGCCAGCAGGCGGTACGCTCCGATGCGATCGGGATTCAGGTCGAGCGCGGCGGCAGCCTGCTTCTCCATGAGGCCGAAGTCCCGGTGCGGCGGGCCGGAGTAGAAGGAACGCGAGCGCCAGGCGCGCTTCGTAGCTGCGGGGGTCGGCCGCCACGGCCTTTTGATACAGCCCTTCGAGCTTGCCGTCCTCTTTCTGTGCGCGCGCCACTCGGGCCATCGCCAGGTAGCCGCGCGCCGCGTCGATCTTGACCAGGCCGCCGCCAGCTCCGCCGCTTTCTTCTTGTCGCCGCCCGCGATGCCCGGGGCGTTCAGCAGATAGCTGATTTGACCGGGCAGATTGTCGGGATCTTTCGGGCCGAGCGCGAGCGCCGCGTCCAATTCGGCCCGTATCTTGCGCGACTGTCCGAGTTGCTTGAAAAACGCGATCTTGTCGATCTGATCCTCGTAGGCTTCGGCGAACGTGCGGTGATAGGCGGCCACCTTGGGATCGAGCCGCACGGCGAGCTCGCCATACTTGACCGCCTCGTCGCTATTCTGGAACTCCTTGCGGGCGCGCGCCAGCAGCCAGGCTGTCCGCGCATCGTTGGGGTGGGACTGGTAAGCGGCTTCGTAACAGTTCAGGGGGTCAGTGCCGCTGAGGGAGCAAGGACGGTGCCGTTGCCTGGCGGCGGTGAGAGCGTACTGCGTCGGTGAGGTACCCCAGAACGTGACGATGTTGCCTCTTGCAGGTCTGAGTGACAGTGAGCAAGCGGGCAGTGGCGATTTCCCCGTTGCGGCTGCGGTTGCCGAAACTAATCTTCCGCCACTGCACGGCCGTGCGCAAGATCCGTTCCGC
>JAIQEX010000013.1 GCA_020073615.1 Terriglobia bacterium
GAGTTCAAGGGCACCGGCAACATGGAAATCCACCTGGAGCGCAAGCTGGTGGACAAGCGCGTCTTTCCGGCCATCGACATCAACAAGAGCGGCACGCGCAAAGAAGAGCTGCTGCTGCCCAAAGACGAGCTGAACCGGGTGTGGATTCTGCGCAAGGTGCTGAATCCGCTTTCGCCGGTAGAGACCATGGAACTGCTGCTCGACAAGCTGGGCAAGACCCGCACCAACGCCGAATTCCTGGGCGCCATGAGCGGGTAGTGGGGCAGGCGGTGGCGCGCCTTACTTCAGCGTTGACCGCCGCCCAGGCGCACGCGCACGAACAATTGCATGCCAAACGGATGGGAGCCGTAGATCGGCGCCAGCACCGGTGGAGCGTGATAGACCGTGAACTGGGCGCCCGTGCCCGCGGTCAGCAGACGGATGTTCACCGGCAATTCGCGCTCATAGCCCGCGGTGTAAGCCTGCACGCGCGCCAGGCGTTGTTCATCCACCAGCAGGACGAAGGGCGCCTCTTCGAATAAGATGGTGGAATCCTTGTCCGCGCTCTCGGCCCGCCCCCACAACCAGTTGCGGCGGATGCGCAGCGTGCTCTCGGCCAGGAACGAATTGTAGATCTGGTGCGGAATCCGCGTGGGGACGCTCACGATGTGCCGCGGCAGGATGACCGGCGCGCCAGCCGCATCTCCTGTCTCCGCGGCGAACGGCAGCGGAAACACCGGAACGTTGGGCAACTGGGTATATTCCAGGTCGTTGTTGCGGCCCCAGATCAGCGAAGTCGCCCAATGGCCGCCCTCGATCGGGCGCACGTACATCACCGATGCGGTGGTCCTGAGCGACGGGCGCAGGGGATGGGTGGCCTCCCGCTGATTGATGCGGCCGATCGAGAACTGGCCGGTCCACCGCGAAGTAGGCGTCACGGTGAGGCGCGTGGACAGCGAATCGATACCGCCGCCTTCGATGCCCCAGCGCTTCTCGTCCGGCTCGCGGCCGTGGAAGCCGGAGACTTCCCACGTCACCGGGCCGTAGGTGATGCCCGCGGTGACCACGTTGGTGGCGATGTGCGTCGAGTCCTGCAAGTGGTGCGAGATGACGGCCACCGGGTCCTCCGAGGAGGACAGGCGGTGCGGATATGCCGTCGGTCCCAGCGCCGGCTCGCCGCGCGGCCCGCCGTAAAGATGCACCGACGCGCGCTCGCCCCACCGCACCTGGTAGAGCGCGGCCAGTTCCATGAAAAGGTCGTGCGGATGCTGCCCGTTGATGATCGGCACACCGAACGCCGTTTCGCCGGTGGCGAACAGCAGCGGGTAGCGCCGGTCGGTGATGGTGAGCGGCTCCAGGCTGAGCATGGAGCGCAGGGTCAGCGTTCCCGGCCCCACGCGATGCGAGGCCATCAGCATGAACCAGTTGGTCGAGAAGATTTTGTCGCGGCCGCGGGCTCCGGTCTGATCGGTGTAAATGCCGAACATTTCGCCCGTGGCCATCGCCGTCCAGCCGCCCAGCAGGCGGCTGAGCATCTCCATGGGCGCGGCGGCAGGCACCTGGCTGGTGCCGGAGGAGTACCAGCCGCCCGCTGCGCCAGCGGCGGCACGCATGGCGTTCATGTCGGCCCCGGCCGGCGCGAGAGTGACCTCGGCGGGATCGATGCCGGCGAATGCGCCCTGCCCGGAGTGCCATGCGTCCAGGCAGTCTCCGCACACGCCCTTCTTCTTGGACGCCAGATCGCCGCCGCAGGGGCAGAAGGTTTCGTGCGCGCACTGCCCGCAGCCGCCGCGGATGCAGCAGGCGAAGCGCTTCTCGGCGGTCAGGGTTCGCTTGGCGCGCAGCAGCAATTCGGCGGCGGCGGTGAGTTCCGCGGAGGGCAGATCGGCGGCGTTGGCCGGCCGGGGACACGCCTGGTGTTCGGCCGGCAGCAGCGCCACACCTTTGGCATCGACGCCTTTGACCGCGCCGCGTCCCGCCTTCCATCCCGCGTAGCATTCGCCGCAGGCGCCGCGCCCCTCCTGCACGTTGCGCGCGCAGTTGCAGGAGCCGTTCACGCGGGCACACAGGTTGCACGAAGGCCGCATGCAGCAGGCGTAGCGGCCCTGCGCGGCCAGTTTCCGTTTGGCCGCCGCCAGCGCGGCCTGCGAACGGTTGAGGTCCGCCTGGGCCTTGGTGGGCTTCAGGTTCCGCGGGACGTCGTGCCCCGCGCACAACAGCGCGCACAGCAGAGCGGCGGCGAGCGGGCGCCTCACCGGTCCGCCCCCGCGCGCATCAGGAAGTCGGCCGTAATCACCCGGCCGCCGCGCTGGAACTGCACCCAGCCGCGATAGAGGCCGGGCTCGGGAAACCGCGCCAGGAAACGCAGCGTGCCCCCGGCGGCGCCGGCGCTCCCGTCGGGATGCGAATGCACAAACGTGGAGCCGTCTTCGTGGACCAGCATCAGGTGTCCGGGCGCGCCCACGTAGGGCTCGAGATCGGAAACCGGCAAGCCCGTGCGGGCGTCTTTGATTTCCACGATCACGGGAACCGTTTTGCGCACGGGTAGCGAATCCTGGGGCGACACCAGTTCGACGCGGCACTCGCCCGCCTCACGCACGCGCGGCGCACCCTGGCTCCAGGCCTTGCGGATGTCGAAGCCCGCGGCTTCACTGCCGGACACGGTCAGCTTCGCGGCCAGGATCTGCGCCCCGGCGCCCTGCGGGGCCACGTCGGCGAACAGCCGGTAGTCGCCTCCCGAAGCGAAGGTATAGCTCAGCCGAAAGGTGCCGTTGGCATCCACGACGGGATGCTCGTGGGCGAAATGCGACAGGTCGCGGCGCACCACCACCAGGTGCATCAGCGCTTCGTGGACCGGCTCGAAGGCCGTGACCACCGCGTTGGCGTTGTCGCGATCGCGCACCTCCAGGCGCAGTTGCACCGGCTCGCCCGCGCGCGGCTTGCGGGGCTCGGCGGAGACCTCCATGCGGAAGCGCGGGGCGAGCGGCTTCGGGTGCGCGGCCTTGTCCGGATCGAGCACGTGCAGCGCAAACTCCACGGCAACGCGCTCCCCTTCGGGCGGCTGGAAGGCCAGGCGCAGGCGGAACTCGCCGCCGTGCGCGAAGGTGGGATGGATGCCGTAATCGCCGGGCGTGCCTTCGGCGTGCGCCGTTTCGGTGAAGCGCGGCATGCCGGGCATCTCCGGCATGTCGATACCGGCTTCGGGGGCGAGGCGCACCACCGGCGCAAAACCGGAGAGCGGATCGGGGCGGGAGGTGTCGGCCACGCGAAATTCGATCTGCATTTCCTCCTGCGCGTAGAGGCCGCCCGAGGGAAGACGCAGCGTCACCTGGTACTTCCCCGCGCTCTGTTGCAGGGCGTCGCCCGCCAGCGCGAGCGGCGCCAGCAGCAGGGCCCAAACTACGCGGCGCGGCGTTGGGCTGCTCATCAGCGAATCGACACCGTGGCGGTCTGGCTGGTCTGCCCGCCCTGGGACAGCACCAGCGCGGCGGCGGGGTCGGGCGCCACCCCGGCGGGTATGAAGATGTTGACCTGGCCGAGCCCCGCGAATCCCGCCGTCAGCCCGGCGAAGAACACCTGCGCGGGCACGCCGCCGATGGTCGCCGTCACCGTGTTGTTGGCGGGTATCGGCGCGCCGAACGGAGCGCTCTGGCCGGCCGCGACCGGCGGCGACACCGCGCCCAGTCCCGTAACATAGCAGACAATCGCGTTGCCGCGCGCTTCGGAGTTATCGGGCGAATTGATGCTGCTGTCCTGGTTCTGCACCACGGCGCGCTTGGTGCCGCCGATGGTGAGAATGCCGATGGCGGTCGGCGCGACCGTGAACTGTGCGGCAGGCGTGCGCCCGGCAGGCGCCACCACCACGGCAGTCGCGGTTCCAACGGCGGTTTCATAAGGCAGTTGCGCGTTGATCTGGCCCGGGGAGACGGCGTACAGTGGAACCTGCGCGCCGTTCACTTCCACCGACACACCGGCAATCTGCGGCGGCAGCGGAAAGGCCGCGGCGGCGGTGGTGGACGGCGCCAGGCTGGTGCCGAAAATGGAAATGAACCCGCCCGGCGCCACCGGCGTGGTGAAGCTCGAGCCGCTCACGATGCCTCCCGCAAAGACCGCCGGCGCGCCGCCGAAGGTCACCTTGCGGATGAGATAATTCTGCCAGTCCACGATGTACAGGTCGTTGTTGGCGTCGAGCGCGATGGCGCAGGGGAAATTCAGCGCGCTGGTGGTGGCGTCCACATTGTCGGCGCCGCGGCCCTGGACGCCAGTGCCGGCCACGGTGGAAATATTCCCCGAGGAGTCGATGCGCCGGATGCGATGGTTGCCCGTGTCGGCGATATAGATGTTGCCCAGCGCGTCGGTCTTGACGTCCATGGGCGTGTTGAGGCAGGCCTGCGCGGCCGGGCCGCCATCGCCGCAGAAGCTCTGCTGGCCGGTGCCCGCGATGGTGGTGATGGTGCCGTCTAAGCCGACTCTGCGGATGCGATGGTTGCCGGTGTCGGCGATCAGCAGGTTGCCCGAGCGGTCGAAGGCGATGCCCGCGGGCTTGGTGAGCGTGGCGCGGTTGGCCGGACCGTTATCCCCGAGCGGAAAGCCGGTTCGTGTCGGGAACCCCGTGCCGGCGAACATGATCAGTTTGCCATCCGCGCCGATCTTTCCCACGCGGTTGCTATGCAGTTCGGCGAAGTAGAGCAGGCCGTTGGCGTCCACCGCCACGCTGCTGGGCCAGTCCATGGCCGAGGCAGTTGCGGGGTTGCCCGGAGCAAAGAAATTGTGGATGCCGTTGCCGACGATGGTCGAGATCGCGCCCGCGGGCGTCACCTGGCGAATGCGATTGTTCTGTTGATCGGCGATCAGGACGTTGCCATTGGCCAGCGACAGCACGTCCGCCGGATTGAACAACTGCGCGCTGGTGGCGCTGGCGCCGTCCGCAACCGAACCAGTGAACTGGCATTGCGGTGGCGCACTGACTGGCGGCGTCACGCCGTTGCCCGCGATGGTGGTGATGGTTCCCGATGGATCGATGCGGCGGATGCGCTGGTTATCGGAATCCGCGAAATAAATGTTGCCCTGGGAATCGATCGCAATGTGGCTGGTCTGCTCGAACTGGTCGGGCGTGCAGGTGTTGGTCATACTGGCCAGCGCCAGCGTGGCCTGCGCCGCCGCACCGCCATCGCCTGAGAACCCGCGCACCGGCGCGCCGTTCACCGGCGTCTGCCCGGCCACGGTGCTGACAATGCCGGCCTGCGCCGCCAACATCGCCGGCACACACAAGCCCAGCCAGATCCGGACAGACCCCATTGCTTTAAGTTTACGCCGGGATCGTTGCCCCACGCCGGTTGCTGATGTAAAGTTAGGGCAGCGCTTCAGGTGGGCCATACTGCTGTGTGCAAACGTATTTTTTATCCCCTTGCGTGGTGGCTGGCGCTGGCTGCGCCGCTGGCGGCGCACGCACCGCCCATATATGTCCCCGTGCCTCCCGTGCACGTGAATGGCAACCGTCTGGTGGACTCCGCCAATGTGCCGTTTCTGCTGCGCGGCGTGGAGATGCCCGGGCTCGAAGTGGCCGTTCCCGCGCAGCCGGACCTTGATGCCGTGCGCGCCATGACCTCGCTCACCTTTCGCATCATCCAGCAGCGTTGGAACATGAACGCGGTGCGCCTGCCGGTGAGCGTCCCGGTGTGGCGCCGCGACGGGCAGGCGTACCTGGACCGCATTGCGGCCATCGTGGCGGCGGCGAACCAGGAACGCCTGGTGGTGTTTTTGGCCGCGTACGCCGACGCGCGCGCGGGCGCCACCGCCGATAGCGGCTTGCCGGACAGCGGCGCGGCCGATTTTTGGAAAGCCTGCGCCGCGTCGTTCAAGAACGCGCCCGGCGTGATTTTTTCGCTGTACAACCAGCCCTCGACGCGCAGCATACCGGGGGCGAGCGCGGGCGTGCATCGCGCGGCGGACTGGACGGTGTGGCGGAACGGAGGCGCGCTCTCCGGCGGCCAGACCGCCGTGGGCATGCAGGCGCTGGTGGACGCCATTCGCGCCGCCGGCGCGCCGCAGGTGATCGCCGTGCCCTCGTTTCACGACAGCCTGGACTTCCAGGGATTCGGTCCGGACGTCTCCATCAAGGACGCGAACATTCTCTACGAAGCGCACCCGTTCTACGACCAGGGAGTGACCGAGGACGCCTGGAACGCGAATTACGGATTCATGGGGGCGAGCTTTCCGGTGTACGCGGGCGCGTGGGGCATGCCCTTGGGGCAGGCGAGCGCGGCATGCAGCGCGGTTCCCACGGACCCTTCCCAGGCCAGCGACCTGCTGTTCCGCAACTTCGCCTGGTTCGACCAGCACATCGTCTCCTGGACGGCGGCCGATTTCGCGCCCGGCAGCCTGATCCAGAATTTCACCGACTTCACCGCCACCAACCTGAACCAGCCCTGGACCTGCGACGGCTCGGGCGGCGGCCAGACGGGCATAGGCCAGTTTATGCTGCTGCAGGGCACCGGCGATCCGGCGGGCTTCGGCTCCATCGATCCGACGCAGATCGCCAGCGTGGCCGGCGGAGCGCCCGCGCCGGTGGCGCCGGGCGAAATACTGGCGATCTTCGGACAACTGATCGGCCCGGTAAATTCCGTGGGCGCGCAGGTGGATGCCACGGGGCAGGTCGCCCGGCTGCTGAGCGACACGCAGGTGTTCTTCGACGGCATTGCCGCCCCCGTGTTCCTGACGGGCTACTTTCAGGTGAACGTGCAGGTGCCGTACGAAGTGGCGGGGAAAACGACGGTGGTGCAACTGGTCTATCGCGGCGTGCCCTCTGCGAAAATTCAACTGCCGGTGACCGCCGCGTCGCCCGGCATCCTCACCCACCTGGGCACCAACGATGCCGCGGCGCTCAACCAGGATGCCACGCCCAACGGCTTCTCCAACCCCGCGGATCGCGGCGCCATCGTCTCGCTGTTCGCCACCGGAAGCGGCGCGACCCTGCCGGCCAGCCCCACCGGCGTGCTGGCCCAGTTTCCGCTGGCCGCGTGCGCGCTCGAGGTCGCGGTGAGCATCGGAGGCCGCCCGGCCGGCATCCTGTATTCCGGCGCCGCCCCGGGCCTCGACGGCGTGATGCAGATCAACGCGCGCATTCCGGCCGATATCCCGCTGGATGCGATTCCCCAGAGAGTGCCGGTGGTGCTGAAGGTGGGCGATTTCGCCAGCCGCGACGGGGTTACTTTCTGGCTCAAGTGATCGGGTGGCGGTATTCCTCCCCACGTTTTGCGTATTTTCCGCGGTTGCTCATGCTCGCGGCGCGGGAGTATTCTTGACACAGGATGAAGCCGGGATGCGCCAGGGGGAACGGGTTGGGCCACACTGCCGTGGCGGCGCTGGTACTTCTCTCCTTCGTTTCGTCATATGCCGCGCCGCTAGCCGGGCTTCTTCTGCAGAACGCGAAGGCAGCCTGCTGCCACACCGGCCACGCCTCCGGGTGCTGTAAGCGAACGCACGGGCGGGTCTTCACCGCCAACGGCTCCGGCTGCCAGGGCGGATGCTGCGTTTCCCTGGCCAGCTCACCGGCCGCCCCGGCAGTTCTGGCCGCGGCCGCTCCCCGAGTAACACCGTCCACGCCTCGGCCGGCTTTGGCCCTCGCGCAGACGGCCCGTGAATCTTCGTCCTACCTCGCTTTCCTTTATCAGAGACCTCCTCCGGCCGGTTGCTGAAGCACCTCGCCGGCCCGGCCGCGGCTGTAGCGGCACTGGAAGTCTCCAAAAAGGAAAGAAAAATATGCAAAGGGTTCGATCCGCCGTTATCACTTGTCTTTTTTTGCCGCTCCTGCCCCTGGCCGCGGCAGCAGCCGTTTTCGGGACGGTCCGCGGGGTGACACACGATCCCAGCCACCGGCCGGTAGCGGGCGCGGAGGTCACGATGCGCGCCGCGGCTTCCGAGTACACGCAAACGGTCCAGACCAGCGAAAGCGGAGAATTCGAATTCCGCGTGGTGCCGGTGGGCGAATATACGGTGAGCGTGAAACAAGCCAGTTTTGCCGACGCCGAGCAGCGCGTGGTAGTGGTTTCCGGCAGCGTTCCGGTAGTGCATTTCCAGCTCGCGCTGGCCGAGCAGCGGGCGTCCGTGGTGGTGGCCGAGCGCGCCGATGCCCTGACCCCGCAATCGTCCACGCCCGCCACCATGGTCACGCGGCAGGATATCGGCCGCACGCCCGGCGCCGACCTGACCAACAGCATGGCTATGGTCACCGACTTCGTGCCCGGCGCCTACATGACGCACAACCAGCTTCACGTGCGCGGCGGCCACCAGGTCACCTGGGCCATCGACGGCGTGCCCATTCCCAATACCAACATCGCCAGCAATGTGGGGCCGCAGATCGATCCCAAGGACATCGACTACCTCGAAGTGCAGCGCGGCGGCTACTCCTCGGCGTACGGCGACCGCACCTACGGCGTGTTCAACGTGGTGCCGCGCACCGGCTTCGAGCGCGACCGCGAAATCGAAATCAACACCACCTACGGCGCGTTCCACCAGACCAACGACCAGGTCAGCCTGGGCGGCCACAGCGAGCGGCTGGCCTACTTCGCGAGCGTCAACAGCAATCGCAGCGATTACGGGCTGGAGACGCCCGGGCCGGAGGTGCTGCACGACCGCGTGTGGGGCCTCGGCGGCTTCGGTTCGCTGATCTTCAACCTCAACCCGGCCAACCAGCTCCGCCTGGTCACTTCCCTGCGGCGCGACGATTACCAGATTCCCAATGACGCGCCGGCGGTGGACGCGGGCGTCCGCGACGTGGAACGCGAGCGCGACGCTCTGGTGGACTTCACCTGGCTGCACACCATTTCGCCGCGCGTGCTGCTGACCGTGTCGCCCTTCCTGCACTTCAACCGCGCCAACTTCGACGGCGACCCCAACGACACGCCGGTCAGCGCCACCCAGCACCTGGATTCCACCTACGCCGGCGCGCAGATCGCGCTCAACGCCGTCACCAGCCGGCACAACGCGACCGCCGGCCTGTACGGTTTCGCGCAGCGCGACGGCGAATTCATCCGCCTGCTGGCCAACGACGGCTCGGGCGCCGGTGTGGCCCAACAACAGAAGCCCACCGGCCACCTGGAATCCGCGTTCTTCGAAGACCAGTTCAAGCTCACCCAGTGGCTGACGCTCACCGCCGGCATGCGGCTGACGCACTTTTCGGGCGCGGTTTCCGAGAATGCCGCCAGCCCACGCGTGGGCGCCGCACTCCGCATTCCGCACCTGAACTGGGTCCTGCACGGCTTTTATGGCCGCTATTACCAGGCGCCGCCGCTATCGACCGTATCCGGGCCGCTGGCGGATTTCGCCGTCACGCAGGGACTCGGAGTGATTCCGCTCAAAGGCGAGCGCGACGAAGAGAACCAGGTGGGGCTGACTATTCCCATGCACGGCTGGACGTTCGACACCAACAGCTTCCGCCAGCGCGCGCGCAACTTCTTCGATCACAACTCCATCGGCAATTCGAACGTGTTCTTTCCGCTGTCGATCTCGGGCGCGCGCATGCGCGGATGGGAATTCACCTTGAAATCCCCGCGCATTCTCCGTCGCGGCGAAATGTCGGTGGCTTACTCGTACCAGCACGCCGAAGGGCAGGGCGCGGTGACCGGAGGCCTGACCGACTTTGCTCCGCCCGATAGCGGCTACTTCTTCCTGGACCACGACCAGCGCCACACGCTCCACGTGAACGGCAACGTCACCCTGCCGCGCCGCGCGTGGATTTCGGCCAGCATGTATTACGGCTCGGGCTTCACCGACGGATCGAGCGACGTGCCGGCGCACCTGGCGCCGCACACGACGTTCGACTTATCGCTGGGCAAAGCGATCAGCGAGAGCTGGTCGGTCTCCGTAGTGGGATTGAATGTGGCCAACCGAAGGTTCCTGCTGGACAACAGCCTGACCTTCGGCGGCACCCACTACGCCGACCCGCGGCAGGTGTACGCGCAGGTGCGCTACCGGTTTCACTACTAGCCTTGGTGGATGTTTGATGCTCGTTCCCAATTACGCTCTTGGTGTAACATCTTAACATCCTTTCTGTAAATTCGCGAGTGGGGGGCGGCGGCTTCATAAATAGCATTGAAGCTAGTTCCGCCAAATTTCAGAAAGGGACTTGCTTTATCGAACTCTATCGAGATATGCTTCAAAAAAGATCTACATGGAGTTGTGGGTGAGCCTTAGCTCGTTTGATGGCCGTTGCATTCGAAGCCGTGCCGTAGGAGAGAGTCGAATCAAGCTACCTTGTGTTTTCTGGTCTACCGAGGACATCTTATGGCCGTTCAACGCGTTCCTCTTTCTGGTTTCGACCGGGCACAATTCAACTGGAGCACGCAATTCAACGACCTTCGAAGTCCCAGTTCCTCTGGGGCCACTCGGCAAGAGAGAGACAAAAGGCTGACGCGCGAGATCAAAACGCAAGCGCTATTCGAACGCCGTACGCTCATAAGAGATGCCGACGTTGTGAATAATCTTGAGCTGCTCAGTCTCATTGTCACGGACGCCGAAGGAGTCCAGATAGAGTTGTTAGGCGGCGGCCACCTGCTATGCCTGAGAAGCGGAGCTGAATCCTTTACCGAAGTCAATGAGACTGCAGGTACGCGGCGGGCCTACCCTTCGAGATATCTCAAGCTGAGACGACTGATCAAGCTCCTGGACTTAACGCTGGCGGACAAGTGTGCACGCGTTTTAGAGGTCGACAAACCGGGCACTGTCGACACCTTTCGAGCGAACCTGGAGCGGATCTGTCGTGCCCCCTTCTTGCCTGAGCCTGACAAGGAACTCCTCGGCAAAGCTATGCAGAGGTCCGGCTTGGGTCTACGAGACCGGTTCTTGAGATTCGGCGACGTTTACGACTATCTCGTCCGTCACCGACGCTTGTCCCCACAGAGCGACCTGATTCAATGGTGCCGCGCCGCCCATACCCTTTCGGTTCCAAAGGAACTTGGCATCGCGCCTTCAACTCTGGACCAGGATTTCGCGCCAATGCAGGTCGCATACGTCCTTGGCCACGATCAGGCGTGCGCGTTCAACGCTGCGCCGTGGCGTCACCTTTTTCCGAGAAGAATCATCAGCGACGAAGTGCTCGATGGGCTGGAATTCAAGACCATAATGCGCTTCAGGCATCTCGCCTCTGAGATCGGCTACTTCGACGCGGTAGAAACACTCCGAGCCTCCTTCGGCTCATCTTCCGGAGGGCCCTTTGTTTCATACCTGAAATGTCTCGACGAATACTTTCTCGCCATGAGGCTTGAGGCCAAGGTGGAGCTTTATGACTGGCAGGCTGAGTTGGCTCGTCGTTGCATGGAAACAGGTGCGCTCCAGGAACAAGCCTTGGCCTACGGGATTCCGGTGGTTCTGGCAAGTGCTTACTCGCTGATCACACAGGCGCCGTTCCCGATCAGCGAGGCTGTTGCCGTCGCTGCCGGAATAGAACTCCTCCGTGGCTTTTATCGGACAAGAAAGCCCAGATCGCCCGGGAGGTTGATGTCAGGCACCACGGTGGTCCCTGTGCATCGGCCCTGATCGCCCGACGACATTGTGGCGCGCTATCGGTTAATTGTCCGATATCCAGGTTCCCGCGATACATTGCATGGCACGGTTGCGGCTTTGCGGCGCTGGCCGGCGCGAGTGCCAGTCAATTCGATTGCCGTCCCGTGAATTGACAAGTGTAAGGCTACGGGCTACGGTAGAGCGAGTGAAGATGCTAAACCCGGTTCATCCCGGCCGCTTCTTGCGGACCGAGATTATCGAGGCCCACGACCTTTCCGTGACGGGTGCGGCGCGGATTCTTCGTGTATCCCGCCCCACCCTTTCCAGTCTCCTGAACGCCAGGGCCAATCTGTCCGGCGATATGGCACTGCGCTTCGAGAAGGCGTTCGGCGTCGATATGGATACCCTCATGAGAATGCAGAATTCCTACGACATCGCGCGCACGCGCCGCCGCGAGAAGAAGATCCGCGTAGAACGCTACGTACCGCGGCCCGCGGCATAGGGGCCGGCCCCGAAGTTCTCTCCGGCCTCCCACGGAGGCGGCGAAGGGCTAATACACCCAGCGCCCGAAATGTTTTCGCGAAACGATTACCGGTTTGCCACGGAACTGTAACCGCCTCCGCGCCAAGCTGGTGGCGGGGGGAAGAAATGCGCGAAGGCACGGTCCGGTTTCTGTGGCGCGAGCCGCGCTCCGCCGCAGGGTTCCACTCGGGAGTCTGTCTGCATGGTCACACCATGCACTCGCAGGAATGCCTTTCCTTCCTGCCGCAACATCTGCACCGCGTTCCCGGGATCTCGCAGGTCGTGAGCTACTACCAGCGCGGCCCGCGGCAAGTAGATTTCGCACGCGCGTGGTGGACGCCTCCGCTGTCCCCGGCCTCCGCGTTGCGGCTGGAGCGGGAACAGATCGCCGGGCTGGGCCTGCGTCCCATGGTCTCGCTTACCGACCACGACGATGTGGAAGCCGGACTGGCCCTGGGAGTCGCCGCCGATCCCCGCGAGACGCCGGTTTCGGTGGAATGGACCGTTCCCTACGAGCGATCCATCTTCCACCTGGGCGTGCACAATATCCCGCCGAGCGCGGCGCGCTCCTGGATGGACGCGATGGCGGAGTACACCGCCGCGCCGCGCGAGGCTGCCTTGCCCGCCGTCCTGAGCGAGCTCACGCGGGTTCCCGGCGTGCTGGTCGTGCTCAATCACCCGTTCTGGCTCGAGGCCGGCGTTGACGGGGACGATCACCGCCGGGCGCTCGATCGCCTCTTGCGCCAATGTATCGGCTGGCTGGACGCCTTCGAATTGAACGGCACGCGGCGGTGGAGCGAGAACGCCGCTACCATCGCGCTGGCGCGGGCGCACGCGCGGCCGGCGATCTCCGGCGGCGATCGTCACGGCTGCGAGCCGGGCGCCTGCATCAATCTTACAAACGCCCGCAGCTTCGCCGAATTCGTGGCGGAGATCCGCGCCGGCAACAGCGCGATTCTGTTCCTGCCGCAGTACCGCGAACCCCTGCCGCAGCGCGTCCTGGAAGCCATCCACGATATCCTGCGCACCTATCCCGAGTATCCCGGCCGGGAACGCTGGGCAGACCGCCTGTTCTACCGCTGCGAAGATGGCGTGGCGCGGACAGTCGCCCGGATCTGGCGGGGCCGCGAGCCACGGTTGCTGTCCTTCGCCGCCGCCGTGGTCCGGTATTTCGCCGGTGCCCGGTTCCGCCCGGCCATGCGCCTGCTTCTCTCCGAGCCGGGAGATCTGCATCCATGAAGGGCGGGGCCTTGCGGTTTCAGGCTTCCGCCGCTCAGCCAGCTTCCGCGAGGATCTGGCGCAACATCGCCGGGATCTCGAACACCGCCACGTTCTGCGTCGCCGCCGCGCGCTCGCGGTACTTCGCGTAGTTGGCCGGCGCCAGCAGCGTGCGAATCGCCCCGGCGATGTCTCGCGAAAAGTCTCCGATTACGATTCCCGCGCCCAGTTGCTCGATCCACTCGGTGTTATAAAGTTCCTGCACCATGGTCCACGAATTGCGCTGCACGATGACCGGCAGCCTCTTGGCGAGCGCCTCGCTGATGCTGCCGGGACCCGGCTTGCCGATGAAGAAATCGGACATCTCCATGTAGAGCGGGATGTCGTGGGTGTAGCCTTCCACCAGCATCGGCATGCGCCCGTCCATGGAGCGCAACTCGGCCGCCACCGCCTCATTCTTCCCACAGACCAGGATCAACTGGACGCCGCCCGCCTCCGCTTGGAGCGCTCTCGCTATGCGCACCATCTCGGTGGAGCCCTCGCCGCCGAACAGCACCAGGCCCACGGGCACGTCCGGCCTGAGGCCGCGGCGCATGCGCTCGGCTGCCCGGTCGATCGGTAGCGGAGCGTAGAACTTCGGGTTCAGGATCATGCCCGACGATTGCAGGATGCGGCTCTCGGGGAGGCCGATGCGGCGCGCCTGCCCGGCGGCCCTGGGCGACCCGCAGATCACCCACTGGTCCATCGGCTCGATCCAGAAATGCGGCGGGTAGTCCGCGATATCGGTCAGCAGCGTGACGTACGGCGTCCCTGGCCAGGCTCGATCGAGCGCCTCCTTGAGCGCCCGGTTGTAATGCGGGATCAGCGATACCGCCAGCCCCGTCCGATGGCCTTTCCAATACTGTTCCAGCACCTTCACCTGGGCACCGTGGGAGGCGCGGATCAGCCCGTGCATCATGGGGATGAGTTGCGCGGTTCCCAGCGTCCAGCCACGCCGCAGCATGATGTTGTACACATCCTGGAAGCGGATTCCCGTGAGCTTCCGGATGAAATCGATGGAATCCAGCAGGTCCTGAATGCAGACCATCTCCACATCCCACGGGCGCTGCTGCTGGCGCATCGCCTCGCTCAGCGACGCCGCCGCGGCGCGATGGCCGCCGCCGGAATCGATGTAGATCAGAGTGACCTTGGACGGCGTCAATTCGCTCTCCGATTCTCAGCATCGCGCCGGCCCGTTTCACCGGCATAACAGCCGCGTGACTGGTCCGCGATACCGCGCGCCCCCACGCGCACATCCGATCAAGCACGCACCCTGCCAAAACGGTCTTCTTAACGATTGTTTTGCGCGGATGTCACGCAATTGTAGCGGCCCGGCAGTTACAAATGGCGTATGGCGCGTATGACGGAGGTGGCGGCATGACGCTGGCGGCCTCGCTCGCGGCGTTCATCGTCCACCGCGACCACAGCCTGATGCTTTCGGTGAACCGCTGGCCCGCCCCGCGCTGGATTCGCGCGTGGATGATCGCCGCCACGCGCGCGGGCGACGGCTGGCTGTGGTACGCCATGGGCCTGGTGATTCTGCTTTTCGGCGGCGAACAGCGAGTGGCCGCGACGGGCGCCGCGGCCCTGGCCGCCGGACTGGGAATCGCCATCTTCCTACGCTTGAAGAAGGCCGCCGGCCGCAGGCGCCCCTGCGCTTTTCAGCCGCACTGCTGGGCCACCCTGCTGCCGCCCGACCAGTTCTCGTTTCCCTCGGGCCACACCATCACGGCGTTCGCGGTGGCGGTTGCGCTCAGTCTCTTCTATCCGGAACTGGCCCTAGGCATGCTCTTCTGCGCCTTGAGCGTGGCGGCCTCGCGCATCCTGCTGGGCCTGCATTTTCTCAGCGACGTAGTGGCGGGCGCGGCCATCGGCGCCGGACTGGCGTACGGCTGCGTGTGGATCGTGCGCCTGGCCGTCTAAGTGGCCCGCCGAAAAGTCCGCCGCCGCACATTGTAAACAATCCCGCTTAAATCGAATCGTCACTCGCCCGTAAACGCGTTGCAACAGGGCGATGGCAAGCTTGTGCTTCAGCGCGCGGCCAGCCGCTGAAAATCACGTTCACAAAAAAGGAGATTCGATTTGAAAAGCTCAGCTGACATTCGCTCCGCCGCGAAGCGCCTGTGCGCCTCGCTCTCGATTGCCGTCATCGCCCTCGGGCCGGTTCCCCTGCGCGCCGACGACCACCAGGCGCCGCCCGCGGCTACCGCCACGCCCATTCAACACGTGGTCATCATCTTCCAGGAAAACGTATCCTTCGATCACTACTTCGCCACCTATCCCAACGCCGCCAACGACGCCGCGGGTGAACCACCGTTCACGCCGGCCTCCGGTACTCCGTCGGTCAACGGCTTGAGCGGCCCCTTGTTGACCGACAATCCGAATGCTCAGCCGCCCTTTCGCCTGACCCGCACGCAGGCCGTCACCTGCGACCAGGATCACGGCTACACCGACGAACAGCGCGCCTTCAACAACGGGCTGATGAACCTGTTTGTGGAGTCGGTCGGCGTAGGCGCGCCCGGGTGCGCGGATTTCGGCCACGGTAAAGGACTGGTGATGGGTTACTACGACGGCAACACCACCACCGCGATATGGAACTACGCCCAGCATTTCGCCATGAGCGATAATTCCTACGGCACCACCTTCGGGCCTTCCACGCCGGGCGCGTTGAACCTGGTCTCGGGCCAGACGCACGGCGCCACGCTCACCCAGGGAAACGCCAACAACAACGTGGCCGCGGGCTCGGTGATCGGCGATC
Organism: Terriglobia bacterium; assembly: GCA_020073615.1. GTDB lineage: Bacteria > Acidobacteriota > Terriglobia > Bryobacterales > Bryobacteraceae > JADGNR01. Next base: position 16,019 of record JAIQEX010000013.1, read on the forward strand.
CACGGCCCTCGCTGGCGCTCGACGATTGCACCATACGCACGGCCGCCCAGATCACCATGACCGGCACGAACGTGGGTGACCTGCTCAACGCCAAGGGGATCGCCTGGGGCTGGTTCCAGGGCGGCTTCCAGCCGAGCGGGCACAACCCCGACGGCACCGCTCTGTGCGCCACCGCGCACGCCAACGTTGCGGGCGCTTCCACCGCCGACTACATTCCCCACCACGCGCCGTTTCAATACTACCCGCAAACCGCCAACCCGCACCACCTGCCGCCCGTTTCGGTGGCCGCCATCGGCCATACCGACCAGGCCAACCACCAGTACGACATCGCCGCCTTTTTCGCCGCGCTGAACGCCGGCAACCTGCCCGCGGTGAGTTATCTGAAGGCCCCGGCGTTTGAAGATGGGCATGCGGGCTACTCCGATCCGCTCGACGAGCAGACGTTCCTGGTCAACACCATCAACGCGATCATGCGGTCGCCCTTCTGGAAGAGCACCGCCATCTTCATCTCCTACGACGATTCCGACGGCTGGTACGACCACCAGATGGGACCGATCATGACGCAGTCGACCACCTCGGCCGATTTCCTGAGCGGGGCCGGCGCCTGCGGCAACGGCGGCGCCTTTCCTTTCCAGGGCCGCTGCGGCTATGGCCCGCGCCTCCCGCTGCTGGCCATCTCGCCCTTCGCCAAGAGCAATTTCGTGGACCATGGCGTGAGCGATCAATCCTCGATTCTGCGCTTCATCGAAGACAACTGGAATCTGGGCCGCATCGGCAACAGTTCAACCGACGCCATTGCCGGCTCGCTGATGAGCATGTTCGACTTCGGCCGCGAGGGCGGGGACAACAGCCGCACGCTGATTCTGGACCCGGCGACGGGCACGCCGGTGCACGGGCACTGAAACTAGCGCCTACGGCGCGGGGGGCAGGCCCGGAGGCCTACCCCACTTTGATCCGCCGCCGCAGCAGGTCGAGCGCCATCTGCGTCGTGAATACGCGCACGCGGGTGCGGTCGCTCAGGAACCGGCGGTGCACCACCTGCGTCCCGGAGGCATCGGCGATGGCCACGTAGGCGGTGCCCACCGGGGCCGATTCGCCTCCGGAATCGGGGCCGGCCACGCCCGTCACCGCCAGCGCGTAGGTGGAGCCGGTGCGGCGGCGCGCCCCCAGCGCCATGGCTTCGGCAATCTCCCGGCTGACCGCGCCGAACTCCGCCAGCATCTCGGGGGGCACGCCCAGCAACTCCACTTTCATGGCGTTGGTGTAAGTGATGAAGCCGCCGAGAAAGTAATCGGAGCTGCCCGCGGCCGCGGTGAAGCGCTCTCCGAGCATGCCGCCCGTGCAGCTTTCCGCTACCGATACGGTGGCGCGCTGCTTGCGCAGCAGATCGCCCACCACCACCTCGAGCGGGTCTCCGTTGCGCGAGTAGAGGCGGTCGCCCAGCAGCAGTTCCATGGGGCCGGCCACTTCCGCCAGCAGCGCATCGGCCTGCGCTTCGGTGGCGCAGCGCGCGCGCAGGTGAATCTGAATGTCGCTGTTGGCGGCCAGGATGGTGGTGACCGGGTTTTCGTACTTCTTGTAGACCGGCGCGACGAGCTGGTCGAGATCCGATTCCGCCATGCCCGCCACGCGCAGGAACAGCGTGCGGATAGCCTGGTGGGGAACCATGCGCGCCAGGCGCGGCAGGCACTGGCGTTCGAACATGGCCTTGAGCTCGTAGGGCGGGCCGGGGAGCAGCATGACCACGCGGCCGGATTCTTCCACCCACTGGCCGGGCGCGGTGCCGCGGTCGTTGGGCAGCAGGGCGGCGCCTTCGATCAGGAACGCCTGGCGCTTGTTGACTTCGGCCATCTGGCGGCGCGCCTGCGCGAAACGCCGCGCCAGCGCCTCGGCGATCTCCGCGCGATAGACCAGCCGGCGATCGAGCGCCTGCGCCACCGCCTCGCGCGTGATGTCGTCTTCGGTGGGACCGAGGCCGCCGGAGAGGATCACGATGGCGGAGCGCGCGAAGGCGCGATGGACGGCGTCGGCCAGCCGCTCGCGATCGTCGCCGATCACGCACTTGGTGACCACTTCCACGCCCAGGTTGTTGAGCTCGCCGGTGAGAAAGAGCGAGTTGGTATCGACGCGCCCGCCCGACAGCATCTCCGAGCCGACCGCAATGATCTCCGCGTCCATCAGACCAGGGGGTGGCCCTTGATGCCGGCATCCACGCGGTAGAGCGCGTTGGTGGTGGCCACCACCATGGCCCGCGACGGCGTGAAGGCGAGCCCCACGATGCCCGGGCCGGAGAGAAACAGGTCGGCGCGCCGGTCGGGAGAGATGCGGACCACGCCTTTGCGGCCGCCGATGGAGGCCGCCACGTACAGCCGGCCTTCGGCATCGAAGGCCATGCCCTGCGGGCGGCCCAGGCCGCGATAGAAAATATCCACTTCACCGGCGTGGGAAACGCGGTAGACCGAATCGAAACTCGACGTGGTGGGCCCGGTCACGTACAGGAAGCCATCGGGACCGAACGCCAGGTGATAGGCGGCGATGGAAGGCTCCAGCGTGGCGAAGACGAAAATCTGGCGGTCCGGGGCGATTTTGAAAATGGTGCCGCTGCGGTCGCCGACGTAGAGATTCTGCTCGCCGTCGAAGGCGATGCCGGTGGCCACGCCCATGCCCTCGACGAATGGGGAGATGTTGCCGCTGGGCGTCACCTGGTAGATGAATCCGTCGTGGCGGCTGGAGATGTAGAGCAGGCCCTGCGGGTCGAAGGCCAGGCCAGTGGCGTTCATCAGGTCGTTGATGAACGGCTTCATGGTGAAGTTCAGGTCGATCTTGTAGACCGCCACGGGGACCTTCTGGCCGCGCGATCCGCTGAACGTGCTGTAGACGTTGCCGAACGCATCGACCGCCGGGTTGGACACCGGGTGCAGGCTGTCGGCGATTTGCACCCCGATATCGCAGGCCCAGGAATCGCTGGCCTGGGCGCCGCTCTCGATCACCACTTCGCCGGCCGTGGCGCCTTCCGGCACGCGCGCAATCACCAGCGAGTCCGAGCCGATCACCACCGGTGCGCCGACTTCGCCGATGGTCACGCGGGGCCGCGCCGACCGGGCAAAGCCCTTTCCCCGAATCTGCAGTTCGCCCCCGGCGATGGCGGCGGGCGGCGTGACCTGTGCGATCTGGGGTTTGGCGTCGGACGATTTGCGAAGCGGCATATTTTTACTATAAATGGAACCATCCCGCCAGAACCAGCACCAGGGCCGCGTAGACGCCCGCCATCACGTCGTCCGCGTTGATTCCCAGCCCTCCCGGCAACGCTTCCAATTGTCGCACGGGCGGCGGCTTCCATATGTCGAACAGGCGAAAGAGCGCGAAAGCGGCGAGATAACCGGCCCAACTGAAGCGCGCCGCGCCGGCCAGCGCAATCCATTGGCCGATCACTTCATCGACCACCACAAAGGACGGGTCCTCGATCTTATGGGCGCGCGCGGTGACGCCCGCGGCCCACACGGCCGGCCCGAACAAGACCGCCGCGAGCACCAGGAAGTGCCATCGCCCGAAGCCCGCGTACTGGTGGAGGACGATGGCGATCAGGAGCGCAGCCGCCGAACCGGCCGTGCCGGGAGCAAACGGGGAGTAGCCGCAGCCGAACCAGGTGGCGAGGAGATGGGCCAGCTTAACCCGCATGAGAATTCACCGCGGAGACGCCGAGGCGCCGAGAAAACCAAATCGGTTTTTTTCTCTCGGCGGCTCGGCGCCTCGGCGGTGAAATATGTGTTCCGTGCCCCTACGATTCATCTTCCTCTTCCGGTTTCTCGCGCGCGGGAATGGCATACTTGCCCGACGCCCAGTTGCCCAGATCCACCAGGCGGCAGCGCTCGCTGCAAAACGGGAATTCCGGTTCGGCGGGCGCGACCTCCTTCTTGCAGATCGGGCATTTCATAGCGCGATCGAGACCAGCGGCGAGGGCGCAAGCGAGGGGGCCGCCTCGGTGGGCGCAAGCAGCGTGCCGACGACATCGTAATCGTGCGCTTCGGTAATGTGCAGACGGCGGATTTCGCCGGGGCGCGGGGCGGCGCCTTCGAAGTCGTTCACCAGCGTGACGCCGTCGATTTCGGGCGCCTGCGTTGCCATGCGGGCTTCCCACAGGAGATCGGTTTCCTGGGACGGGCCTTCGACCAGCACCGGGACTTCCCGGCCCACCAGTGCGCGGTTGCGGGCGCGCGCGATCTTCCGCTGGATGGCCATGACGCGGCGCTTGCGGTTCTGGATGGTGCGGCCGTCCACTTTGCCGTCCAGTCCGAAGCTGGCACTGGTGTCTTCGTCGGAGTATGCGAAGACGCCCAGGTTATCGAAGCGGGCGGCCTCCACGAACTGGCACAGCTCGCGGAAGTCCTCCGCCGTCTCGCCCGGGAATCCCACGATGAAGCTGGTGCGTATGGCCACTCCGGGAATGGTGCGGCGCACGCGCTCGATCAGCTTCAGGAAGATATCACCCCCGGCGCCGCGCTTCATGCGTTTGAGCACGCGCGCGCTGGCATGTTGCAGCGGCATGTCGATGTACTTGGCCAGCGCCGGGTGCGCGGCCATGGTGTCGAGCAGCCTCTGCGTCACCTTGTTGGGGTAGGCGTACAGGAAGCGAATCCATTTCTCCTGCGCCGTTTCGATTTCCGCCAGGCGGCCCAGCAGGTGCGCCAGGCCGTGTTCCAGCCCGAAATCCTCGCCGTAGCAGGTGGTGTCCTGGCCGATCAGGTTGATCTCGCGCACCCCTTGCCGGAATAGGCGCGTGGCTTCCGAGATCACCGATTCGAAGCGGCGGCTGCGGAACCTGCCCCGGTACTGCGGGATCACGCAGAAAGTGCACGGGTGGTCGCAGCCCTCGGCGATCTTGATATACGCGAAGTGGCGCGGCGTGGCGAGAACGCGCGGCGTGAGGTCGTGGTACAGGTACGGCGCGGAAGCGGGCGCCGCCGGCATGCCCTCGCACAGGGCCACGATGCTCTCCAGCTCGTTGGTCCCGATGATGGCGTCCACTTCCGGCAGTTCCTTGCGAATGTCGCCGCGATACCGTTCCACCAGGCAGCCGGCGACGATCAGTTTCCGGGCGCGGCCGATCTTCTTGTATTCCGCCATCTCCAGGATGGTATTGACCGATTCTTTCTTGGCGGGATCGATGAAGCTGCAGGTATTGACCACCAGGACATCGGCCTGGCTGGGATCGGGCGTGAGCTCGTGGCCCCGGGCCACAAGCTGGCCCATCATAACTTCGCTATCGACCAGGTTTTTGGGACAACCCAGGCTGACAAAACCGACTTTCAAAGGTGTATCCCGGCGTTACTTTTCGGTATGGGCCGCAGCCGCCGCGCCGATTGGCCTTTCCCAGCCGTCATGACGCATCGGAGCGCGGCGGCGAACCCCCGGCTTGCGGGCCGCGGCCTTGCGGGCTTCGGCATCCGTGCGCGCGGCCACATAAGCCAGCAGATCGTCGTTAGAGAGGATGTGCTCGTTCTGTTGCTGCATCTCCAGGCCGGCGGCCAGTTTGCGCGCGCAGAGAGACGGCCCCTCCTGTATGCCGACGTGGTGCTTCAGAAACAACTTCAGATCAACCGTGACCGTGTAGCGAATGGTGGGCGCACGCTCTTCGATGAGCTCGAACCGATAGACCCGGACCGTCTCGGTCTGGTCGAACCCCATGTACCGTAACTGCATTTGTTCCTCCCCCTCTCGCCAACCGGCCTGAGAGGACGGCCCTTGCGTACTGCCCCACCCGAAACTGCTATTCGCCCGCCGTTACGGAAACTTCACCGGACGGCTCCGCACCGGGCGGCTCGGCTCCGGACGGCTCTCCCGAATCTTCCAGCGGTGTGTCCAGAGACCCCGGGTTCTGCTTCTCCACCTTGCGCTGCAATCTCTTGGCAAACTTGTCGCGCTGCTTCTCCATGCGCGCAATCTCTTTTTGCCGTTTTTTAAAAGTGGTACCCGACCGCATACCCATAAGGACTGCTCCTTGATCTGCGGCCGGCCCAGAGGGAGCCGGCCGCGTCTTATGACAAAGTTGTAACTACCAGCGGGGTTCGCGCCGCTGGCGGGGACCACCACCGCCCTCGCGGCGGAAGCCGCCACCGCCAGACCCGCCCCGGCCCCCTTCGCCCTTGGGCCTGGCTTCGTTGATATTGAGGGCGCGACCGCCCAGTTCCGTGCCGTTGAGCGCGGCGATGGCGCGATCCGCCTCGGCCGCGTCCGGCATCTCCACAAATGCAAACCCGCGCGGCCGCCCGGTATCCCGATCCGTGACCAGGCTGACGCGATCCACTTTTCCATGAGCTTCGAATAGCGACCTGATCGAAGATTCGCTAGCCGCAAAATCCAGGTTGCCTACAAAAATGTTCTTCACGTTGTTTCCTAACCTTCCACTTTCCAGTGTCTACTTTCTGATTGTGCAGGCTACGCCAGGCAAATGGATCAGGCCAAGTTTCGCGGGACGACCAAAAGGCACCTTCAGTTTAGCAGACTGGCCCCCCCCGATCCACCGGCCTTGACGTTCGTGCCCGCCGCGCGATATCGTCGGGCCAAGGTTAGCCGTCGCGAGCGTCACACGAAAATGAGATACTTCACCGTTATTTTTCTGTTACTTCTGCGAGCCGCCCTGGCGCAGTCGCCCCAGTGGACCGCCAAGGACGCCGGCGACTGGTATGCCAAGCAGCCGTGGCTGGTGGGGAGCAATTATATCCCCAACTATGCCGTCAACCAGTTGGAAATGTGGCAGGCCGACAGCTTCGACCCGGACCGCATCGATATGGAACTGGGATGGGCCGAAGGGCTGGGCATGAACGTCATGCGCGTCTTCCTGCACGACCTGCTCTGGCAACGGGACGCCCCCGGCTTCACCAGGCGCATCGATCGCTTCCTGAAGGCCGCCGACAAGCACAAGATCCGCATCGTCTTCGTGCTGTTTGATTCGTGCTGGAACCCGTTCCCGGAACTGGGACAGCAGCGGGCGCCGAAGCCCGGCGTGCACAACTCGGGCTGGGTGCAAAGCCCGGGGGCCGCGGCCCTCATGGATTCGTCGCAGACCGACCGTCTGCTGGAGTATGTCAAGGACGTGGTGGCGGCCTTCCGCGACGACAAGCGGGTGCTTGCCTGGGACCTCTGGAACGAACCCGACAACAACAACGAGAGCCGCAGCGGCGAGCCCCTGAACAAGGTTGACCTGGTGCTGCGCCTGTTGCCGCGCGTGTTTGCCTACGCCCGCGCCGGGCTGCCCACGCAGCCGCTGACCTCCGGCGTCTGGCATGGCGACTGGTCTTCGCCCGCCGCGCTGACGCCCACGGAGCGCGTGCAACTGGAGCTTTCCGACGTGATTTCGTTTCATAACTACGACGCGCCGCCGGAATTCGAGAAGCGCGTGCGCTGGCTGGGCGCATACAACCGCCCGATTCTCTGCACCGAGTACATGGCACGCCCCAACGGGAGCACCTTCGAGGGAATTCTGCCGGTGGCCAAGAAGTACCGCGTGGCGGCCATCAACTGGGGACTGGTGGCGGGAAAAACGCAGACCTGGTGGCCCTGGGATTCCTGGCTCCACCCCTACACGGAACGCGAGCCCGCGGTATGGTTCCACGATGTCTTCCGGGCCGACGGACGCCCTTACCGCCAGGAAGAAGTGAACTTCATCCGCGATACCATCGGACGAAAAAACAAAGCCCGATAGGGGCAACGCCGGGTTGACGATCTGCGTCCCAAGGGACATGCGCCTGATCGGCAAGGAGACGGACCGCGAGACCGAGTCCTGGGAGGTCATTGGGCTGGAGGGCTCGACCTACCGGAAGCTGGTGATGCGCAACGACCAGCCGCTCGCCGCCAAGGAGGAGAAGCGCGAAGTCCAGCGCCTGGCGGAGGAGGCCGAACGGCGGCGCAAGGAGACTCCCGAAGAGCGGCACAACCGCCTGTTCAGCGTGACCTACTCATACCAAATCCCCTATGACCGCCTGGTGGACGTGTTCGACCTCCGCTATCTGGGCGAGAAGGAGATCGACGGGCGGAAGGCGTTCGGCGTCGAAGCGGTGCCCAAGGCGGATTTGCTTCCCGCCAACGAGAACGAGAGGGAATCGCGGAACTACCGCCTGGTGTTGTGGCTGGATTTCGAGGATTGCTATCCGGCGCACATCGATGGAGAGATCACCGGCGAACATTCGCGGCTGCAAAAAGGTACGGTCTTCCGTCTGGACGAAATCAAGCTCCCGCATGGCACCCGGATGCTCGCCGGGAACACGGTCCGCTACGCCGTGAAGTTCCTCAAACTGCACACGGTTCACGGCGAGGCGGTGCGCACCTACTCCGACTATCACAAGTTCCAGGCCGACCCACGATTCAGTTCGGAAAGTGAAGGGCGGGGCGGCACTCGGTCGGGCTATCGGCTCGCCGGCGAGCGCCGGCCTGGCATCGACGCCAATAACGCACGCAGAACGGCATTGACCGATTCCGCGTTCTTGAACACGCGTGCCACGTCCGGGTCCAGCAGTATCGCAACCGATCCCGGCTGCATCCGCTGGGCAAACCGGTTCGGTTTGGCCTTGCTGTAGTCGAAACGGTACTCGGCTCGCATGTCGTTATCGCGTTTCGGTTTGGGCTTAGTCTGTAGCGTGTTCTTCATAGTTATTCTGTTCTTCCCTCGTCGCGCGGCGGGCGCTGACAATGCAGACCCGGTCCATTTCCGATTCCATAAAGCAGACCAGCAAGAGTCGCTTCGCCGAGGAATGGCCGATGATGATCTCGCGCGATTCTTCCGCGGAGTGCTCCTCGTCCGGAAAAATCCGCGCCAACGGGTTGCTGAATACCGAGATCGCCTCGGCAAAGCTCACGCCACGCTTCCGCAGATTGGATCGAGCTTTGCGCCGGTCCCATTCGAACACCAAAGACATCGTGCCTGCCTACAGGATACCGCCGCAAAACGAACTCCATTCAGGTTGTCGGGGTTGTCAGCAAGTGCGAGTTCTTGATTTGGCTGGGACGCAGGGATTCGAACCCCGATACGCAGATCCAGAGTCTGCAGTCTTACCGTTAGACGACGTCCCAGTGGCATTTCATTTTACCAAAAGCCCGCCGGGGGAATCCAGGCGCCCGCACGTAGTACACTGAAAAATCAACATGGAGAAGTGGTTGCGGCTGTCCATCGCGCTGGGGCTGTGCGCCTCCGCCGGCCGGGCGGTCGACTGGAAAGCGCTTAAGCCGCAAGGCTACGTCAGCGATTTCGCGGGCGTAATCGATTCCGCCAGCAGGGAACAGTTGGAAGCCTACTGCGCCATCGTGGAGCGGTCCACCGGCGCGCAAATGGCGCTGGCCGCGGTGCCCTCGATCGAGGGCGAGCCCATCGAAGACGTCGCCAACACGATCTATCGCGCCTGGGGCGTGGGGCAGAAGGGCAAAAACGAGGGCATCCTCCTGCTGCTGGCGATCAACGACCGCCGCAGCCGGCTCGAAGTAGGATACGGCCTCGAGCCCATTCTGCCGGACGGCCTCGACGGCAGCATCCTGCGCGAGATGCGCCCGGCGCTGCGCCAGAGGGATTACGGCGATGCCCTGATGGCCGCCGCGCAGACCATCGGGAGCGCCATCGCCAATGCCAAGAACGTGCGGTTGCTGGCGCGGTTGCCGCGGCGCCATCGCGAGACCGGCTCCGGCCGCATTCCCTGGCCGCTTTTGATCGGCGGCTTCTTTCTGCTGCTGTGGCTGATCCGCTCGGCCGGGCCCCGCGGGTACGGCGGGGGCGGGGGGGGCGGCGGCGGTATTGGCAGTTTCCTGCCGGGGCTCATCCTGGGCAACATGATCGGGCGCTCTCTGGGCGGCGGCCGCGGCAGCGGAGGGTTCGGCGGATTCGATTCGGGCGGAGGATTCGGCGGATTCGGGGGCGGCGATTCCGGAGGCGGCGGCGCCTCCAGCGACTGGTGAGGAACCATCTCATGGACAAGGTGCTCGACCAACTGGTGGACAGACTCAAGAAGGCGCACGGCGAGCGCCTGGTCTCGGTGGTGCTCTACGGCTCGGCGGCGGCGGGCGACCACCATGCCGGCTTTTCCGATTTCAATATTCTGTGCGTGCTCAGCCAGATCACGGCGCGCGAGATGGGCGCCAGCGAGGAGATCTTCCGCTGGTGGCGCGCGCAGGGCAGCCCATCGCCCCTGCTGCTCTCGGAACAAGAGGTGGCTTCTTCCACCGATTGCTTTGCCATAGAGTTCCACGACATCCAGCAGCATCACCGCCTGCTCTACGGCAAGGACGTGGTCACGCCGCTCGTGGTGGACAACTCGTTCTACCGCGCGCAGGTGGAGCACGACCTGCGCGCCAAACTCCTGCGGCTGCGCCAGAAGGCTTCCGGGATGCTCTCCGATGCCGGCCTGCTGCGCCGCCTGCTGGCCGATTCCATCTCCACCTTTTGCGTGCTGTTCCGCCACGCGCTGGTTCTGCATGGCGTGGCGCCGCCTTCGCGCAAGCGGGAAGTGATCGCCGGCGCGCGCGAGCGGTTCGGCATCGACGCGGCGCCTTTCGAAAGACTGCTCGATCTCCGCGAGGAGCGCATCAAGCCCCGCGAAGTGGAACCTGCCGCCCTGCTGGATTCGTACCTGAAAGGGATCTCCGTGGTGATCGACGCGGTAGACCGGCTGGAAAAATAGGAGACGACACGTGAAAACTGCTCTGATCGTAATCCTGGTAGTAATCGTCGTGGTGGCGCTCGGCTCGGTGAGCAAATACTACGGCGTCAGAAACGACCTGGTGACGCAGCGCGAGGCCGTGACCGCGCAATGGGCCGACGTGGAAAACGCCCTGCAACGCCGCGCCGACCTCATCCCCAACCTGGTTGCCACCGTGAAGGGCTTCGCCTCGCACGAAACCGAAGTCTTCAAGAATATTGCCGACGCGCGCGCCGCGCTGATCGGCGGCCGCACTCCGCAGGAAAAGATCGCGGCCAACGACCAGCTCTCCGGGGCGCTCTCGCGCCTGCTGGTAATCGCCGAGAATTATCCGCAATTGAAGTCCAACGAAAACTTCCTGCGCCTGCAGGACGAACTGGCGGGCACGGAGAACCGCATCGCGGTGGAGCGCAAGAAATACAACGACGCGCTGCAGCACTACAACACCTCCATCCAGTTGTTCCCCAACAATATTGTGGCGTCGATGGCCGGCTTCACGCGCAACGACGCGTACTTCAAGACCGAACCGGGCAAGGCTACGGCGCCGAAGGTGCAATTTTAGGAGCCGCTGCCGGAATCTATGCCGGAAATCTTCGCAAATTATATCGCGGGCGATTGGGTCAACGGCGCCCCGGTGTTTGAGGACCGCAATCCCGCCAACGGAGAAGTGGTCGGCTGCTTCGTGAAGGGCACCGCGCGAGACGTGGAAGCAGCCGCCGATGCCGCCGCCCGCGCGCTGCCCGCATGGTCCGCCATGAGCGCACCGGCGCGCGGCAACATCCTCTACAAAGCGGCCGGCATTCTGGACGGAAATTTCGCGCGGGTCTCCGCCGACATGACGCGCGAGGAAGGCAAGACCCTGCCCGAGGCCAAGGGCGAAGTGCGGCGCACCATCAATATCCTGCGCTACTTTGCCGGGGAAGGCTCACGCCTGCCGGGCATGCTGGCGCCTTCCGAACGCGACCGCGTCCACATGTTCGCGCTACGCAAGCCGGTGGGCGTGGTGGGACTGATCACGCCCTGGAATTTCCCGAGCGCCATCCCCGCCTGGAAACTGGCGCCGGCACTCATCTGCGGCAATACGGTGGTGCTCAAGCCCGCCTCGGCGGCTCCTTTGAGCGCGTGGCGCATCGTGGAGGCGCTCCACGAAGCCGGCGTTCCCAAGGGCGTGGTCAACTTCGTGGCGGGCCCCGGCGGCGAACTGGGCCACGCGCTGGTGAACGCGGGTCCCTTGCGGGCGGTGTCGTTCACCGGGTCGTGCCAGGTCGGCAACGCACTGCACGCCGAAGCCTCCCAACGGCGCCTGCGCATCCAGCTCGAGATGGGCGGCAAGAACCCGACCATCGTGCTGGCCGACGCCGACTTTCCCACCGCGGTAGAGAACGTGGTCAACGCCGCCTTCTTTTCCACGGGGCAGAAGTGCACGGCCACCAGCCGCGCCATCGTGGAAGACGCGGTTTACGACCGGTTCGTGGCCGCCGTGGTGGAGCGCACGAAAAGGCTCAAGGTCGGTGACGGGATGGATCCGGGCATCGACATCGGGCCGTGCGTGGACCAGGCGCAGATGGAGACCGTGCTGCGCTACATCGAAATCGGCCGCCAGGAATCGGGCGAGCCGCGCTGTGGCGGCCGCAGGCTGGCCGAGGGTGCCCTGGCCAAGGGGTATTTTGTCGAGCCCACGGTCTTCGCCGATGTCGCCGAAGAGCACACCATCGCGCGCGAAGAGATATTCGGGCCGGTGCTCGCCATCCTGCGGGCCAGGGATTTCGAGGACGCCCTGCGCATGGCCAACAACACCCCGTTTGGGCTTTCCTCCTCCATCCAGACTTCCAACCTGTCGCGCGTCTTCGAATACGTCTACCGCGCCGAGGCCGGACTGCTGACCGTCAACCTGCCCAGCGCCGGCGTGGAGTACCAGCTTCCCTTCGGCGGCTCCAAGGAATCCAGCTTCGGCCCCAAGGAGCAGGGCCAGGCGGCGCTGGAGTTCTACAGCGACTATAAGACCGTCTATCTGAAATACTGAGCACCGCCATGCGCCTGGGACAAATCAAACTGCAAGGTACCGTGACCGCCGCCGTCTTCGAGAACGAGCCGCCGGCCCCACCCCGCATGGCGCGGCCGATTCCGGGCCACACCATGCTCGATCTCCTGCGGCGCGCGGAACGGGAGGAGACGCCGCTCGACCAACTGGCCGCGCAGCTTGCCAGCCGCCGTGCCGAAGAGGCGGTGCCGCTGGTGCCCATCCACCCGCCCGAGGTATGGGGCTGCGGCTGCACCTACCAGACCAGCGCCGACTTCCGCGATGCCGAGCGCGGCACCCGCGAGGGCATGTACGCGCACGTCTACCGCGCGCCGCGGCCGGAGATCTTCTTCAAGGGCACGGCGCGCGTCTGCGTGGCCAGCGGGCAGGCCATCGGCATTCGCCCCGATTCCCGCTTCACCGCACCCGAGCCGGAACTGGCGGTGGTGTTGGGCAGCCGCGGCCGCATCGCGGGCTTCACCCTGGCCAACGACGTTTCCGCGTGGGACATCGAACGCGAAAATCCCCTGTACCTGCCGCAATCGAAGATTTTCAGCGGCTGCTGCGCGCTGGGGCCCGTCCTGCTCACGGCCGGCGAGTTGCCGGACGTATACCGGCTCGAGATGACCTGCACCATCACGCGCCAGGGCAAGGAACTGTTCTGGGGTAGGATCTCGACCTCCAAACTCAACCGGCGGCTGGAAACGCTCATCGAGTACCTCACGCGCGCCAATCCGGTGCCGTGCGGAACGGTGCTGATGACCGGCACCGGCATCGTGGTGCCGTCCGACGCCGCCACCGCGCTCGCGCCCGGCGACGTGGTGACCATCGGCGTCCCCGAGATCGGCGAGCTGACCAACCCGGCCGCGATGGCGGAGTAACCTCCCATGGCGGACCTCCCCCGGCTGGCGCAAATCGCGGTGAACCTGAAGATTCCGGAAATCCGGCGGCACATTTTTCTGTGCTGCGATCAGAGCAAGCCCAAATGCTGCCCCCCCGAGGCCGGCCTGGAAGCCTGGGAATACCTGAAGCAGCGGCTGGCGGAGCTGGGCCTGCTCGACCGCGTTTTCCGCACCAAGGCCAACTGCCTGCGCGTCTGCGAGCAGGGCCCGATCGCGGTGGTATATCCCGAGGGCGTCTGGTATTGCGTGGCGACGCCCGAGGTGCTGGAGCGCATCATCCAGGAACACCTGATCGGCGGCCGCGTGGTGCAAGAGTACGCCTTCGCGGAGAATCCGCTGTAGTAGGGCAGGCCCGGGCATCGACCAACTACATTTCCCCAATGCCATCGCCAGGGGCGGCCGTGTTATTGTGGTGCTTCAATAGTTCCTTTTCAGTCCGCCGGTTTACGACAATCCGGGCCGAAGCGAGGGAATTGAATACTCGTCGAGGCCGCCGCGACGCTGCTCGTCCACTACATGGAAAGAACAACCCTCTTCGGCCGTCATCGAGAACAGGTGCTCGACGCAGGGGTCGCTCTGTCCTTGGCGAATCTTCTCTTTTTGAATGTGTGGGTGCAACTGCTCGATCGTAAGACGGAGGATTTTTTCCTGAGGACACCGGCGCCGCCGTCGCTCGCAATTGTCACGGCCATTGACGTCGTTTTGGTCGGGAGCCTGCTATACTTCTCGTTCCGTTTGGGACGGCGTCTGACGGGTTTCGCGCGGAAGGCGTGCGAGCTCGTTCTTCTGGGAATTCTGCTGGTCCCGCTGAACATTCTGCGCACCCGAGTCCTGAAGCTGGGGGCATCGGGCCTGCTCCACCATGGGATCACAATCCTGCTGGCGCCGGCGGCATGCGTCGTCGCGTGGGTGGTCGTGCGTCATCGACAGCCCTCGATTCGGCTTGCGCGCCGCCTGGCGATACTGCTGTTAGCGCTGTTCCCGTTGGAGGTCGCACATGTAGCGGTGGTTTCCAGCCCCACCGGATCCGATCGCCCGCTCGCGGCTCGAATCCAGCGCAGCCAGTCCAGACATCTCCGCGTCGTGTGGGTGATCTTCGACGAGTTCGACGAGTGCCTGGCCTTCTCGGGCCGGCCGTCGAGTGTCGCCCTCCCCGAACTGGACAGGTTGCGGAGAGAGTCGATCTTTTCCACGAGAGCCCGTCCTCCCGGCCCGGCCACGATTCGTTCGATTCCTTGCTTGTTCACCGGGAAGTACGTGGATGAGGCCGAGGTCGTGAAACCGTACGATCTCAGCATCCGCTATCGCGGCGAGAAGGGGTTCCATTTATGGAGCGAGGAACCGAGCGTTTTCAAAACCGCGTATTCGCTAGGGTTCAATACGGGACTTGCCGGATGGTTCCATCCGTACTGTCGCCTTTTCTCTTTCACCGCGTGCGATTGGGTTCCGACATCCAGCGTATTCGCACGGGAAGACTACGCGCAGCACCTGTCGTTGGTGCCGAGCATTCTGCTGCAACTCAGGCTGCAGACGATCGAAGTCCCGGGCTTGGGTTTTGCGTTTCATGGCGTTGAAACTACGCCCTCGAGACAAATTCCGTCGCTGCGTTCACGGTCCCGGGCGCACGAGATTCGAGAATATCGGGACATCCACCAGGCTGCGATGCGCCAACTCCGGGACCAGGGTCTGGACCTTGTCTTCCTTCACTGGCCCATGCCACACCCGCTTTACTTCTTCGATCGGCGCACGGGAGATTTTACGACAGGCGACGGCGCCAACTACTTTGACGCTCTTGCCCTGGTCGACCGGACCGTCGGTGATATCCGAAGCACGTTGCAGCAGGAAGGGGTCTGGGATGAAACGGCGCTCTTGATCTCTTCCGATCACCCCCTCAGAGCGGACGAAGCGCGAGTTTTAGGAGCCTGGTCTCAGGAAGAAGAAGGCGTGCTCGGCAAGGAGAAGTGTTCCTACATCCCTTTTCTGCTCAAGATGCCTGGCCAGCGGCGCGCGATCCAGTACGACGGGGACCTCGGTGCGTTGGTTAGCGGTGACCTCTTGCTCGCCATCCTGAAAGGCGAGGTCAAGTCTCCGGAAGCAGCGATCCAATGGCTGCGCACTCACCCCAGGTAAGTCCAGCTCATCCCTCCGCCCAGGGATTGAGCAGCCGGAACAGCCAGCCCGGTTTTGGGCGGCCGTGGGGCGGCGCAGCTCCGACAGCACGCAGGTATCGAGCAACACTCTCACAGCCGGGCGTTCCGTAGGGGGGAGCGATCCCGCGCGAGGCCCAGGCCTTCCGGGGATGGACCATCGCCGAGCAGGAACTCCTTGAAACCCGGCGGCCGTCTGAATGCGCTGACGATACGGTGCCCGCTAAGATATATCGGAGAGCCGCCTTGAAAACCCTGGTACTTCTCGCCCTGTGCGGCGCGGCGCACGCCACGCTGCTGCGCTACTGGGTGGAGCCCTGCACGCGGCCGGAGAGCGGGTGCCGCGCGGGCGATCCGGAACTGGCGCAATGGGCGATCGAGGCGTGGCAGGCGGCTTCGGGCGGCGCGCTCACGTTCGAAAAAACGGCGGACCGGGCGCGCGCCCACATCCGCATCCATTGGGCCACCGGCCGCGAAGGGCTCTTCGGAGAGACGCGCCCGATCATGGTGGACGAGGTGCGCGGCGCCGAGGTCTACATCCTGCCCACGGTCGTTCCCCCGGATGAGCACGACGTGCTGCTGCGCGACGCCATCGTCTACCTGACGTGCCTGCACGAGACCGGGCACGCCCTCGGCCTGGCGCACACTTCCGTGTTCGCCGACATCATGTACAGCTTCCAGTACGGAGGCGATATTCCCGAATATTTCGCGCGTTACCGCCGGCGACTCGCGGCGCGCGCCGACATACGCAAGCATTCCGGCATGTCGTCCGCGGACCGCAAGCGGCTGGCGGAGCTGTTTCCCTAATCCCATGGACAGCCTATGGAGCAAACGATGCAGCGCGGAGACGGCCTTGGCAGCAACAGGGGTACGATCCAGCACTTTTCTGAGGTTGCCGCCGAACGGTATCGCATCGACCAACCGGTGAGGCCGCCGCGGCGAATTTTTCCCTTGACATACGTCCCGTTTAGTACTAATTAATTAGTATGAGGCGGCGAAGCACGACCTTGACCGGGCAGGAACTGGAAATCATGAAGATCGTCTGGGAGCGCGAAAGCGTCACCGTCCGCGACGTCTATGAGGCGTTGCTCGAGCGGCGCAAAGTGGCCTATACGACGGTCATGACCATGATGAAGATCCTGGAACAGAAGAAGTATCTCAAGAAGACCGCGGTCGACCGCGCGCACGTCTACCGGCCGGCACAGCCCAAGGGGCAGGTGGTGGGGGCCATGGTCCGCGAGTTCGTCAACCGGGTGTTCAACGGCTCGGCCGAGCCGCTGCTGGTCCACCTGGTGCAGGAACATAACCTCTCGCGCGAGGATCTGGACGAGATCGCGCGGCTGCGGAGGAAGGCATGAGCACTGCGCTCCTGTGGAACAACCTGGTGGCGTACAGTATGCAGATCGGCCTGCTGGTGGGCCTGGCGGCATTTGTGCCCGCGGCGCTGCGGCTGCGCCTGCCGGGAGCGAAGCTGGCCTATTGGCACCTGCTGCTGGCGGCGTGTCTGCTGCTACCTGCGCTACGCCCGTGGAAGCAGGATGTGGCCACGGGCACGGTGCAATTCACCTCTACGATTACCGCCACCCAGCCGGCCAGGCCGGCGCCGCGGCCCCTTCCGCCGCCGAGCGAGATCGCGCTGGCGCTGGTGGCGGCGGGGGCGCTCGCTCGTCTGGCGTGGCTCGGCATCGGATTCTGGCGTCTGCGGCGCTACCGGCGGAATTCGCGGCCGCTCGAGCCGGCAACGTCGTGGGGCGTCGAAGCTGCGCTGCGCGTTTCCGATGAAATATCGAGCCCGGTGACGTTTGGGTTCCGGCGGCCCGTGGTGCTTCTGCCCGCGCGCTTTCCGTCGCTCGATGGCGCCACGCAGGAAGCCATCCTGTGCCACGAAGTGTTGCACGTGCGCCGCCACGACTGGGTTATCACCCTCGCCGAGGAACTGGTGCGCACGGTCTTCTGGTTTCATCCGGCCATCTGGTGGCTGCTGGGCGAAATCCAACTGGCGCGCGAGCAGGCGGTGGACCGCGCGGTGGTGGAGATGACCAGGTCGCGCGAGGAGTATGTGGATGCGCTGCTGGCCATCGCGGGCGCACGGCCGCAACCGGACCTCGTTCCGGCGCCGCTGTTCCTGCACAAACGGCACCTGAAGCAGAGAGTGATATCCATTTTGAAAGAGGCTCGTATGTCCAAAACGCGTTTGATATCCGCGCTCGCCGCGGGGCTGGGAATCCTGGCCGCGGCGTGCTGGCTGGTAACTCTGACTTTTCCACTGATGGCCGCGCCCCAGGTGGTAATCGACGCGCCGGGCGTGACCGTGGATATGGCCGGAGCCGCTGTGCTCCACCGCGCGCCGGTAGCCTATCCCGAGGCGGCGCTCCGCGCGGGAGTGCAAGGGACGGTGACGGTCGAAGTGAAGCTCGATGCCGCTGGCGAGGTGAGCGATGCACGCGTGCTGAGCGGGCCGGAAGAGCTGCGGAAGGCCGCGCTCGAATCGGTGCTCCAGTGGCACTTCACGCGCGAAGCGGCGGGCGGCACGCGCCAGGTCAACATCGCCTTCACGTTGCCGAAAGGCGAACCCGCGGGCGTTCCGGGCGGCGTGATCGGGGGCGTGATCGGCGGTGTGCCCGGCGGCGTCGCCGGAGGCGCCTCCACCAGTGTCACGGTGAGCGGCGCGGCGCCGGTACTGGCCCGGGAAGAGAGGTTTGCAGCCATGAAGAGGTTGCGCACGGGACCCGGAACGTTGAAGAGCATCGTGATCGAAGGGCTCCCCGACCAGGCACGCGCCGAACTGCTGGCTCGCCTGCCCGTGCACGAGGGCGATAACATGACGCCCGAGCTGACGGCGAAGACCGCGCAGGCGGTGCGGGATTTCGATGAACACCTGACGATCAACTTGTACGCCGTGTCGCCCACCGAGGCCACGCTGCAAATCCGCGTGCCCAGCGCGGTTGCCGTGCAAGGCATGCCCCTGCCGCCGCCTCCTCCACCGCCGCTTGGCTCTACGTCCGATTCCGGCATTTCACGAATCCGCGTCGGACAGGATGTGCAGGCGGCGATGCTGATTTCCCACGCTGCCCCGGTTTATCCGCCCCTGGCCAAGCAGGCGCGTATTCAAGGCGTCGTGATGCTGCAAGCCGTGATCGGTAAGGACGGATCGGTGCAGGAGCTGAAGGTGGTGAGTGGCCATCCACTGTTGGTCGAAGCAGCGATGGACGCGGTGAAGCAGTGGGTGTATAAGCCGACGCTGTTGAACGGCAACCCGGTCGAAGTGACTACTTCAATCGACGTCAACTTCACGCTGTCGCAATAGTAAGGAACGGCGGCCCGAAGGGCCAACCTTCCCCCGGCCCCCAGCCCCTGGTCCCCGGCCCCGGCGCGCGAGGCGCGCTTTGCGCGCTGCGAACGCCTATTCGTAGCGCAGCACTTCGGCCGGCGCTATGCGCGTGGCGTTTCGCGCCGGATACAACGTCGCCAGGAAGCTCACCAGGATCGCCGCCGCTGCGATCCACACTCCGTCCACCCAGCGCGTTTCGAAGGGCACGAAGCTCATGGAGTACACCTGCTCCTCCAGGCGCAGCCAGCGGTACTTGTCGGCGAAGTGGCACAGCGTGTAGCCCAGCGCGAGGCCGATGGCGCTGCCCACTACGCCGATCAGCACCCCCTGAAACATGAAGATGCGGCGGATCTGGTTGCGCCGCGCGCCCATGGACATCAGCACGGCGATGTCGCGGTATTTCTCCATCACCATCATCACCAGGGTGATCAGAATATTGAGCGCGGCCACCAGTTCGATCAGCCCGATGGTGATGATGGTCACGATGCGCTCCATGCGCAGCGCATTCAAGAGCTGCCGGTTCTGCTCCTGCCAGGTAGTGGTGGTGTAGCGCTGGTCGATGGCGCGTTCCACCTCTTTGGCGATCTCCGGGGCGCGGTCGAGATCGTCCACCTTCAGCTCGATCATGTTCACCACGTCTTCGATGCCGAGCATCCTTTGCGCCGCCGCGATGGAGGTGAACACGTAGCCGTCGTCGATTTCGAAGAAGCCGGTTTCGAAAATGCCGGCCACGCGGAAGGGGCGGAAGGTCGGTTTCGGTCCGAACGGCGTCAGTTCGCCGCCCTCCGGGAAGACCGCCGTGACGCGCGAGTTCAGCGTCATGCCGGTGTCTTCCACCATGCGCGAGCCCAGCACGATTCCGGGCGGCCGGGCATTGGGATCGCGCAGCAGATCGAGCGAGCCGGCTTTGAGATGAGTGAGCGTATCGCCGATGGCCAGCTCGGAGTTGACGTCAATGCCCTTCAGGTACGCCCCCTTCGACTGCAGCGCGCCCACCAGGAACACCGGGCTGAACAGCGCCGCCGAAGCCGCGGTGACGTGCGGCACCTTGCGCAGGCGCGCCATTGCTTCGCGCCAATTGGCGATACCCTCTCCTGGCACCTTGGGCACCACGCTGATGTGCGGCATCACGCCCAGCAGGTTGCGCTCCAGCGTGTTGCGAAAGCCGTTGGTGACGGCCAGGGCGATCACCAGCGCCATCACGCCGGCGGCCACGCCCAGCACCGAGATCACGGTAATGAAGGAGATCACCGTCTCCTTGCGGCGCGCCCGCAGATAGCGTTCGGCGATGAACAGCTCGAAGGAGGATTTCACGGCTGGTCGAATTGCCGCAACTGGTCCGCCAGGCCGATAGGGCCCTCCGGCCGCAGCAGAGGAAAGAGGATGACGTCGCGTATGGAACGCGCGCCCGTCAGAATCATGGTCAGGCGGTCGATGCCGATTCCTTCGCCGCCAGTGGGCGGCATGGCATAGGCCAGCGCGCGCACGTAGTCTTCGTCCATCTGGTGCGCCTCTTCGTCGCCGCGCTCGCGCATGGCGAACTGCATCTCGAAGCGGCGGCGCTGCTCCTGCGGATCGTTCAGTTCGGTGTAGGCGTTGCCAATCTCCATGCCCGCGGCGTAGATTTCGAAGCGTTCCACAAAGGCCGGCTCCTCGGGCTTGTTCTTGGACAGCGGCGAGGTCTCCACCGGGTAATCGAAAATAATCGTCGGCTGGATCAGCTTCGCCTCCACGTGGCGCTCGAAGATGTCGGCCAGCGCTTCCCCGGTTGTGGCTTTGTCGGAGTGGAGGCGCAGCCACGCGGGGTCGCTCACGTCCTCCACCGTGGGGCAGCCTTCGCCCTCCCAGAAACGCATCACCGCTTCGCGCATGCTGAAGCGCTCGATGCGCGTGAAGTCCAGCTTGTGGCCCAGGTACTCCACGACGCCCGAACCGGTGGCCTCCATCGCCACGCGCGCCAGCAGCTCGGCGGATAGATCCATCAGCCCGCGGTAATCGGTGTAGGCCTGGTAGAACTCCAGCATGGTGAATTCCGGGTTGTGCTGTTTGGACAGTCCCTCGTTGCGGAAGTTGCGGTTGATCTCGTAGACGCGCTCCAGGCCGCCCACGATCAGACGCTTGAGGTACAGCTCGGGGGCGATGCGCAGGTAGAGATCGATATCGAGCGTGTTGTGATGGGTCACAAAGGGCCGCGCCGTGGCGCCGCCGTAGAGGGGCTGCATCATGGGCGTCTCCACCTCGATGAAGCCGCGCGCCTCAAGTTCCCGCCGCAGCACGGCGATGATGCGCGCGCGCGTCACGAACACCTTGCGGACCTCGGGGTTGGCGATGAGGTCGAGATACCGCTGGCGGTAGCGGATCTCCACGTCCTCCAGGCCGTGCCATTTCTCGGGCATGGAGAGCAGCGTCTTGGAGAGGAACTCCAGCTTCTCCGCGTGAATGCTCAGCTCGCCGGTGCGCGTGCGGAACAGGTAGCCCTCGACCCCGACGATATCGCCCATGTCGAGCATCTTGAAGAGCTGGAAATCGCGCTCGCCCACGGCGTCCTTCTTCACGTAGATTTGCAGGCGCTCGCCGTTCTGTTGCAGGTGGGCGAAGCCGGCCTTGCCCATGTGCCGCAGGGTCATCAGGCGTCCGGCCACGCGGAGGCGCACCTCGGGCGAAAGCTCCTCGGCCGTCTGGGCGCCGTGCTCCGCCAGGATCTCGGGGATGGTCGACGTGAATTCGTAGCGGCGGCCGTACGGCCGGTATCCCAGCGCCTCGATCTCGCGGATGCGGTTCAGGCGCTGCTTGAGTAGCTCGTCTTCCAGCGACAAATGGGTCTCCTGGGAATCTTGTATTATGGGTCTTCGATTTGCGAAGATCCATTTCCATTATCATTCCAGCCTACAACGAAGAGAAACGGTTGCCCGCCACATTGCGCACGGTGCGGGAGTATCTGGGCGGGTCTTCGTGGGATTTCACCGAAATCCTGGTGGTGGACGACGGCTCGCGCGACGCCACCGCCGCGGTGGCCGAAGCCGCTGGCGCGCGGGTGCTGGCGAACCCCGGCAACCGCGGCAAGGGCTACTCCGTGCGCCATGGCATGGGGGAGGCCAGGGGCGATTGGGCGTTGTTCACCGACGCCGATCTTTCCGCGCCCATCGCGGAACTGGAGAAGCTGTGGAGCGCGGCCGAGCGCGAGCGCGCGCAGGTGGCCTTCGGCTCGCGCGCCGTGGACCGCTCTCTCATCGGCGTGCGCCAGCCGTTTTTTCGCGAGAACGTGGGACGCTTTTTCAACCTGGTGATGCGCTCCGTCACGGGCCTGCCGTTTCGCGACACGCAGTGCGGCTTCAAACTGTTTGAGACGAGCGCCGCGCGCGAGATTTTCTCGCGGCAGCGGCTGGAGGGCTTCGGCTTCGACGTGGAAGTCCTGTTCATTGCCCGAAAACTGGGCTGCCGCGTGCTGGAAGTGCCCGTGCGCTGGAACGACGTGGCGGGCACCAAGGTGAGCCTGTGGCGCGGCATGGCGGCCTTTCTCGATCCCCTCAAGGTGCGCTGGAACGGTCTTGTGGGAAGATATCGGTAAGCCGGATCGCCCATGTGGAAAGACCTCGCCTTCGCCGTTCGCACCTTGCGCCGCAGTCCCCTGTTCACCGCCGTGGCCGTACTCTCGCTGGCGCTGGGCATAGGGGCCAACACGGCCATCTTTTCGCTGCTCGACCAGGTGGCGCTGCGCTCGCTTCCCGTCGCCGACCCCGCGCGGCTCACCGTGCTCCATACCGACTACCAGGCGCCTGGAACCAGCACCAGCGACAACTCGCAATCCGTCTTCTCCTGCCCCATGTATCGCGACCTGCGCGACCGCGACGCGGCCTTCAGCGGAGTGGTCGCGCGCATGGGCGCCGGGGTCACGCTGGCCTGGCAGGGGAATGCCGAGCAGGCCACCGCCGAGTTGGTCTCCGGGAATTTCTTTGCCACGCTCGGCGTGGGCGCGGCCATGGGACGCGTCCTTGCGCCCGAAGACGACGGCGCCTCGGGCGCGCATCCGGTGATCGTGCTCGGCCACAGCTACTGGTCGAGCCGTTTCGCCAACAGCCCCGCGATACTGAACCAGGCCGTCATCCTCAACGGCCATCCCGTGGTGGTCATCGGTGTGGTGGAGGCGCGTTTTCACGGGCTGATGTCCGGCCACACGCCCGATATGTATGTTCCCATCGCCATGCAGAAGGCCGTCCGGCCCACCTGGGACGCGCTCGAGGACCGGCGCTTCCGCTGGCTGAATCTCTTCGCCCGGTTGCGGCCGGGCATCGCCTCCGCGCAGGCGCAGGCGGCTACCGATGTGCTCTACCGGTCGATCCTCGAGACCGAACTGGCGCGCATCGGGAAAATGCGCAACGATCGCGACCGCGACGAGTTTCTCCATCACCGGGCGCTCCTTCAGCCCGCGGCGCACGGCATCAACGCGCTGGGCGACGAGTTTGCCAAGCCGCTGTGGGTTCTCATGGCCATGGTGGGGCTGGTGCTGGTGATCGCCTGCGGCAACGTGGCCAACCTCATGCTGGCGCGCGCCGCCGGACGGCAGAGGGAGATCGCCATCCGCCTCGCCATGGGCGCCGGCCGGTGGTCGCTGGCTAAACAACTGCTGACCGAAGGCGTGGTGGTGGCGCTGGCGGGAGGGGCGCTCGGTCTGCTGGTGGCCGCATGGAGCAGCGAGGCCCTGCTGCGCCTCTTGCCGAAAGACGTGGCCGGCCCGTGGCTGTCGCCGCGGCTCAGTCTTCCCTTGCTCGGCTTCAACCTGGTGCTCTCCTTCGCCAGCGGCCTGCTGTTCGCCCTGGTCCCGGCGCTGCAGGCCACGCGGCCCAACGTGGCGGGCACGCTGAAAGACCAGGCGGCCAATGTGGTCTCGGGCGGCGGGGCGGCACGGCTCCGCAAGGCGCTGGTCACGGCGCAAGTGGCGCTCTCGCTGCTCCTGGCGGTGGGTGCGGGTCTGTTCGCCTCGAGCCTCGTTAACCTCATGAGAGTCAATCTCGGCTTCCGCACCGAGCGCCTCCTCATGTTCTCGGTGAACGCCACGCTCAGCCGGCCCGATATGGCCCGCGCCGTGCCGTTCTATCGCGACCTGGAGCAGCGCCTGGCCGCCGTGGGAGGCGTCGCCGGCGTGGGCGCGGCAGAGGGCGGACCCTTTTCGGGCAGCAACCGGGGC
Source organism: Terriglobia bacterium (assembly GCA_020073615.1). Classification (GTDB taxonomy): domain Bacteria; phylum Acidobacteriota; class Terriglobia; order Bryobacterales; family Bryobacteraceae; genus JADGNR01. Next base: position 40,283 of record JAIQEX010000013.1, read on the forward strand.
GGCAACCTCACCATCGAGGGATACAACGCGCGCCCCGATGAGTACGTGGGCTCTTCCGAGATCGCGGTGAGCCCGGGCTTTTTCCGCGCCATGGGCATCCCGCTGCGCGCGGGCCGCGAATTCAGCGAGCGCGACGACGGGGCGGCGCCCAAAGTGGTGGTGATCAACGAGACCTTCGCCCGGCGCTATTTCGCCGGACGCGACGCCATCGGCCGCCGCCTGATGATGGGCTCGAGCAACCACCCGGTGCTCGACCACGAGATCGTGGGCGTGGCCGCCGACAGCCATGTGGACGTGCGCAAACCGCCCAAGGAGACGTTCTTCTTCCCCTACGCGCAGTGGGACAAGCCCGACCAGCTGACCTACTACGTGCGCACCGCCGGCGACGAGAGCCGCCTGGCCACGGACATCCGGCAAGTGGTGCGCGCAGCCGACGCCAACGTGCCCACCGGCACTCTGACGCCCATGGACGTGCGCATTCGCGAATCGATCTACACCGACCGCCTCATCGCCCTGCTGTCGGGCGCCTTCGGCCTGCTGGCCACGCTGCTGGCGGCCATCGGCCTCTACGGCGTGGTGGCGTATGCCGTGACGCAGCGGACCGCCGAGATCGGCATCCGCATCGCGCTGGGCGCGCCGCCCGCCGGTGTCCTGCGCATGATCCTGCTCGAAGCGGGCCGCATGGCCGGCGCCGGAATCGCCATCGGCGTGGCGGCGGCCCTGGCGATCGGCCGGCTCCTGGAGTCGCAGTTGTTCGGCATCCAGGCTGCCAATCCGTCGATCCTGGCCGCCGCCGCCCTGCTGCTGGCCGCCGTCGCGCTGGTCGCAGCCCTGGTGCCTGGATGGCGCGCCTCGCGCATCGACCCGATTTCCGCTTTGAAATACGAGTAGCTCAGGAAGGCTGGCGGTGCCGCCTGCGATCCGCGGTCACGCCTTGATGATCACTTCGCGCAAGCGCTCGCGGGTGAGGAAGAACTTCACGTATTCGAAGCGCACGAAGAGCTTCTCCAGGCCGCGGTTGTTGAAGAGTTGCGCGGGCCGCCGCGCGCCGCGCTGCGCCACCAGCAGCGCGTTCATTTCCTGAATCCGGAAGGTGTAGGCGGGGACGGTTTCCAGCTTGTCGTCGGAGTGGAAAAACGCCAGCATGTAGCTCTTGGGCCGTACGATTTTGTGCAGGCGCTCGATCACCGCGGTGAGCAGCGCCGGGGAGAGGTACTCCAGCACATCCCACACCAGGACCCCGTCGAACTGCTGCTCGGGATAGTCCAGCGCCTGGCGCAGGAAGTAGTCGATGCGGCCGGGATTGGATTGATCCGCGCTGTCCTCGGCGAACGATTCCCTCAGGATCTGCAGGAAATCCTCGGAGTAGAGACGGTGCCCCAGGTTGGTAATGAAACTGACATTGTCCTGCGAGGCCCCACCCAGATCCAGAATCGTGAGCCCGGACTGATCGCGGATGTTGCCGAAGAATTCCTCCAGGCCGCGGCTGGAGCGCGTCGCGAGAAACTCGGCCGCGCCCCCGGTGCGCGAAGCGGACCGCGGCGAGCCGGGGCTGCCGGACGAGGCAGAACCGTTTGCGGGCGCACCGCCACGGGAGCCGCGCAATAAATTCTTCAGCGGTCCTGGAAGCAACATGGGAAGCCTTCTACTACACGCAGTCTACCGTTTGCTGTCCGTGGCGCCCGCCGAAGCCGTGACCGGCGCCTGCGCGGGCGCCGGGGTCTGCGCACGCAGCGCCGCCTTGGGCTCGGGCTTCACGATATCGATGCTGCCCTTGAAGTAAGCTCCGTCCTCGATGATGATGCGGGCGGTCTTGATATCGCCGATGAGCTTGGCGTCCTTGCGAATCTCGATCTTGTCGGTGGCCTCCACGTTGCCCTGTATGTTGCCCAGGGCCACCACCTCGCGCGCCTTGATCCCGGCGTGCAGCGTCCCGTTGGGCCCAATGGTGACTTTGTGCTCGAGAGCCTCCACGGTGCCCTCCAGGTCGCCATCGACATAAAGGTCTTCCTTGCTGAAGATCTGGCCGACGATCTTGACGGCCTTTCCGATAGCAGCGGCCGAGCCGCCGCGATTCTCCGGTTCATGGGTACGCACGGGCATGCTGGACACGGGTGTAGCCTCCTTTTTGGCTTCTACCGGACTGGGCGCCGCCGGCACTGGGGCCGGTGGCGGGACATAGGGTTTTGGCGGTTCCTCATCCCGGCGTTTATTCCACATTGGACCGCCCTCCTGGATTCCGTATGAATACGTTCATAATACCTTGTTCCTAATAGTCTAAGGGGGAGTATCCGCAAAAGGCAACTCGGTTGCCAGGACCGGGCCTATCGTTTCGCGGCGGCTCCCTTCGACCTGGTCTCCAAAGCAATCGGGGTGCCGCGGAAGCCGAAGCGCCTCCGGAGCTGGTTGATGAGGTACCGCTGGTGGGAGAAGTGCAGCGGCCCGCCGCGGTCGGTGAACACGGCGAATGCCGGCGGCCGGATGGAGTGCTGGGTGATGTAGAAGATCTTCCTTTCCTCGAAGCGCAGCTCTTCCAGGAAGCGATTCAGCTCGCCCGTCGAAATGCGCCGCGAGGCCGATTCGTACACTTCGCGGATCAGCCGGAAGAGCGGCTGCACGCCCGCGCCGGTCTTCGCCGAGATGAAGACCACCGGCGCATAATCGAGGAACTTGAACTGGTCCCGCAGCTTCTGCTCGTACTCGCGCTTCTTTTGACCGCCCTGTCCCGCAACCTCGTCCCATTTGTTCACGCACAGGATCAGCGCGCGGCCGCCCTCGTGCGCGTAGCCGGCGATGGTGGCGTCCAGCCCCACGATGCCCTCGGTGGCGTCCAGCACCAGCAGCACCACGTGCGCCATGCGGATATTGCGCCGGGCCATCACCACGCTCAGCTTCTCGGCCATGAGCACGGTCTTGCTCTTGCGGCGTATGCCCGCGGTATCGACGAAGACGTACTCCGTGCCGTTCCGCGTCACCTTCTCGTCCACCGCGTCGCGCGTGGTGCCGGCCACCGGCGAAACGATGGCGCGCTCCTGGCCGGTGAGCTTGTTGAGCAGCGTCGATTTGCCCACGTTCGGGCGTCCGATGATGGCCACCTTAATGCCCCCGGCGCCCTCGTCCGCCGCCTCTCCCGCGGCAATCCCGGCGGTCACACGGTCTAACAGCGCGTCCACGCCGATGCCGTGTTCCGAGGACACGGGGTATACATCCGCGATGCCGAGCGAATAGAACTCATGGGAAAGATCCTCGTGCGCGGCCGTGTCGATTTTGTTGACCGCCAGGGTGATGGGTTTGCCCAGCTTCAGGAGCATTTGCGCGAGGTCGCGGTCCGCGCCCGTGATTTCCGCGCGCCCATCCACCAGGAAGACGATGTGGGAGGCGTCTTTCAGCACCATCTCGGCCTGACGGAGGATCTGCGCCGGGATGTACTCCTGATCGTGGATCACGATGCCGCCGGTGTCGATTACCTCGAAGTGGCGCCCCTGGTGTTCGGCAGGCCCGTGCATGCGGTCGCGTGTGATGCCCGGCTCATCGCCGGTAATGGCGCGCCGCTGCCCCGTAATGCGATTGAAGAGGGTGGACTTTCCCACGTTGGGCCGGCCCACAATCACCACTGTGGGTGTGGCTTGTGACATGAGTTCTCATGATAGCAGGAGCAGCATGAGCTCTCAGCATTGTAAGCTGACGGCTGACAGCTTCTTACGGGAACGCCGCTGCCACCGCTGCCGACTGCGCGCTCTCATTGCCGGACTTGCCCACCGCGGCGATGGCGTAGCGGTACGTCTTGCCGTGCTCGACGTTGTGGTCGGAGTAGCTGGGAATCTCGTTGACCGTGGCGATTCTTGCCAATGGTCCGTCTCCGGCGCTGCGGTAGATCCGGTAACCGGCCAGGTCGGGCTCGCTGTTTTGGTCCCAAGCCAGTTCGATGGAATTGGGCGCGGCAGTGGCGCGTAGTCCCGTGGGCGCGCCGGGCGGGAACTCATCTTTCGGCGTGAACGGCACCGGGTCGGAAAAATCGCTCTCGGCTTCCTTGTTATTGCCCACGTCGACGATGGTCTGGATTTCGTAGCTGTAGGTGATGCCGAATTGGGCGGCGCCATCGGTCCACTCCGGCTGGACGACGGTCGCTACCGGCGTGAAGCTCTCGCCGCCGGTGCGCCGCAGAATGCGGAAGCGGTCGCCGCGCGCTTTCCACGCCAGGTGGACGCCCGCCGCGGTGTTGACCGGCTCTATGTCCGCCGGCTTTTCCGGCGGAGGGACCACCGGCACCACCGCGTAATTGGACCAGCCCGCATCCTTCCCGTTGGCGCCGATGACGCGAACCCCGATCACGGCTTCCTTGCCGACCCATTCCGTCACGGGGATTTCGTAGTGCGCGATGCCGCCGGCCACGGGAGCCGCGGGTTCCTTCGTGGCCTGCGCGGCCCACTCCTCGGCGCGGAACTTTTCGGCTGCCGTACCGATGCGCAGGTCGAGCTTCACTGCCCGGCGGATGGCCAGCCCTTCGGTGGTGAGCGACGGTACCGTGAACGATACCAGGATGCGCGAACCGCGCTCGACGGCGGCCAGATCCTTGACGGACGTGGGAACGTTGGCCAGCGGGGGCAGCGGGCCGCCAATATACCCGCAGCCGATGGCGAACAGAGCAGCCGCGGCCAGCGCGGGCGCAATTCGGTACCTCAAAGCACTAGGGTAGCAGGTCGCCGCCGCTCGACCGTGCTACGGTGTAAGGAAGGCGACCCGATGCGCGCTCTCTGCGTGGTTCTGCTTTCCCCGTTGCTCTCCTGGGCACAGGTGCCGGCCGCGCCCGCCGCCTCCGCCGCTCCACCCCCGGGCGCGTTGCCGCTGATCGTCGGAATCCTGCTGGAACGCGACGCGCAAGCCGGCTCCGGCGAATTCAGCGTACGGACCACCGGCAACCAGGTGCTGCGCTATCAGTACGACCGCAAGACCTTCGTCGAGCGCGAAGACCAGATGATCGACGTGCCCCGTCTTCAGCCCGGCGAAAAGGTGGAAGTGGTCTCCGACAAGTTGCCCGGCCTGTTGTTGCGCTATGCACGCACGATTCACGTGGTCGAGCCCCTGCCACCGCCGCCCCGGCCTCCCGGCGGCCGGCCGCGCCCCTACCGCGCCTCCGCCGAGCGCGCCCTCCCTACCGGCAACCTGACGTTTTCCGGGGTGGTCTTCCGCCTGAACGGCGAGCGCCTGGTGATGCACACGCGGGAGGGCGGGGAACAGAGCATCCTGCTGCGCCAGGATACGCGCTACCTCGCCGACGGGGGCATCGTGGACGCCGCCGAGCTCAAGCCCAACATGCGCGTCTTCGTGCGCGCCGGCAAGAACCTCTACGACCAGGTGGAAGCCTACCAGGTGATCTGGGGCACGATCCTCGAGCCGCGCTGACGAGGCGCCGCGGCCTTGCCGCCTGTGCCGGCTTGCTACTTCTTGGGCGCTCCCGTGGCGCGCCGGTAGATGGTCTCGAAATCGGGCTTGCCGTGGATGGTGACGTTGCTGGAAGTGGATTCGCCCGGCGTGGTGCGCTGCTGCGGCCGCGGTGTCGCGTCCGGCTCCGACACCGTCGTTTTGGATTCCTTCGCCACCCGGCCGCCGGGCGGGCGCGCATCGATGCGGTCGATCTGGTCTCTCGGGATGGCCACCTGCTCGTTCTTCAAGACGATCACCAGGTTGTCGTCGCTCAGCTCGTCGATCTTGCCCAGCACGGGTGTGGCCGAGCCCTTCTTGAAGACGCGGATCTCCGTGCCGCTCTTGAGATCGCGCACTTTCGTCCAGGGATCGCCGGCGCCCATAGCCGCCGCCGCGCATAGGAAAAAGAGTAGAATGCTGCGCATCTGGAAAATCTCCCTTGCTGCCGCGAGTCTATCAAAAACGCGGTCGTGCCGGTTGACACCCGGCACCGGAAAGCGATATCAGTTGAGATCACCAGGAGGGACGCCGCCCATGAAATTCCGCTTTGCCCGCCTTGCGAGCGCGCTCGCCGTCTGCGCTCTCGCTGTCACGCCTGCGTTCGCCCAGTCCAGGAAGCCCAAGCCCGCCGCGGCGCAAACCGCCCCGCAGAAGCTCGACGAAGAGTACACCGCGCTGATCGGGAAGTACCTCCAGGATCCGCGCATCTCGACCGAGCTGGTCGATCACATGCCCGCCTCGGACACCGTGCCCTCGCCGCTCAAGTTCTTCGGGCGAATCCCGGGCACGCCCGGCGAGCTCACTTACGCCAAGGACATCGAGCGCTATTACGAGGCGCTGGCGAAGGCGTCCCCGCGCGCCATGTTCTGGAAGATCGGCCAGACCGAGGAGGGCCGCGACCAGGTGCTGCTGGCCATAGCCGATGAAGCCACCATCAAGCAGCTCGACAAGTATAAGGCCATGCTGGCGCAGTTGGGCGACCCGCGCAAGATCACCGGGGAGCAGGCCAAAGAGCTGATCAAGACCGCCAAGCCCATCTACTGGGCCAACAGCGGCATCCACTCGCCCGAGACCGGCGGTCCCGAGATGCTCATCGAGCTGGCCTATCGCCTGATCGTGGAGGAAACCCCGTTCATCCAGACCATCCGCAACAACTCCATCGTGCTCATCACGCCGGTGATCGAAGTGGACGGCCGCGAACGCGTGGTCGACACCTACTACTACGGCAAGAAGACGGGCAAGCCGAAACCGCCGCTCATGTATTGGGGCAAGTACGTGCAGCACGACAACAATCGCGACGGCATGGGCCAGTTCCTGAAGATCACGCAGAATTTCACGCGCGCCATGCTCGAATGGCACCCCACCGTGGTGCACGATCTGCACGAAGCGCAGTCGTACCTGTATATCTCCACCGGCACCGGCCCCTACAACAACTCGCTCGACCCCATCGCCATCGACGAATGGTGGCTGCTGGGCGAGACGGAAGTCATGGAGATGGCCAGGCGCAACGTGCCGGGCGTGTGGACCTATGGCTTCTACGACGGCTGGGTGCCCAATTACCTGTTCTGGATCGCGCTCACCCACAACTCCTTCGGACGCTTCTACGAGGTGCAGAGCTACGGCCCGGACATCAACGAAAACCTGCGGCTGCAGCCCGCCGTCACCAGCCGCGAGTGGTTCCGGCCGAACCCTCCGCTGCCATCCATCAAATGGGGACCGCGCAACAATACCAACATCCAGGAATCCACGCTGCTCATCGCCATGAACCAGGTGGCCAAGAGCCGGGAGCTGTACCTGGAGAATTACTATGCCAAGAACAAGCGGTCAATCGACAAGGGCAAGAGCGGTCCGCCCTACGCGTGGGTGATTCCCGCGGGGCAGCGGCGCAAGGCCGACGCCGCCGATTTCGTGAACGACCTGCGCCGCCAGGGCCTGGAGGTGCACACCGCCAACGCCGCTTTCAAGGCCGGCAACATCGATGTGGCCGCGGGCGACTATATCGTGCGCGCCGATCAGCCGTACCGCACGCTGGCCGATATGTACTTCAGCATTCAGAACTATCCGCCGGCCAATCCGCGGCCCTACGACGACACCGGCTGGACCATGCAGTACATGCGCAACGTGAAGCTGCTGCCGGTCGCCGACAAGGCCGTGCTGGACCGCCCGATGACTATGCTCGCCGCCGATGCCCGGGCGCCCGGAGGCATTGAAGGAAGCGGCGCATTCGTGGTGGTGGAGCACACCAGCGACAACAACCTGATGGCCTTCCGCTTCAAGAACCGGGACGTGAAGATGATGGCCGCGGAGGAAGATTTCGAATGGAACGGCCATAAATTCCGCGCCGGCGCATTCCTGATTGCCAATGCCGACCGCGCGCGCCTCGAGCCGCAATTGAAAGAGCTGGGGCTTTCGGCATGGGCCGCCGCCGCGGCGCCCGCCGTGAAGATGCACGATCTGACCGTGCCGCGAATCGGTTATGTGCATTCCTGGCAGCGCACGCAGGACGAGGGCTGGGTGCGCGCCGCGTTCGACCACTACGGCGTCCCCTACACCTACTTCGCGGACCAGAAACTGCGCGAGGGAAACCTGCGCGCCAAGTACGATGTGATTATCTTTCCACACACCGGCGGCAACGCACAATCGATGCTCGCCGGCATTCCCAAGACGGGCGATCCGGTTCCTTACAAGAAGACCGACCTGACGCCCAACCTGGGCGCGCTCGACCAGAGCGACGACATCCGCGGCGGCATGGGCTTTGAAGGCTTGCAGGAGCTCGGCCGCTTCGTACAGGAGGGCGGCACGCTAATCGCCGAGGGCTCCACCACCGCGCTCATGGCCGAGTACGACATTGCCGGCGGCGTCACCGTGGAGCATCCCACGCAGTTGTTCGCGCGCGGCTCGATTCTGCGCGGCGTGTTCGCCGATTTGAAGAGCCCCATCGCTTACGGTTTCGACGGCAAGGACCTGCCCGTGTACTTCTCGCAGGATCCGGTTCTGAACGTGGGTGGCGCCGGGGGCGCGGCGGCCTTTGGCGCCGGCGGGTTCGGCGGCGGGCGCGGCGGAGCGGGCGCGATCGCGGGCGTGGGCCAGAACGTAACGCCCAATGCCGTGCCGATTCACATTTCTCCGCTGGAACCGGGCGGCGCGGAAACTCCGGCCGAAGCGCCGGCCGGCGGACGCGGCGGACGCGGCGCGGGCGGCGGCGGCGGTGGCCGCGGAGGTGCTGGTGGCGGCGGATTGGCCGCGCCGTCGGCGGAGCGCCCACGCGTGGTGATTCAGTTCCCGGCCAACGCCAACGACATGCTGCTCTCGGGAACGCTCGCCGGCGGTGAAGCTCTGGCCAACCGCGCGGCGGCCGTCGATGTGCCGCTCGGCAAGGGCCACATCGTGATGTTTGCGCTCCGCCCCTTCTGGCGATGGCAGACCCAGGGAACGTACTTCCTGGCGTTCAACGCCATCCTCAACTGGGACCACCTGGACGCCGGCAAAGCCGTCCCGGCGCGCCCGCAGGCGAGCGAGTCCGGGCAGAATTAGCGGGCCGGTGTACGAACCGCCGAGACGCCGAGGCGCCGAGAAATCCAAGAGCATCTATCGCTCGGCGTTTTCTTTCTCCGAGCTCTCGTGGGCTGCTTTTCGGCGCACGGCCTGCGAGCAAACCTCGAGAGCGCAGAGGCGGAGACCGCCGCATCATTCCCTTCAGTTCTCGGCGGCTCGGCGCCTCGGCGGTAAGATTTTACCCGGGCCAGCGCCCTCCGAAAGCGGCCATAATGGAGTGGTGCGCCCTGCCCTGATCGCCCTGCTGGTCACAACGGCGGCAGGCGCGCAGTCGGTGATCAATCCCGCGCGGGCCGCCCGAGCGGAGCGGACTCTCGAAGCCCACGAAGGCGGGGCTCCGCTGCGCTGCGATCTCACACCCCTCAAGCCGGCGCTCAACTTCGGCTTCCGCTTCCAGGCCGGGTACGTCTTCCACGTACCCTTGAACCAGTACTCCGGCCCGGGGCATGGGTTGATCGCCATCACCCGGATTACGCCCGAGGGCGGCGACGCCAAGCCGGTGTATCTCAGCCACCGGATGGCTTTACCTGCCGTTCCCAAGACCAACATGGAGGCGGAGGTGGGCGGCGTGTACCTGTTGGGCGAGGGCCGCTACAGCGTGAAATGGCTCTTGCTCGACGACAGCGGCCGCGTGTGCCGTAAGGAGTGGCGCATCGACGCCAAGCTGGGACGGAGCGAGCGCAGCGTAAAGCTGGCCATACCGGAGCGTACCGTCGCCGATCTTTCCCTGCGCACCTTGCCCGCCCGGCCGCGTTCTCCCGACGATGCCGCGCCCTTCCGGCTGACGGTGCTGTTGAATGCCGCGCCGCTGGCCCCGCGGAGGACCAGCATGCGCGCCGGCGACCGCGTGATGCTGCTGGCCACGCTCGCTTCGTTTCTGGAACGGGTGCCCGCGCGTTCGGTGCGGCTGATCGTATTCAATCTGGAGCAGCAGAAGATCCTGTTTCGCCAGGATGGTTTCACCCCCGATGAGATGGACCAGGTGGCGCAGGCCATCAACGAGCTCCAACTGGGGCTGGTGGACTACCATGTGCTTCAGAACCGCACCGGCCACCTGGACCTGCTGGCGGGCATGGTGAATGAGGAGCTGCGCGCCCCGGAGCCGTCCGATGCGGTGGTGTTTCTGGGGCCGCAGGCGCGTTTCGCGGACAAGATTTCCGAAGACGTGTTGGAGAAGCCGCACGGGACCGCTCCCCACTTCTTCTACCTGCAATTCATGCCCTTTCCGCGGATCGCCCCATCCGTCGCCCCGCCGCCTCTGGCGCGTCAGGGGCCGCCCCTCCCTCCGCCACCGCCGGTGCCCGGCGCCGGGCTGGCCGAGCCGGGCATGCCCGACAGCATCAGCATCGCGGTGGCGAAGCTGAAGGGAAAGACCATCACCCTGCACACGCCCGGTGAATTCGAGAAGGCCATCGAGCAAGTGGAACGGCGCACCGGCGGCGGAAGCTGAGCTTTCAGTACGGCGTCTTGCCGGGCTTGCTCACCCATTCCTCGAAGGGCCTGCCGGCCTGCTCGTCCACCACGTGGATCATGGGAATGGTGCGCTGTGCGTGCGGCACCGCCAGTTGCAGGTAAATGAAGGAGTCGTCGAAACCGGCCGCGGTGGCGTCGTCGTGCGTGGCGGCAAAGAAGACGCGCGCCGGCCGCGCCCAGTAGATCGCCCCCAGGCACATGGGGCACGGCTCGCACGAGGTGTACAGGTCGCAGCCCGTGAGCTGGTACTCGCCCAGCACGCGGCACGCCTCGCGGATGGCCACCATCTCGGCGTGCGCGGTGGGATCGTGGGTGCGCGTCACCTGGTTGGCGCCGGTGGCGATGACGATGCCGTCTTTCACCACCAGGGCGGCGAACGGCCCGCCGTCGCGGCCCACGTTGCTCACCGCCAGTTCAATCACCTGCCTGACAAAGGAGTTGTTCATGCCCGGCGCCCTTCCATAGACTACACGAGTTGGAGCGGGCGGGGTGCGGGCGCGGGGCCCGGCCTCTTACGCCGCCGGGGCGGCCGCTTCGCCGTGGAACCGCACCGAGACCAGGCGCGAGACGCCCGGCTCCTGCATGGTGACGCCGTAGAGCGATTGCGCCGCCTCCATGGTCCGCTTGGAGTGGGTGATCACCACGAACTGCGTCTGGTGCGACATCTCCGCCAGCAGCCGCGTCAGGCGGCCGATGTTGGCCTCGTCGAGCGGCGCGTCCACTTCGTCCATCACGCAGAAGGGGCTCGGCTGGTAGCGGAAAATCGCCATCAGCAGGGCCACAGCGGCCAGCGCTTTTTCGCCGCCCGATAGCAGCAGCACGTTCTGCAGCCGTTTGCCGGGAGGCGAGCACACGATGTCGATGCCCGATTCGGCCAGGTTCTCCTGGTCGGTGAGCCGCATTTCGCCGGTTCCGCCGCCGAACAGCGTCTGGAAGCTCACCCGGAAATTGGCGTTGATGGCCTCGAAGGCCTCGGCGAACTTCTGGCGCGACACCTCGTCGATGTCCTGAATGGCTTTCTCGGTGTCGCGAATCGAGTCGATCAGGTCCTGGCGCTGCGCGCTCAGGAACTCCTGCCGCTCGTGTGCCTCCTGAAACTCTTCCATGGCGGCCTGGTTCACCGGGCCGAGCGCCTCGATGCGGTTGCGCACCTCGTCGGCCGCCTGCGCGGCTTCGGCGATGGCGTCCTCGCCGGGCACCGGGTCGTCGGCGGCGGCCAGCGACTCCACCGGGCAGTTGAGCTCTTTACGGCTGGTCTCGTCCAGGAAGCGCAACTCGGCCTGCTTGCGCACCAGCTCCACTTCGATCTGCGAGCGCCGCTCCAGGCCCTCCTGCACGCCCGCGCGAAACCCCTTCAACTCTTCTTCGCCCGCGCGCAGCGCTTCGCGCATGGCGGCCTCCCGCGCGGCCGTCTCTGCGACCGTGGTTTCGAGCCCGGCGATCTCGCCCGCCAGGCGCGCCGACTTCTCCTCCAGCCCGATGTTGTCGGCCAACAGGCGCGCGCGCTGCTCGCCCATGAGCTCGATGGCCGGGGCGATGGCGTCGCGCCGCCCGGCCGTCTCCCGCGACTGCTGCTCGAGGCGGCCCATGGCGCTGCGCTCGCCGCGATGGCGCTCTTCCAGCCCGGCCAGCGCGGCGCGCGTGGCCGCATGTTCCTCGCCTATGGCCGCCGCCTCGCCCTCCAGTTTCTCCAGTTCCCGCCGCTCGCCTTCGAGGGCCTCTTCGTGGCCGGCGCGCAGGCGCTCCTTCTCTTCCACCGCGGCGAGATTGCGCTCGCGCTGCCCGGCCGATTGCGAGGCGTCGCGGCGCAGGCGCTCCAGCTCCAGGCGCGCCACCGAGAGGCGCGAATTGGAACGCGCCAAGTCTTCGCCCAGCTTGCCCATCTGGTGGTCGAGCGCGACGCGATCCTTCTCGCGGCTTTGCTGGAGCCCGCGCAGGTGCTCGAGCGAAGCTTCGAGGGCGATGATCTCCTGGCTCAAGCCGTCCAGTTTCCCCAGCCGCTCGTCGAGCGCTTTCTGGCGCGTGCGCAGGGTAACCGCCAGCTCGCGGGCCTGCCGCTTCATGGCCAGCGGGCCGGCGCCGGTCTTGTTGCCTCCGGTGACCGTGTGCCCGTGGTAGGAGACCCCGTCGGCCAGCAGAAAATAAAGGTGCGGATAGGCCACCGCCAGGCGCTGCGCAGCCGCGCGGTCTTCGGCCAGGAAGCACAACGAGAGGCGCGGCAGCAGGTCCACCGCGCGATCCTTGAACCCGTTGGTGAGCCGCAGCGATTCGCTCAGCCGCGCCGCGATGCCCGTCTCCGGCCCGATGTCGGGCTCGGGCAGATGGCCGTGCCCGTTGCCGTTGGGCTCGGGGTGCACCAGGAAGGTGGCGCGCCCGTCCCGTTCGGCGCGGATGAACTCCAGGCCGCGCTCGGCCTGCTGCCAGTTCTCCACCACCACGTACTCCAGCTCTTCGTGCAGGAACTCCTCGGCGGGCTTTTCGAGGTGCGCATCCACCTCCACGTAGTCGGCCAGCACGCCCAGGGGCGCCAGGCCGGCGGCCTGGCCGGTTTCGAGCGAGGCGAACAGGCGCTTCACCGATTCGGTGGTGTAGGTGCGGTGCGCCAGCACCTGCTCAAGCGACTCTTTGCGCGCCTGAAGCTGCGACACTTCGTCCTTCAGGGCGTCGATTTCGCGGCGCAGCTCGGCGGCGGCGCGCCGCTGGCCGGCCAAGTCCTCCTCGGTGCGGCCCCGTTCGGCCACCACCGATTCCAGCTCGAGCTGGCGCGCGGCCACGGTTTCCGAGAGCTGCCTCCGCGAAGCTTCCAACCGCTCGATCTCGCCGGTGGCCACCTGGTCCTCGCGCGTGGCGCGGGCGGTTTCGCGCTCCACGCCGGCCAGGTACTCTTCCACCTGGGCGAGCTGGTTGCGCAGCGTGGAGGCCTCGCCCAGCAGCCGCAGGATGGCCTGCCTGCCCGTTTCGATGGCTCGTTCCCGCTCGCCCACGCGGGTCTGCAATTGCTCGCGCTGCTCGTTGATCTCGAGCGTGCGGGCGCGCCCCTGGGCGATCTGCCCTTCCAACCCTTCCACGGTCTGGCGGTGGACGCTGGTCTCTTGCTCCAGGGCTTCGAGGCGCAGCGTGAGCTCCCGCGCCTCGTTTTCCGCCTGCGCGATGCGCTGCTCGATGGCGCCGCTCTCCTTGGCCTGCGATTCCAGGCGGCCGCGCGTGCGCTCCCGCTCCAGGTTCATTTCCGCAAGCACGCTACGCGCTTCGGTGAGCCGCCGCTCGGTTTCGTAGCAGTCCGCCTGGTTTTGCTCGTGGGCCTGCTCGCGCACCGCCACCTGCTCGCCCAACGACCGCAGTTCGGCCGCCGCCAGGTTCAGATCAATGGCCGTCTTGGCGGCGTCGCGCTCCAGCAGCCGGTACTTTCCGGAGAGCGCCACGCGCAGCCGCGCCTCCAGTTCGCCCTTGAGCTCGCTGTAGCGCCGCGCCTTGGAGGCCTGCCGCTTGAGCGAATTCACCTGGCGGGTGACTTCCTCCAGAATGTCGTAAACCCGCGCCAGGTTCTGCTTGGCGCCCTCCAGTTTGGCCTCGGCCAGCCGTTTGCGGGTCTTGAAGCGGGTGATGCCGGCGGCCTCTTCGATCACCGAGCGGCGGTCCTGCGGCTTGGAGCTGAGGATCTGGCCGATGCGCCCCTGCTCGATGATGGCGTAGCTCTCCGGCCCCAGGCCGGTGCCCATGAAGATGTCCTGTATGTCGCGCAGGCGCGCCGGCCGGCCGTCAATCAGGTATTCGCTTTCCCCGGAGCGGAACAGGCGCCGGGTAATGGTGACTTCGCCGGGCCGCAGCGGCTGTCCGGGCTCCACCGGGACGGGACCGGCATGTTCCGGCCGTGCGTGCACCGGGGCGGCCGGGTCCACCAGGGTCATGGTCACGTAGGCCATGCCCAGCGGCTTGCGATCACGTGTGCCCGCGAAAATTACGTCCTCCATGCGCGTGCCGCGCAGGCTCTTGGCGGACTGTTCGCCCAGCACCCAACTGATGGCATCGCTGATATTGGACTTGCCACAGCCGTTGGGTCCCACGATGGCGGCGATGCCTTCCCCGCTGAAACGGAGCTCGGTACGCTCGCAGAAGGACTTGAATCCCTGCAGTTCGATGCGTTTGAGTTTTAGCAAAGCGTTATCCTCTGCTTCGGGGGAGTTGCAACCATACTAACCGCGCCGCGGCCAAAAGTAAAGCAAATCCACCACAGCAACCAGTATCCCCGAAAATTATCCCCCAAGATCTTGGGTAGCGTGTCCGCCGATCGCATGCGGCACCGCCTGCGCCACCAGGACACACCTCCTGCCTTTGCAGTGGTGGGGCAGGCGGTGCCGCCTGCCGGGCCAAGTGGACGGGCAATTTCTTCGCGGCTTCTCATTGTCCCGGCTCCGCCAGAGAGGGCCAGCGGGGCTGCCGCTTCTCCCGGAAGGCGCGGATACCCTCTTGAAAATCCGGGCTTCGAAACACTTCGTTGCGCACGCGGCGGGCAATCTGGCCGGCCGCATTCCAGTCCTGGCCGCGAACCTGATGTACGAAGCCCATTCCCTGGCGGATGGCGGTGGGGCTGAAAGCGGCAATGGATTCCGCCACTTCCAGGGCGCGCGCGTCCGCGTCCGGGGCGATCTCGTGAGCCAGTCCGATCTCCTTGGCCTCCCGGGCCTCCAAGGCACGGCCGGTGAGGGCCATTTCGAGCGTGCGGCGCTCCCCCAGGGCGGCAGCGACGGCGCGGAACACCAGGAACGGCCACAGGCCCAGGCGGATCTCGGTGAGGCCAAAAGAGGCGTCCTCGGCGGCAATCACCACGTGGCAGTTGGCCACCAGGCCGGTGCCGCCCCCCAGCGCCGCCCCCTGGACGGCGGCCACCAGCGGGGTGGCGAGGCGCGCGCCGATGGTGAACAGCCGCTCGTGCGCGCGGTTGATCTCCTCCACGCTTCCCTGGGCGATCTCGCCGAGGTCCATCCCGGCGCAGAAGGCTATCCCGTTACCGGTCAGCAGGATGGCGCCGATTTGCGGATCGCGGCCGGCGTCCTCGAGCGCCCCGGCCAAGGCGCGGCAGAGCTCCGCGTTCAGGGCGTTGCGCTTCTGCGGGCGGTTGAGGAAAAGGCGCAGCACCCGGCCGCGTTGCACGGCTTCGAGAACATCGCTCATGAGATTCGCATCCGTAGGCAGGCGGAGACCAACGCTCCGGCGCGCGGAGCTCGCGCCGTGGACCTATTATACCTCTTATACCTCGGGCGGCAGCTCGATTTCGAGCGCCAGCAGGGATGCGCCGAAAGTTTTGCCCTGGGCGTCGGTCCGCAGGGAGACGGTTCCTCCTCCGCCCAGCGCCTGGTGGAGCAGAAAATTCAAGGCGCCCAAGTTGGGCAGCTCGAAGCGCTCGACTTCGCCCGCGACCAACTCGCCGAAATGCCGCTTGACGCGCGCGGCGGTGACTTCGCGGACCAGCACCGGGTAGTGGCGCGGGTCGTAGGCGATCACGCCAATATTGCAGGTGTCGCCCTTGTCGCCGGAACGGGTGTGGGCGATCCGGGAGAGGGGAATCTTCATGGAGATCTCGGTCCCATTGTGACACGTTGCGGGCGCCCAACCGGCTACTAGTACCGAAGAAAATTCCTACGGTACTAAAGCGGTCCAAAATTCTCTTTTTTTTGAGAAATTCACAGGTGTTCCTTGTATACTTCGGAGTGTGGTTGAGCTACTACCGCTGGCTTGGCATGTCCTCAAAAGGAGAATAGGGCCTTGTTAGGATTTATCGTGGTGGCGCCACAAGAAAGACTGATGCCCAGACACGAAAGGACAACACAAAAGGACGACGATATGAAAAAACATCTTGCATTCCTAGTGATTTGCGCATGCGTCATCGCCCTCGGCCTGCCGACTCAGGCGAACGCAATCACGACAGTGTTCATGACGGACAACCAGGCTGGCTTTGAGGGCTTGATGGCGAGTCCCCCGAACCTGCCGTTCTACCTCGAGAGCTTCGATGCCCTAAGCACTCTCGTGCCATCTCCGAACCAGTTCGGCGCGGGAGCGTTCGCGTACAGCGCTAGCGACGGGACCGAGACGGTTCCCACTACCTCGACCCTTCTGGCGCTACAGATGGCCGGCAGCGGTCTCGGCGACCTGTCTTTCACTTGGGACTTCAATAGAACCCTGACGCTGACGTTTAACGGAACCTCACCCGTCAACGCCATCGGCGGCAATTTCTTTGTCACCGACGGCAACCTTGTCTTGGCCCCAACTGACACCGTGTTTGTGAACCTGAATCTCGCCGACGGCTCCGCTGCCAGCTTTGGGGTCACCGCTGCGTCCATGAACGCTTTTACGGGATTCATCGCCTGGGACCCTGCCACCGACCAAGCCGTAGGCATCACGTCAGTTACTTTTGCAACGATCAGCGGCAATTTCGGCACCCTCAACAACCTGGAAGTCGGCACGGCCACTCCGGAACCGGCCACGTTCAGCATGCTGGGCGGCGCCCTGCTGGGACTCGGCCTGTTCGCGAAACGGTTGATCAAGAGGTAATCGTCCCGAACGTGGTCCGGTCTCGGGCCGCCACGGTCGAATTACAAATCCTCGAGCGTTCTGAGCGAAAGAGAGCCCGCAAGGGCTCTCTTTTTTTTCTTGCAGTGCGTTATTCCACCACTTCCACGCGCGTCGCGATCTCTTCGCGCGGCACCAGCGCCGACCAGTACGCCACAATCTCTCTTACCGGCGGGCGGCCCTCGCCGAAGCCGGTGGCGCCGGGCGGGCCATTCAACACCAGCGGAATCAACTCGCGCGTGAAGCGATCTACGGCCTTCTTGTCGGCGCCGCGCACGCCGATGCGAAGCTGCACTTCGGGCGGGTCGGCGTTGCGCGGCGCGGCGGCGCCGTGACAGGCGTTCACTCCGAAATACTCCGTGTAGATCTCGTCGAATGCCAGGCCCAGGCGGCGCAGGCGCTCACGCACGATGCCATCGGCGGCGCGTGCCTTTTCGAGCGCCTGCGGCCAGGAGTAGACCAGCGTGCCGATGGCCTTCCACCCGTTGGCGTAGCTGATGGAAAGCTTGAGGGTGGGCGGGCGCGGGCCGCCGCGGATGCCGCTCGCGCGCACGCGGTCCGGCCCGGCATCCTCCAGGCGGATGGTGGTGAAGTCGGCCACGCAGTCGGGGGTGATGTAGTTCCTGGGGTCGCCCAACTCGTAGAGCAGTTGCTCCTTCACGGTGTGGGAATCGACGCGGCCGCCGGCGGCGGGATGTTTGGTGACGCAGAACGAGCCGTCGGGTTCGGCCTCGACTATGGGGTAGCCAATGTTGGCCATGTCGGGGATGCTCTGCCAGTCCGCCTGGCAGTTGCCGCCGGTGGTCTGCGCGCCGCACTCGACGATGTGGCCGGCGATGGTGCCGCTGGCCAGCTTGTCGTACTCGCCGGGCTTCCAGCCGAAGCGGTGGACCATGGGGGCCAGCGTGAGCGCGGTATCGGTGGAGCGGCCCGCTACCACCACGTGCGCGCCGGTGGCCAGCGCCTCGGCCAGCGGGAAAGCGCCGATGTAGGCGTTGGCGCTAAGGATGCGGGCGCGGATCGCGGCCAGCGGTTCGCCCGTGTCCATATCGCGCATCTCGTAGCCCTTGGCCAGGAATTCGTCCAGGCGCGGGTACACGTCGTCGCCGGTCACCACCGCCACCTTCAATCCGGGGGCCAGGCGCACCACTTCGCGGGCGCAGGCGGCGGGGTTGACGCCGCCGGCATTGGCGACGACTTTCACATCGCGTTCGCGGATCTGGCGGGCGATGCGCGCGATGAGCGGCGGAAAGTCGCGCGCGTAGCCGAGTTGGGGATTCTCCTGCCGCTGCTTCTGCAGGATCGACATGGTGACCTCGGCCAGGTAATCGAGCACCAGGTAGTCGATGGGGCCCTGCTCCACCAGGCGCACCGGGGCTTCCAGCCAGTCGCCCCAGAATCCCTGGCCATTGGCGATGCGAATCATGGGCGCTCCGCTTCGCTCCGCGCCGGGGCCGGGGGCCAGGGGCCGGGGGCCGGGGAAGAGGGGCCGGGGGCCGGGGAGAGGCACGCTTCCAGGGCGAAGCTGAGCACGCGGCGCGTGTCGAGCGGGTCGATCACCGCGTCGGCGTGGCCGCGTGCGGCGGCAAAGCGGGCGTCCAGCCAGCGTTCGTAATCGGCGCGGGTCTTAGCAATTTCCTCCCGCAGTTCGTCGGGCAGGGCGCCGCCTTTGTGCTTCTCGATCTCCGCGGCAAACAGCGCATTCACCGCCGATTCGCCTTCCATCACGCCGATGCGCGCGGTGGGCCAGTTGAACGTGAAGTTGGGGTCGAAGCCCTGGCCGGCCATGGCGTAGTAGCCCGCGCCGCTGGCGTGGTTGAGCGTGAGCACGATTTTGGGAACGGTGGCGCAGGACATGGTCTCCACCATTTCCGCCCCGGCGCGAATGATGCCGGCGCGCTCGGCTTCCGGGCCCACCATGAAGCCGGAGACATCCTGCAGGTAGACGAGCGGGTGGCCCAGGCGCTCGCTGGTTTCGACGAAGTAGGCCACCTTGCGCGCCGATTCGGTATAGACGATGCCGCCGATGCGCGGGCGGCCTTCGGCCTTGAGAAACCCGCGTCGATTGGTGATCACGGCCACCGGTCGCCCCGCCAGGCGGGCGTTGGCGCACAGCAGCTCGGGCGCGTGCTCGGGTTGGAATTCGGCGTAATCGGCGGCGTCGAAAATGCGGTAGAGGACGTCCTCGATATCGTAGGGCAGGCGATGGTCGGCGGGCAGCACGCTGTAGAGTCCGGCGGCGTCGCGCTCGGGCGCGTCGCTCTCCGTGGGGCCGGCGGCGGGCGCGGGCATCTGGCGGAAGCGCTGGCGGATGCGCTCCAGGCAATCGGCGTCGTCGGCGGCCATGTAGTGCGCCACGCCGCTGATGGCGGTGTGCAGGCGCGCGCCGCCCAGCGGTTCGGAATCGATCACCTGCCCGGTGGCGCCCTTCACCAGGTTGGGCCCGCCCAGTCCCATGAAGCTGACGCCCTCCACCATGATGATCACGTCGCTCAGGGCCGGCAGGTAGGCGCCGCCGGCGATGCACGGCCCCATCACCGCGGCGATCTGCGGGATGCGCAGTTTGCGCCGCATCAGGGAGTTGTAATAGAAGATGCGCCCGGCGCCGTACTGGCCGGGGAAAATGCCGTCCTGGTAGGGCAGGTTGACGCCGGCTGAATCCACCAGGTAGACGATGGGCAGCCGGTTGCGCATGGCGATCTCCTGCGCGCGGAGGATCTTGGTGATGGTCTCCGGCCACCAGGCGCCGGCCTTCACCGTGGCATCGTTGGCCACGATCACGGCGGGCCGGCCTTCCACTTTCCCCAGCCCGGTGACCACCCCGGCGGCGGGCGCCTGGCCGTCGTAGCGGTCATAAGCGAGGAGCAGGCCGATTTCCAGGAAGAACGCGTCCGGGTCGAGCAGGGCGGCAATCCGCTCGCGGGCGGTCAGCTTTCCGGCGCGGTGCTGGCGCTCGATGCGCGCCGCCCCGCCGCCCTGGCGCAGGCGCTTCTCCAGCTTCTGCAATTGCTCGACGAGCGTTCGCATGTGCGCGGCGCGCGCCGTTTTGGAAGGAGTCTCGATGGGGGGTTCCACGGGCTGTCGGATCTCTATTGTACCGATTCGCCGTGTGGGGCGGACGCCCTCGTCCGGGCGCGGCCACCCGGCCGCGCTCTGCGGCCGATCGCCAGCGCCACCACCAGCAGGCCGCCCGCGGCAAGCGGGGCGCCCGCCGGCTCGGGCACTTCATTCTCATTCACCGGCGCGCCGCTGAAGATGTTATAGGTGTTGGGCGGCGCCTGGAAGGCCGTGAAATCGGCGAAGTCGCTGCCCGTGCCGGTCTGCGTCTCCACCAGAAAGACGTGCGGCGCCGCGTTCACGGTGTCGAAGCCGGGAAAACAGTTGCAGCCATCGGACAGCAACTGCGCGGTGCTGGCGGTGAGGCCGGAGCCGTCGTCGATGAAGTGCAACACATCGCTCCACTGGGTGACATCGTTGACGAAGGCCAGAGGATTCTCCAGCAGCACGACCCATCCCGAAAAAACGGACGTGCCGAGGGCGAAGACGCTGGAGACCTCCGCGGGGTTCCCTTGCGCATCGGTCTCGAAGATATTGCAGGTGACGCCGCCGGCGGCGTTGGCGGCGCAACTGGAGATGGGCCCGGCACTCGCCAGAGCGGCGGCCAGAAGCAACAGGATCGCGAGCCGCGTGCCCGGCATGGCTACTTCAGCCCCGAAAAATCGGCCGGGGACATGAAGACCGAATCCACCTTCTGCACGATGGGTCCGGCGGCTTCGGAATCGGCCTTGGCCTTCACCCATTCGGGATCGGCGCGGAACGCGGCCCAGTTCTTGTCGGCGGCTTCGCGGCTGGGGTGCACCAGGATGTAGATCAGGGTGTTCTTCGACCGCTCGGGGTCCTGGGGAATCCAGTAGCCGACGCTCTCCATGTTGTGGCGCTTGAAGATGGCGATGGTGTGGTCGCGGAAGCGGGCTTTCAGGGCTTCCAGCTTGCCTTCATGGCAGGTGTACGTGCGGAGCTCGAAGACGCGGTCCTGGGCGGCGGCGAAACCGGCGAAGAGGACGAGGAGCCATACCAGTCTGCGGGTCATGAAGATAGTGTAGCGTGGGACCGGGCGGAGCTTCGCGGGCGCGCGTTATGCGCTTCGCCGAAGGCGGCGCCTGAGGAGCAGCAGCGAACCGCCGGCGGCGGTCAACCACACCGCGCCGGGCTCCGGCAAGGTGACGGGCGCCCTGGTGAAAACAATGTTGTCGATGCCGTACGGATGATATCCCGCGCCCGTTCCTTCAATCGTCACCTTGTCGAAGACGGCGCCGTTGAAGTCCAGGGTCGCGGTCGACCAGGTATTCACCAGGCCGAACGGGATGTTGACGGAACCCAGGGGGATGAGCCCGTTGAATGCCGACACCAGCACCGCATCGCCGACCTGCGAGCCGTTGGAGCGCGCTGCGTCGACAGAGAAGCTCAATAGCGGGGCGTCAAAGGTGATGGTCATCGCATACGACGGCCACCCGTTAAATGCATCAAAATAGGGTCCGTTGGTGCCGTTGAGGCCCCAATCGTAGGGATCGCCGTTGTCCAGCCCCACTTGCACCTCGTGATCCGTGAGGGTGAAGTGAACTCCAAGGTTGGCATAATTTTGATTTTGGCCCACCTGCGAGTACGGCACCAGATCGTCAAACGTCAATACCACAACACTGGCGCTCATCAGCAGGCCGGTGTTCAGCAAAGCAAGCCCCAAAATCAGGAGTAATCTTCGCATGGTTCAACTGTATATCGACCGGCACAAAGAGTCAACGGATAAAAGGACCTGTTGGTACTATCGGTACTTTGTCGGGATATTGACGGCCCCGGCCACCCGCTGATACAATCTCCTAGCTCTTGACTTGGTGTTCGGAGAGCAACTGGCGCATGGCGGCCTCCAGTTCGGCCACGCGGCGGGCGAGGTCGTCGATGGCCTGGCCTTCGGGATCGGGGAGCCTGCCGTGTTCCAGCGGCCCGCCCTCGGGACGGATGCGCACCACCCGGCCGGGCACGCCCACCACGGTGGAGTTGTCCGGGACGGCATGCACCACCACCGAGCCGGCGCCAATCTTGACATTGTCGCCGATGCGGATGTTGCCCAGCACCTTGGCGCCCGTGCCCACCACCACGCGACTGCCCAGCGTGGGGTGGCGCTTGCCTTTTTCGTTGCCCGTACCGCCCAGCGTTACGCCCTGGTAGAGCAGCACGTCGTCGCCGATCTCGGCCGTCTCGCCGATCACCACGCCCATGCCGTGATCAATGAAGAAGCGGCGGCCGATGCGGGCGCCGGGGTGGATCTCGATGCCCGTGAAGAAGCGGCTGATCTGCGAGAGCACGCGCGGCGCCAGGGGCACCCCCCAGCGGTACAGTTTGTGCGCCAGGCGATGCGCCAGGATGGCGTGGAAGCCGGGATAACAGAAGAAGATCTCGATGACGCTTTTGGCCGCGGGGTCCTCGCGGAAGATGGTGTCGATCTGTTCCCGGACGGCGCGAAACATAAGGCGTTCTCGGGACGCCGCTAGTGCGCGGGCCCCTCGCCCGCCGCCACTACCGGGGCCTGGGCGCCCGCCGGTACAGGCGCGAGCATGTCTTCCTTGCGTTTGACCAGCGTGGCGGTGTTGTAGCTGGCCACCTCGAAGCCATGGCCGTGGGTGATGGCGTCGGTGGGGCAGGCTTCCACACAGTAGCCGCAGAAAATGCAGCGATTGTAATCGATATTGTAGACTTTGGCGTAGCGCTCGCCGCCCGAGATGCGGGTCTGCGCGGTGTTCTCGGCGGCCTCGATGTAAATGCAGTTGGCAGGACAGGCGGCGGCGCACAGGAAGCACGCCACGCATTTCTCCATGCCGTTTTCGTCGCGCTGCAGCACATGGGCGCCGCGGTAGCGCTCCTCGAATTTCGGCGGCTCGTCGGGATAGTACTCCGTCACCGTGGGCGACAGCATCTCCTTGAACGTGACGCTCATCCCCTTGGCAATGGCCGCCGCGGTACCCAGAACTTCTTCGAATTTGTTGGCCATCGGGCTATCTACATTCTATCGTGGCTGCGAGCTCCCGCCGGGAGCTCAGTTGCGCGACCCTCAACCGGCCTTCCATTCCGGAACGTTGTCGTCCGGGCGGAACGCGGCAACGCCGGCTTTGCCCGCGAGCCATTCGATGTCCCGCTTGCTCCAGCCTTCGACCACGCGCGCGACGGAGCCAGCGCGCTCCACCAGGAACAGGGTGGGCACGCTCGAGATGCCAAATGCGTTGCTCGCCCGAAAGCCATTCTCTTCGTTGTCCAGCAATGTGGGAAACGTTACCCCGAACCGCCGGTTGAATTCGCGGGTATCGCCGGCATCGTTTTGCGAAATGCCGTAGATGGCGAGCGTGCCGCCCGCATGCAGGCGTTCGAGAAACGGAAACGTAAGCTGGCACACCGGACAGGTAACCTTGAAGAACGCCAGCACCGCCGGAGGGTGCGCCACAATCTCCGCGAGCGTGGTTTCCGCCCCGCCCAGCAGCGGCAGCCGGAAATCGGGCGCCCGCGCGCCGGTGGCGAGCAGGGAGAGCTGTTTGTGTGCTGCCATATGTAGATTTTGACGCGGTACCGGCTAAAATAGCCAGCCCGTTTTCAAGCAACCCCTTTCAAACCGTGCATGCGGTTTTCCCACGCCCGGATTGCCTGCCGCATCGATCTGCTCCACACGACGCCCTTCTCCATCATAGCGTCCGCCCGGTGCCCGGCGTGGTCACGCACGCGCCCGTGTTCCTGGCCGGCCTTTCACCTGGTTAGCCACGCTGATGGTCTGCCGCCAGATCTGCCCGTTGTTGCCTGACGTGCAGGCGGTCTGCCCCTGGTCGCATGGGTACAGGCTCAGGGCCAGCAGGTTGCCCGCGGTCAGACCGGCCAATTGCAACCGGCCGTTCCAGGTGTAAGTCACTCCGTTGCCGAGCGCCAGGGTGTCCGGGACGCCAGCCGCCTTGGGGCTCGCCTGGCGTTCCGCATTCGGCACGGAGCGCTCGCCGACTACGTGGCGAACCTCCTCTTCCATCGCGCCCATCGTCAGCAGCAACCCGGCCTCGCGCATCATGGGGCCCACGCCCTCTTCGAGCATGCCTACGATGCCCGCCATCGGCAACATCATCTGGACGACGGGATTCACCTCGGTGGCGGGCCAACGGAAATCACGCTTTACAGCGTCAGCAGATACTTCACCAGGTCGCTCTTTTCGCTGTCGCTCAGTTGCAGGTGCATCAGGCCGTCATAGTGGTTCACCACGTCGGGAAGGGTCGGGAAGCGGCCATCGTGATAAAAGCCGCCCTTCTGATGAGTGAAGAGTCCGGCCAAAGGCGACGTGCGGTAGATTTTGTCGGGCGAGCGGTTGGCCTGGAAATCGTCCACACCGACTTCGGCCGGGGTGTGCGCATTCCAGCCGGGCTCGGTGAACAGCGGCGGCGTATGGCAGGTGGCGCAACGGGCCTTGCCGTTGAACAGCGCCTCGCCGCGGTTGGCCGCCGCCAGGTTCGAGGGATCGGCGGGCGGCTTAGGCGCCGAAATGTTCAACTGATAGAGTTGCAGGTCCGCCAGTTTGGAGGTGACGCGGTCGTCCGCCGGGTCGATTTGCACGTTATTGAAGCCGTTCCGCGCGGCCACGGGAAATTGCACGGGATCGCTCAGCCGCGGATCGAAAAACCGGCCCTTGCCGTGCATTTCCAGAACGGCCACGAAGGCATTCCAGTAGGGTACCGAGCCCCAACCGGTCCAGGTGTGCAGGTTGACGCCCGCCAGGCCGAACGCGGGCGGGATCAGCACGGCGGCAGTCAAACCGTCCGGCCGGAAAGCTTTGCCATCGAGGAAAACTTCCGCGTCGAACTTTCCCGGCCCCCAGGCCAGCAGCACTTTGCGGAGCGTGGCATCGTCCACACCCAGCACCTTCTCCGGAACGGAAAGATCGGGCGCCAGGTTGACGATGGCGCCGACATTCAGGTCGCGGTTCGCCCAGCCGTCCAGGCGGTGCCCGATGTTGCCGGCCGGAATGCCGGGCGCCGTGAATGAGTTGTCCACCGTCGAATGGCACAGCGCGCACTGAATGCCCATGGACTTCAAGCTGCCGTCCGGGTTGAAGAATCCGGTCACGCCCACCACCGCATTCAGCTTGAGCAGAGCCAGCGTGGTGGCCGGGCTATTGAGGTTCACCTTCCCGTTGCGCACATCGCTGACGAGCGAACCGGGAAGCGCGTCGGCGTCCACCTTCAATCCCACGGCGAGCGCGGTGGCGGGGCTCACGCCAGGACCCACGCCACCCAACGCAGAGCCCTCGATTGCCTGGTGCAGTTTGAGAGCGTCGCCCCAGAACGCCTCGTCGCCAAACGTGTCGAAGCGGAAGGTCTGCTGTCCGGGATTGGGCATCCGCTTCTCGTTGCGCGGGCCATCTCCCCGGTCGCCCCGGTCGCCGTCGGCACGCAGGCCGACGGCCAGAAAAACGGCGGCCGACGCGCTTACCAGTGCCAGACGAAAGATCTGTTTCCTGTTCATTGTTCCCCCCCTGTCAATTTCGTTTATGTCTATATGCAGATCAGGCGCCAACGAGCTTGCGACTGACATGCGGACTTTTTTGTCGCGAAAACATGCAATTGTTGCCGCCGATCATGCAGGATCTGCTGCCACTGAGGCCAGACGGTACAGCGCGAACGCGCCCAAAGCCAGTCCGAGATCGCGCAGCGCCACATCCAGATAAGCGCCCATCGATACCAAGCTGACAATGATGAGGCACAGCCAGGCGGCCACAACCGGTGCGCCGACGCGGGGTTTCAGGGCGACGAGAAGTCCCGCCGCCATCTCTACGACTCCCACGGCGAGCATCAGACTGTGGCCGGAGATGGGCGACAGCCTTACGATCCAGGGCGCCAGGTACTGGTCCCAATTCGCGAGCAGGTGGAAAAACTTGTCGAGCCCGGCGAGAATGGGCGCCACGGTAAAAGCAAAATGCAGAATCTGATAAGCCTGGTGCGCCGGGCTGGTGCGCTCTCGAGTGAATGCCTGGCCGGCGGTGGCTGCGATGGTGTTGGTCACGAGAAATCCTCCGCTAGCACGGAGTCGCCAGCGGCCGATTGGTTGCACGGTAACCTTTCGCACGCTCGGGACTCTATACTGGTAACGTGTTGGAAGACTGCCAGTCCCTATCCGATGAAGAGATCGTCGGCCGTGTGCGCGCCGGAGAGACGCGCCTGTACGAACTGCTGATGCGCCGCTATAATCAGCGGCTGTACCGCACCATCCGGTCGGTGATCTCCTCCGACGTGGACGCGGAGGATGTACTGCAGGAGGCCTGGGTCCGCGCGTACGAGCACCTGGAGCAGTTCGCCGGTAGAGCGGCGTTCTCGACCTGGGTCACGAAGATTGCGCTATACGAGGCGTTCGGGCGCGCGCGCAAAGGCAAGCGGTTGCAGGCATTGGAAGACGACGACGGAGAGATCATGGCAGAAGCGCGGCAGGGTATGACGAATGCGGACGATCCCGAGAAGCAGGCGATGCGGGACGAGTTGGGGCAGGTGCTGCAGTCGGCGGTCGACGGCCTGCCGGAAACGTACCGCTCGGTATTTGTGCTGCGCGAAGTGGAACAACTGAGCACGGTCGAGACGGCGCAGTGTCTGAGCCTGTCGGAGGAGGCCGTGAAGACGCGGCTCCACCGGTCGCGCGCGCTGCTGCGCCGCGATCTGGAGACCCGCATGGGCCCGGCGGTGGTCGAGACCTATGCGTTCATGGGCCACCGCTGCGACCGCGTGGTGGCCACAGTCATGGAGCGCATTGGGCGCCTCATCCCCCGCCGCTGAGAGATCGGACGAGCCGGTAGCGTAGTAGCTGCTGGAGGCCGAGATCGTCTTTCCCTACTTCTTCTTTCCCGGCAGGCCCGCCGGGTTCTCGTGGGTACGCTCGCGGAAGTTCCCGCGCAGGCCCGCCGCCAGCGAGACGGCCGATTCTCCGAAGCGGTCGCGCATCCGGTCGGCTGCGGCCATCGCGTTCTGCCAGCGCTGGTGGCGATCCTCCCCCATGAGGCTCATCTGCTCGGCGCCCTCCCCCCAGCCGGAAACGTGCACTCCCAGCAGCCGCACCTGGGCGCCGGCCTTCCAGTTGGTCTTGAACAGCTCCCGGATCTCCGCGAACAGCTCGGTGTCGAGTTGCGTCGCGCGCTCCACGGAATGGGCGCGCGTGATCGTCGAAAAATCCTCGTAGCGCAGCTTGAGCTGGATGGTGCGGGCGAAAAGTCCGTGCTCGCGCAAGCGACGTCCCACCAGTTCGCAGAGCCGCGCCAGCGTGGACTCGATCTGCGCCACCTCCGCCGTGTCCTCGTTGAAGGTATGCTCGTGGCTGATGGATTTCGGCCCCTCGGCGGCGCCGATCTCGGTGTCGTACCACCCGCCCGCATCCTGGCCGCGCGATTTTCCGGCGAGCGCCATCCCCCACTTCCCGAAGCGCTGTTCCAGGAACGCTTCGTCGAGGCGCGCCAGGTCCCCCACTTTGCGGATGCCCAGGGCGTGCAGGTTCCGTTCCGTCACCTTGCCCACACCTGGAACCTTGCGCACGTCGAGCGGCGCCAGGAACGCGGCCTCCCGGCCCGCCATCACCCACAACACGCCGTTGGGCTTGGCCTGGTCCGAGCCGATCTTGGCCACCAGCCGCGAAGCCGCAATGCCGATGGAGCAGTTCAGGCGGGTCTCGCTCTTCATGCGCGCGTGCAGGCGATCGGCCGCGCGCAGCGGCGGCCCGTGGAGGCGCTCGGTCCCGGTCATGTCCAGGTACGCTTCGTCGATCGAGGCCATCTCCACCAGCGGGGAAAACGAAAGCAGCACATCGTAGACCTTGTGTGAGTACTCGCTATAGCGCTCCGGATGCCCGTCGACGAAAATAGCCTGGGGGCAGAGCTTGTAAGCCGTGCGCAGCGGCATGGCCGAATGGACGCCGAACTTGCGGGCCGCGTACGACGCCGCCGAAACCACGCCGCGCTCGGTGGGCCGCCCGCCGACGACCACCGGTTTGCCCGCGAGCGACGGATCGTACAGCTCTTCCACGGACACGAAGAACGCGTCCATGTCGACGTGGAAGTAAGTCCGCACCGCTTCAGCTTACCGCTTTGCCGTGGAACTTCTTCAAGCCTAACGCCAGCAGCAGAACGTTGACGCTCGCCAGCACGGCGATCACAATCCACGTGTTCATGTGCTCGACATGCGTCAGCGTGCCGCGCAGACCCTCGCTGGCATAGACCAGCGGATTGATGAGCACCGCGTATTGCAGCACTGGGAAGGCGCGCAGCGCGCTCCACGGATAGTAGGCGCAGCCGAACATCATCATGGGCGCCAGCACCAGGCTGAACATCAGGCCGATTTGCGTCTGGCCCACGCTGCACCCCAGCGCCAGCCCGCCGACCGACGAAAAGAACGCCACCAGCAGGCAGACCGCGACGAATTCCAGCGGGTGTTCGAAGTTCAGGTTCACCCCCCGGCCCAGCGTCAGCCACGCCGCGGGAATCACCACCAGGCCCGCCACCAGCGCCTGGATCATTCCCGCGACAATCTTCTCCACCGCCAGCCAGCCGATCTCCATGGGCGCCAGCAGCCGGTCCTCAATCTCGCGGGTGAACTGAAATTCCGCGATCAACGGCATGGCCACCGCCTGCACGCCGGCCAGCACCATGCTGATGGCCATGATGCCGGGCAGCAACACGCTCTTGTAGGACCCCTGCATCATGCCGCTGGTGGTCAGCACACGGCCGAAAACAAAGGTCAGGAGCATCGGCTGAAGCAGGTTCTGCACCAGCATGGGCAGCAGGTTGCGGCGGGCCACATGCCCGTCGCGCGAAAGCAGGGCGTAAAATGTTTTCCAGTTCAATCGCGCAAACTCCTTCCGGTGTGGTGCAGAAACAGGTTCTCCAGGCTCGGCTCGGAGATGTGCACATCGCGCAGCTCGATCGCCGCGGCCTGCGCCGTGTTCACGATGGAGGCGATCAGCGGCCCTCCGCGGTCGGCGTAAACGTCGGCCGCGATGTGGTCCGCCGAGCGTACCTCGGTCACCCCGGGCAGTTTCTTCAATTCGGCCATCAGCTCCTCGGTCACGCGGTCGAATCGCAGCCGCAGAAGATATCCGCCGGGAATGGACGCTTTGAGCTCCTGGGGCGTGCCTTGCGCGATAATCTTGCCGTGATCGATGATGGCCAGCCGGTGGCTCAGCGTGTCGGCCTCATCCATGTAGTGGGTGGTGAGCACGATGGTCTTGCCGAGCTTGTTGTAGCCCCGGATGATCTCCCACAGCAGCAGCCGCGTCTGCGGATCGAGACCGGCCGAGGGCTCGTCCAGGAACAGGATCTCGGGATCGTGCATCATGGCGCGGGCGATGGAGAGGCGCTGCATCATGCCGCCGGAAAAAGTTCGGACCATGTGGTCGGCGCGGTCGGTCAGCTTGAACTGTTCCAGCAACTCCCCGGTGCGCCTGGCGCGTTCGCGCGCGTTTTGGCCGAAATAGGCGCCATGAAACAGCAGCACCTCGCGCGCCGTCAGGGCGAAATCGAGGTTGGGCCGCTGCGCCACCACGCCGATCAGGCGCTTGGCTTTCACCTGCTCCCGCCAGATGTCGAAGTCACCGATGAAGGCGCGCCCGCTGGTCGGCCGCGTGCGCGTGGTCAGGACCCCTATGGCGGTCGATTTGCCCGCGCCGTTGGGCCCCAGCAGGCCGAAGACTTCGCCCGGGCGCATTTCGAGCGAAACGCCGTCGAGGGCCACGACCTCGAACTTTTTCTTCTTCTCCTTGGGCGCGCCGGACCGCATCGGCGTAAACGAAAAGCCCGCCCCCCGCGCCGCGCTGGGCGGCGGCGTGTCGTATACTTTGCGCAGATTCTCCAGGCGAATTCCGATTCCCATGCACTACCTCCCCAGCCGCTCCCTCAGAGCTCCTCCAGGTCGCGGCGCGCGCGGTCGAGAATGGTGCGGACGC
This sequence comes from Terriglobia bacterium, assembly GCA_020073615.1. Taxonomy (GTDB): domain Bacteria; phylum Acidobacteriota; class Terriglobia; order Bryobacterales; family Bryobacteraceae; genus JADGNR01. Next base: position 70,292 of record JAIQEX010000013.1, read on the forward strand.
GATCTGTGCCCGCTCGCCCGGCGGCCCGCAGGCTGGCCTTCATCACCGCCGAAAGTGGCCCGAACACCATCATTGTTTCCGGCCCCAGGCACTGTCCCCAGTCCTCGCACTCCTCGGCCCGCTCCCAGATCCGGCGGACTCCGTCCGGGTCGCGTCCGAGCTCCTTCCGGCCCGCCTTGGTAAGCTCGCAGACGCGCCGGCCGCTGTGCTGTTTGGACCGGATCAGCTCCTCGTCTTCCAGTTGCTGCAGGGTCGGGTAGACGCTCCCCGCGCTGGCGCTGTACACTCCGCCCGAGCGCTCGGTCATCTCCTTCATCAACTGATAGCCGTGCTTGGGGCCCTCGCTGAGCAGCGAGAGGATCGCCAGGCGGATTTCGCCCGATTCGAAGAAGCGTCCCCGCCGCCCAAAAGCGAAGGCGGCCCATGGGTAGGCGCCGCCAAAGCCCCACGGTTGCTTGCTCATGATATATCACACGATATATCAAAAACTATATCGGCGCAAGGGGCGCGCGAGGGGAGCGGGTGGAGCCCGGCGCGGGCCTATGGCAGCGCTGCGGCGGCCTTCGGGTAATCCTGGTTGGCCTTCACTTCGAGGATCTGCGCCGTGTGCCGGGAGGAATGCGCGGCCAGCAGCAACAGGAATTGATACGCATCCATGGGACCCACCGGCCCCGGTCCTACATGGACGCGGAGCCCGTCGCTGGTCGTCTTGGCGTACTCGATGGTCTTATCCCGCCGCGCCGTGAACTCGCGCGCCGCATCCGCGGGCGTGGCGAATTTGCCCGAAGGTACGATCGCTTCGGGCGCCGTCGCTTTCCGGGAGCGGTCCTTGACGCCCGTGACAAATTTCTGATCGACCTCCGCAGTGGACTTCTCGGGCCGCGGCACCGCGGGCGTCTGCAGCACCTGCTGCGCCCCTTTGAAGATGTAGTCCTCCGCCAGGATGAGATGTTCGGCGCATTCCTCGACGGACCAGACCGCGGGCGCCGGTTTGAATTTCCATTGTGCGGCAGTCAATCCCTCGATGCTTGCCAGCATCTCTTTCTTGGAACTCTCGAGTTGCTGTAACAGGTACGCACGCTCATCGAGAGTCATCGAGCCTTCGCCGGCGAACATCGGCGCCGCCGCGCATAGTACCAGGGCAATCGTCTTAATCATTTCGTCCCTCCTTTTCCGACAGCCTACCACTGCGCAGGTGCGGTCTGCATCTTCACCGGCGGCGCGCGGCGATCACGCGGGGGATTCCCGCCAGGTCCGGCTCCGTGCGCACATCCCGCCAGCCGTCGAGCAGCGCGGACACGTGGGCCAGACTGCCGAAGCCCAGCTCCATAACGAGCCAGCCGCCGGGACGCAGCACGCGCGCGGCATCGGCGGCGATCCGGTCGTACAGTTCGAAACCGGTCTGGCCGGCGAAGAGCGCCACGTGCGGCTCCCAGTCGCGCACCTCGCGCTGCAAGCCTTGCCGCTCCGTAAGAGGCACGTAGGGCGGGTTGGAGACTACCAGGTCCATGGTATCGGCGGCGATTGCTTCCATCACATCGCAAACCACCAGGGCAACGCGCGCGCCCAGGCGCCGCGCATTATCGGCGGCCACCCCCACGGCCGCGGGAGAAATGTCGGTAGCCCATAATTCGCCGCCGGTCTCCAGTTGCAGCGTCACCGCCAGCGCGCCCGACCCCGTGCCGACGTCGAGCAGACGCCCGGCGCCCGCCGCCGCTGCGAGCGCCACGGCCACTACGTGCTCCGTCTCGGGCCGCGGAATCAGAACGTCGGGCGTCACGCGAAATTCACGTCCGTAGAACTCCTGCCGCCGGGTGATGTATTGCGTCGGTTTGCCCTGCAGCCGCTCGTGCAGGTAGCGGCCGTAGTGCAGCCACTCCACCTCTTTCAACTCCTGTTCGCGGTGGGCATAGAGGTAGACCCGCTCCACATGCATGGCGTGCGCCAGCAGCACTTCGGCGGTGAGCCGGGGAACGGCGATGGCGGCATCCTCCAGCAGTTGCGTGCCCTGCTGCAAGGCCGTCGCCGCCGTCAGACCGCCACGCCATTCATGGCCTGGTTGGTTCGATAGTGCGCGATGAGCGCGTCGAACACCGGGTCCAGCTTGCCGTCCATCACGAAATCCAGTTGATGGAGCGTAAAGCCGATGCGGTGGTCCGTCAGGCGGTTTTGCGGGAAGTTGTAGGTGCGGATCTTTTCGCTGCGGTCGCCCGTGCCCACCATGCTGCGGCGTTCTGCGCCCAGGGCAGCCTGCTGCTTTTCCAGTTCCATCTCATAGAGCCGCGAGCGCAGCACGCGCTCGGCCTTGGCGCGGTTCTTGATCTGCGATTTCTCGTCCTGGCAGGAGACCACCAGGCCCGTGGCCAGATGCGTGATGCGCACCGCCGAGTAGGTAGTATTCACCGATTGGCCGCCCGGCCCCGAGGAACAGAAGGTGTCGATGCGAATGTCCTTGGGGTCGATCTTCACCTCCACCTCGTCGGCCTCGGGAAGCACCGCCACGGTAATCGCCGAAGTGTGCACGCGCCCCTGCTGTTCGGTCACCGGCACGCGCTGCACGCGGTGCACCCCGCTCTCGTACTTCAACCGGCTGTAAACCTTGTTGCCGCTGACCAGCGCGATCACTTCCTTCAGCCCGCCCACGGAAGATTCGCTCGAGGAAGTCACTTCCATCTTCCAGCCCTGCGATTCCGCGTAGCGCGAATACATGCGGAACACCTCGGCGGCAAACAGCGTGGCTTCGTCGCCGCCCGTGCCCGCGCGGATCTCGAGCACCACGTTCTTTTCGTCGTTGGGGTCCTTGGGCAACAGCAGCACGTTGATCTGCTCTTCGACCTTCGCCAGTTCCGGCGCCAGGCTGGCCACCTCTTCCTCGGCCATGGCCCGCAATTCCGGGTCGCGCTCTTCGAGCATGCCGCGGGCCTGCGCGAGGCCGCTTTCCATCTTTTTCCAATCGCGGTACTTGCCGATAATTTCGGACAGCTCGCTCTGCGCCTTGGTGATCTTGCGGTACTGCTCGCCGTCGCCGATGACGGCCGGATCGGCCATCTGTTGGGTCAGCTCGTCGTAGCGCTTCTCGAGTTGATCGAGCTTCTGGACGAATTGCATGGGATGATCAGGCGATGATCAGCTCGCCGCCCTGCGACTCTTCGAGCGCCATGGCGCCCTCGAGCGCGCGGATGGCCACGGCCGCCTGCTCGTCGGTCGGCGGCTTGGTGGTAATGCGCTGCAGCCAGAGGCCCGGCGCCGCGATGGCCGCCAGGAACGATCCGCGCCGCCGGGCGGCGAAGCGGACCAGCTCATAGCTCACGCCCACAATCAGCGGCAGCAGCAGAATGCGCGACACGAACTTCAGCAGGAATCCATCGAACGGGATGAGCGTGTAAATCGGTATGGCCAGAATCATCATCACGAACAGGAAGCTGGTACCGCAGCGCGGGTGGAACGTGGTGAACCGCTGGGCATTGGCCACCGTTACCGGCTGGCCCGATTCGAAGTTGAAAACCACCTTGTGCTCGGCGCCGTGATATTCGAACATCCGCCGGATGTCTTTCATACGCGAGAGCAGGAACAGAAAGCCGATGAAGATCGCGATGCGGATGATGCCGTCGGTCAGGTTGAACGCCCCGCGGCCGGCGAGCCCCGGATAGACCGTCTGCAATTTCGTCACCGCGTACAGGGGCACGAACTTGTACATGAAAATGAAGGCGGCCAGGGAAAAAAGCAGCGGGCCGGCGATGGCCCACGCGGGAATCTCCTGCGGCGGCCGCTTGCCGGGCGCCTGGTTCGGATCTTCGAGCGCCGCGATGGCCGAAAAGCGCAACGCCTTCAGCCCCAGTTTCATGGCCTGGTACAGCGTCCCCATGCCGCGGAACACCGGGTACCGGAAAATCCGGTACAGTTCCGACATACGCGCCAGCGGCATCTCTTCGGTAACGATGCCGCCCCCCGGCGTGCGCACGGCGACGCAGTAGCTGTGGGGCGCGCGCATCATGACGCCCTCCATTACCGCCTGCCCGCCCACCAGCGTTTCCTCGCCGCCTTCGAGCACGGGCATCATCAGAATATGTTTGCACAGACGAAAGAAAGTGGGCAGGGACACAGATCCTCTCAGGTTCTTCCATCTATTATACGCCAGCGGCCCGAGATCAGCGTTTCAGCAGATCCGCCAGCGCGGGCGGCAACTGCGGGAACCGGAAACGGAATCCGGCCCGCTCCGCCTCTTTCGGCAGCGCCCGCTGGCTGGTCAGCACCACGTCCCCCACTTCGCCGAACAGCACCCGCAGCGCCACCTTCGGAACCGGAAACAGTGCCGGCCGGTGCACGGCGGCGGCCAAAGCGCGCGTGAACTCGGCATTCATCACAGGATAAGGCGCCACCCCGTTGACGGCCCCACGCACCGGGTTGTCGAGGGCGAAGACGTACAGACCCGCCAGGTCTTCCAGGTGGATCCACGACATCCACTGCCGGCCATCGCCCAGTTTTCCCCCCGCGCCCAGGCGATACGCCGGCAGCATCTTGTGCAGCGCTCCGCCGCGGGCATCGAGAGCGATGCCCGTGCGCACACACGCCACGCGCATGCCCAGCGCTTCGGCGGCCAGCGCTTCTTTTTCCCAGGCCGTGCACACCTCCGCCAGGTAATCGTTGCCCGGAGCGGAGGATTCGGTGAGGATCTCATCGCCGCGCGAACCGTAATAACCCGTCGCGGAAGCGCAGAGCAAGGCGCCCGGCCGCCGCGAAAGCTTGGCCAGCGCCGCCACCAGGTTGCGTGTGCCCGCCACGCGGCTTTCGCGGATGCGCTGTTTGACGTTCCCCGTCCAGCGCTGCGCCACCGGTTCGCCGGCCAGGTGAATTACCGCATCCGCTTCGCGCAGGCTCTCCGCGGGAGGCTCTCCTTTGGCCGGGTCCCAGACCGACAGCCGCACCCCGGGCGGCAGGTTCGTGCCGGCGTGCCGGCTGAGCACGTGCAGCGCATTCCCGTCCTTGTTGAGGACCTTCAAAAGCCGGCGCCCGATGAGCCCCGAGGCCCCCGAAATGGTGATCTTCACGTAATCGGCTCCTTGCTCGCGGTTTTCCGTGCGGCGATCTCTCGAATATACCCCACAGGTACAATGAGATTACACATGAGAGCCTGGAACCGAGCGAAGCTGCTGTGGGGATACCTGGCGCGGCGCTCCCGGCTGGCGGCCCTGCCCGTCGAGTACATCGTCGAAACCACCGCCAAGTGCAATCTCTACTGCCCCATGTGCCCGCGCGAAACCCATAAACAGTCCAAAGCCGATATGACGGACGAAGTGTTCCAACGTCTTGTCCGCCAGGCGGGCGATTCCGCCGAACACATGATGTTGATCGGGCTCGGCGAGCCGTTCATGGACCCGCACATCTTCGAGCGCATCGAATTCTGCCACCAGCACAGCGTCTCCGCGCTGCTCTCGACCAACGGCACGTTCCTCGACGAGCGCAACGCCGCGCGCATCCTCGATTCCAAGCTCGACCAGATCACCCTCAGTTTCGACGGCGCGAAAAAAGAGACCTTCGAGTTCTACCGCAAAGGCGCCAACTTCGAAAAGGTGCGCGACAATTTCGTGCGCTTCGCGCGCATGAAGCACGAGCGGCGGTCGAACCTCCAGGTAGTGGTGCAGATGGTGGTGATGGAAGGCAACCGCGCGGAGGTGGACGAATTCCTGCAATTCTGGGGTGCGGTCGCGGGCGTGGACCAGGTGCGCATCAAAGAGGACGAGACCAACCTGATGCGTCCCGATGCCGGCCATGCCGCCGGAGAATGGAAGCATCCCTGCCATTACCTGTGGCGCGGCCCCATGTACGTCAAGCAGAACGGCGACGTCTATCCGTGCTGCCAGAGCTACATGCTCGACGGTGCACCGCTGGCCAACATCGCGGAGACACCGCTCCCGGACATCTGGAATTCCGAAGCCATGCAGGAGATGCGCCGCTTGCATGCCGCCGGCCGCGGCGGCGAGGTGGACATCTGCTCGCGCTGCTGCACCACCATCCCCCATCCCGCGCTGGTGACCGGCAGCCTGGTGTTCCATGCCCGCACCGTGCGCCGCCTGCTGCCGCTCATCGAGCGCCTGACCTATCTGTCCAAGCTGCCGGGGAGGCTGTTGCGGCCCGCGCACCGGACCAGCGAATAGCAGATTCCGCATAACGGATCAGGGTTCACGCAGAAGGAAACGCTCACCAGGATTCGTGACCGCCGCAAGCTGTCGAGCGCGGCGGAAATGGATGGCCACGTCGACCGGGCCATGCGTAGCCCCGCATGGCGCCGACGCGTTTCCTCGGCCGGCGGGCGATGTGTATCGGGTGGTGCCGCAAGCCGAGGTGGTGTACTTCGGCTCTGATGGCGGGCTGACCAAACGGTACACGGCCGGGCATCGCTACGCGATGGAGCCGACGCGGAACGACTTCGAGCAGCGCCTGGATCCGGCCGTCTTCTTCCGCGTGTCACGGACCGCGATCGTCAACCTGGACTTCATCCGGTTCGGACAGGCCACGCCGAAGAGCCGATGACGGGAACCCGGCGGCGGCCTTATGGATATGGCCTACGCGGATTCATTAGCGCGTCCATCATCCACATGATGAGCCAAGCAGGATAACACGTGACGAAGGGCAAGAGGATTAACCAGAGACGCTGTCGCCAACGCGGTGATGCACGTCGAGCGACGTACAGATAGCAAACGACCCAAAGAAATGTGCAGACCGCCACTAGAGTCCTTACCCAAGAGATTGTAATGTAAATGAGTCAAGTTTTCAGGCGACGAGTTTTTCCTCCTTGCAGCAGCGGTCAATCTCCGTCTGGAGACGATCGAAGGCGGCCCGGAGAGGAGAGTCTCCGGGTGGACCAGCGGGCATGATTTGAGCGAGTTTTGGACGCAACAGGCGCGCGTAGGTTCGCGTGAAGAACAGGGCAATGCGCAGGCCCGCCGGGGTA
>JAIQEX010000158.1 GCA_020073615.1 Terriglobia bacterium
GCTGGCAACAGGGCAAAGACGCCTTCCAGCAGTTCGTCACCCTACTGCGCTCTCCGCAGCCGATGTTACTCGACCTCGTTCCTGCCTCTTTGTCTCCCTGAAACCCTAATTTTCCCCTCGCCTCGCCACTGACTCACAATCACAATGTGCGGACTCACCATTCCGTGCAAGCGGTGATTTGTCATGGTCCCGGAATGGTAAACATTGGCATTGGCGCGGCTTCGACCGCGCCCTCGATGCCTTGATACAGGTGCAGTTGGCTGCTCCGTGAAACTTGACCGGTTTGTGGATTTTTTGGGGACCAAGTAAATCTAGCGGAACCCGAAGCCGCCAATCGCAATCCCCAGCAGGCGGGGATCGGTGGCGGGCCGGAACGGCGGCTCGCTGTGGAACGTGACAAGCGCCGGGCCGGCGGGCTTCGGCGGCAAGTCCCACCGCGTAGTCTGCCACCCCGCCACGGTGAAGCGCCGCGGTTCCAGATCGCGATCGTCGAGCGATATCCGCACGGTGAGTGGGCCGGCCTTTTCCAACAGCTCCGCTCCCACCAGCACACGCAGCTCGAACTGGCGCGCACCCGCGGGACGCTGCAGCCGCGCCGTGGCCATAGGCGCGATCCAGCGGTAAGCGCCCTCCAGTTGATACCAGCCCTTCTCCAGTTGCCACGGAGGCGCGGCGCCGGCGATTTCGATGTAGGAGAGGTCGCTCGCGCCGGGCGCGAGGTCGGCGATGTCCAGCTTGTGGGTGGCCCGGTTCCAACTCAACAAGGTCGTGCGGCCGTCGCCGGCTTGTGTAAGGGCCGCGCGGTCGGCCAGCGGCAGCACGTCGAACTTGCCTCCCTTGTAGAAATATTTCAACGCGCCCTCGACGCCCCAGTGGTGGTAGCCGCCGGGGGTTCCGGCGTAGAGGAAAGTCGCGGCGGGCGGCGTAGTGCGCGCATACCGCGCGAGCGTGGCGATCCATTCCCGCGCCTCGTCGCCGTTGGCCAGCGTTTCGCGGCGCGCGCTGCGCAAGGCCTGGTAGTCCACCGGCAGCCAGGCCAGAAGGAAGACGGCCAGCCATAACGGACGGACGCCCTCCGCGAGCCCGGCGAAGGCCACGGCAAGGCCGGTGAACGGCACATAACAGTAGGCGCTGAAGAGCCGCCCCGGCAGAAAGAGCATCGGGACGAAAAGCAGCCCCATCATGGCGAAGCCGAACCAGACGCGCCGGTTGCGCGTGAGCAGCGCTCCCAAAGGCGCCAGGAAGCCCAGGTAGGGAACCAGGAACACGCGCCCCGCATAGAACACGGCGGTCGTGGCCAGGGCCGCGGGCGTGAAGCGGAAGGTGTAGTCGTTGCCCCGGTTGGGATTGAGCAGCAGCCCTTGCAGCCCAAACGAAAGCGAGACCATGAAAAACGGCGCCAGTGTTTTCCAGCGCCGCTTGCCGAACCAGATCTCATAGCAAGCCAGAACCAGCGGTAGCATCACCGCCACCTCCTTAGCCTTGTAGGCGAGCCAGAACGAGACGAAGGCGAGGACCCAGCGCCCGCGCGCATACAGCAGAAGGCTCAGCAGGCAAAAAGTGGCGCACAGCACGTCGAACACATACATCGGTTTCCACACCGCGTCGAACAGCGCCATGTGCAGCGCGAAGAAAAAACAGGCGGCGGCGGCGGCCAGCGGGGGTGCGCCCAGGCGCCGCGCCAGCAGCCATACCAGCCAGACGTTCAGGAGATGAAACAGATGGATCGCCAGTACGTACTTGGGGAAATCCAGCCCGAACCGAAGCCCTGCCTCGTGGAAATAAAAGTGTCCCACCGGGCGAAAATTGTTCGGCTCAAACCGCGGCGACAGCACGCCTTTGAGGTACGCGCTGGCCGGACCGTTGGGCGCCCAGCTCAGATTGTCCACTTCGTCGTCCTGGAAATATCCTTTGTAGGCGCCACGATTCACCACCAGGAACAACGCGGCGAGCAACAGAAACAGGGCCACCCCGGAGCGCTTCGACATAGAGGAACCATTGTACGTGGGAGCGTCGCGGCCCTGCGCCATTTCGATTTTTCTTCGCCTGCGCTACACTGAAGCGAATGCGCCTGCTCACAGGTCCCGCCGGCTCCGGGAAGACCGCGCTCGTTCTCCAACAGTTCCGCGAGGCGTTGCGCGCGAACAACGACGCCATCCGGCTGCTGGTGCCCACCGCCACGCTGGCGCAGCACCTGCAAAATCAGATTGCGCGCGAGGGTTTCGTCTTCCGCCGCAGCCTGGTCCAGACGTTGTCGGGCTTCGTCGAGAGCTTTGCCGGCGATATGCCGGAGGCGCCCGGCGCGGTCTTGTACCTGCTGGTGGAACGGGCGGCGCGCCGCATAGCCCGTCCCGAATTTGCGCGCGTGGCCGATATGCCCGGGTTCTGCGCATCGCTGGCGCGGACCATCGAGGAGTTCTCCGCGGCGGGTTGCGACAGCGCGCGTCTGGCCGGCTGCCTGCCGGATACGCCGCTGGGCGCGGCCTTCCTCGCCGGTTACCAGGAGCTGGATCGGGAGCTCGACCGGCGCGGCCTGGCCATGCGCGGCAAACGCCTGGAGCGCGCGGCCGAGCGGATTGAAAAGGAGGGACTGGGCAACATACGGACCATCTGGCTGGATGGATTTTACTCCCTGCCCGATCCCGAGCTGCGCGTGATCGGCGCGTTGGGCCGTCATGCGGAACTGACGCTCACCCTCACCGACACCGACTTCACCGCGGCGGCGCGCGCGCGTCTCCAGGCGATGGGCTTCGGCGAAGAACGGGCCGCGCGCTCGCGCCCCGCGCCCGCCATCGAGCTGGTGCGCGCGCCCGGTGTGGAGCGGGAAGCCGAGGAGATCGCCCGCCGCATTCTGGCGCACGCCGCGGGCCGTCCGTTCCGCGAAATCGGGATCGTGGTGCGCTCGCCCGAGACGTACGTCCCCGTCCTGAGATCCACGCTGGAGCGCTTCGCCATTCCCGCCCGCTTCCATTTCGCGTCGCGCCTGGAGGAGCACGCGGCCGTGCGGTTTCTGAGCGGGGCGGTGGACGCCCTGCTGGGCGGATGGGACCATGCCGCGACGCTCGCCGTGCTGCGCCTGGCGCCGCGCTTCGCCGATGCCAACGTCATGGACCGTTTCGACCATGCGGTGCGCGAACAGATTCCCAACGCCGGGTTGGGCGCGTTGAAAGCCCTGGCCGGCGCGGGCGGCGAGCGGTTGCTGCAAACCATCGACGCGCTGGCTGCGCTCGAGGAGTGGCGTTCGTTCACTTTGGCTCCCAAGGACTGGGCCGCGCGCCTGCAAACGTTGCGTAACCTGTTTCGCCCCGCGCGGCCGGGCGATTCCATGGATTACGAACTGGCGTCGGTCTGGCGCAGCCAGGCGGCGGCGCTGGCGCAGTTCGACGAGGCGCTGGACGAGGCTGCCACGGCGCTCGATGCGGGGCGGCCCGCAGCCCTCGATGAGTTCTGGCGCGCGGTGAAAGCCGTCCTGCGGCTGAAGGAGTTTCGCCTGGCGGACGGGCGCCGCAATGTGGTCCACGTGCTCCGCGCATCGGAAGCCCGCCAGTGGGTGCTTCCCGTGATCTTCGTTTGCGGCATGACGGAGAAGCAGTTTCCCCGGTTTCACCACCAGGACCCGTTCTTTCCCGACGGCGAACGGTGCCGCCTGAACGCGGCCGGCGTCCGCGTGCGCACGGCGGCCGATTTCGAGCGCGATGAGCGGGCGCTGTTCGACTGCGCCCTCACGCGGGCCACCATGGTGGCGACGCTCTCCTATCCGGAGTTCGATGCACGCGGCGAACGCAACCTGCCCTCGCTGTTCCTCGAGGGGCTGGCGGTCGAGCAACAGGAATCGCGCGCCGTGGCGCCACGGCCGCGCGAGGAACCGGGGCCGCCGCGCGCGGTGGCCATCCACGCCCCCGGCCTGCTGGTTGCGCTCGGCGAGAAGACGGCGCAGCTTACGCCCACCGCCCTGGAAGCGTATCTGCAGTGTCCTTTCAAATTCTTCGGCCAGCGCACGCTGCGGCTCAGGCCTCCGCCGCCGCGGCCCGAAAAGCGGCTCGATTTCCTGACGCAGGGCATCATCGTTCACGATGTATTGGCCGCGTGGTACGCCGAGAAGCAGGATGTGACGCCGCTGTTCGAAGCCGAGTTCGCACGCCGCCTGGAGGAGAAGCGGATTCCCTGGCGCTACCACACCGAGCGCTTGCATAACGCCATGCTCGAAGACCTGCGCGCCTTCACGGAAAGCGACGAGTGGCCGCGCGCGGAATTTCAATCGCGCATGGAAGAGAAGTTCAGCTTGCCGCTCGACGGCTCGCTCACCATCAACGGCAAGATCGACCGGCTCGACACCGCCCGCGACGGCCGGGCTTACGTAATCGACTACAAGTACAGCAATGCCCAAACTACCAGGGGCAAGCGCGACGACGACAACCTGCTGCAGGCACCGCTCTACCTGATGGCCGCCGAGCAAGTATTCGGCGTGCGGCCCGCGGGGATGTTTTACGTGGGATTGAAGGGCGGCGTGCAATATGTCGGCTGGAGCGCCACGCCCCTGCTGAAAAGCTATCCGCTTCCCGAGAACTGGCTGGAACTGGCGCGCGAGCGGACCCTTCGCCTAGTGGCGGAGATACGCGCCGGACGGGTCGAGCCGTCGCCGGCCAATCCGGACCACTGCCGTTACTGCGAGTACCGCGATGTCTGCCGCGTGGAAGCGCGCGGCGTGGCCGTAGTGACGGAGGGCGCATGAAGCCCATCGCCTACACGCCCGCGCAGCGCCGCGCCATGGATGCGGCCCAACGCGGGCGCGACACCTGCGTGGTGGCCGGGCCGGGATCGGGGAAAACCACCGTCCTGGTGGAGTATTTCATGCGCCTGGTGGCGGCTGGCGTGGACCCGCTGCGCATTCTGGCCATCACCTTCACCGAAAAGGCTGCCGGGCACATGCGGGAAAAACTGGGCGCGGCCCTGCGCGAAGATCCCGCCCAACGTGCCCGCCTGGAGCGCGCCTGGGTCTCCACGGTGCACGGGTTTTGCGCGCGCCTGGTGCGCGAGAACGCCGTGTTCGCCGGCGCCGATCCGGAGTTTCGCGTGGCCGACGAGCGCGAATCGTTGCGCATGCAGCAGGAAGCCATGGCGGCGGCCATGGACGCGCTGTTTGCGGACCGGCCCGCGGGCGTGCGCGCGCTGATCCGCGGCCTGTCCTCGCTGGAATTCGAGGATGCCGTGCGCTCCGCTTACGACGCCATGCGCGGCGCGGGAGTGAGCGTGGAGGCGCTGGCCCGCTTTCCCGCTCCTCCCGGCATTTCGCGCGGCGACATCGCCCGGACGCTCGACGCGCTCGGCCGCGAGACGCCCTCCAACTGGAGCTACGCCCAGAAACAGCACCTGGCAGCGATTCGCGAGGGCGCGGCGCGGGTGATCGCAGCCGATGGTCCGCGCGCGGCGCTGCAGGCCATCGAAGATTTCCCCGCCAATCTCCAGAAATGCAAGCGAGGCACCCGCGCGTATGAGCTGGTGGGGCAGTTGCGGGAGCAGATCCAGGCGTTCCGCTATGCGTCTATCACCGCGCATCACGCCTCCGAGCGCGAAATGCTGATCGACGTAGTGCGCCGCTTCGACCGGCTGTATCGCGAGCGCAAGCGGCAGGCGGGCGCGCTCGATTTCGCCGACCTGGAGGAGTTCGCGGTGCGCCTGCTGGAAGAGCATCCCGCGCGGCGCGCGCACCTGCAGGAGCAGTTCGACTACATCCTGATGGACGAGTTTCAGGACACCAACCCCCAGCAGGGCAAACTGCTCGGCCTGGTGCGGCGGCCCGATCGCTTCTACGCGGTGGGTGACATCAACCAGTCCATCTTCGGTTTCCGGCACGCCGAGCCGCAGGGCTTTCGCGAGTACCGCGACGCGGTGGCGCGGCGCGGCGGGCGCCTGGTGGAGCTGATCGATAACTTCCGCAGCCGGCCGCACATCCTGAGCGCAGTGGAAACCGTGGTCGCGGGCGCCGCCGGCGTGGAGCCGCGCAGCCTGGTGGCGGGCCGAAAGTTCGAGCAGCCAAGGCCGGTATCGGTGGAGGCGATCGCCGCCCCGCAGCCGGCGGACGAGGCGTCGTGGGTGGCGCGCCGCATCCTCGATTTACGCCAGGACGGCGGCGGGTTCGACTTCAAGGACGTAGCCGTACTGGTGCGCAACACCGAAGTGATCCCGGATTTCACGGCGGCCTTCGACCAGGCCGGCATCCCGTACCTGGTCAACCGCGGCAAGGGCTTCTACGAGACGCGCGAGGTGAACGACCTGGCGCACCTGCTCGCCGCCATCGCCAATCCTCGCGACGAGATTTCGCTTGCGGCCGTCCTGCGCTCCCCGCTGGCGGGGGCCTCCGACGAAGCGCTGTTGCGGCTCAAGATGCTGGCCGACAACCTCGGCGCCGCGCTGTGGAGGCTGGGCCCGGAAACGGCGACCGGGTTCGACGCCGCGGATTACCAGAAGCTATGCCGCTTCCGCGACCGCCTGCGGGAATGGCGCCTGCGGCGCGAATACGTCTCTTTCGACCGCCTGCTGCTCTCGGCCATAGACGACTGCGGCTACCGCCCGGAATCTGGCGCGCGCGTGGCGGCCAACATCGATAAATTCCTCGCCCAGGCGCGCGAAGCCTCCTCGCGTGGATCGCTCGATGCCTTCGTAGAGGAGTTGGCCCTGGTCCGCGGCTCCAATCCGCGCGAGCCCGATGCGCCGCCGGAGGATTCCGCCAACGCCGTCAAAGTGATGACCGTGCACTCCGCCAAGGGTCTGGAATTTCCCGTCGTGTTTGTGGCCGCGCTTCACAAGGGAGTGGATTCGAAGCCTCCTGTAGTGGCGTTTTCGCCGCGCATCGGGCTCGGAGCCAGGTGGCGCAATCCCGTCCGGCGCGAAGATAAGGACGATCTCTTCCAGCACCTCATTCGCGAGGAGCGCAAGAGGCTGGAGGGCGAGGAAGCCAACCGCCTGCTCTACGTGGCCATGACGCGCGCCGAGCAGCACCTGGCGCTCAGCTTTTCGCTCAACGACAAGAAGCCGGCCAATTGGGCGGAGTTGGTGACGGAAAGTCTCGGCCTGGATCTGGAGCAGCCGCGCGACGAGGTTGTGACGCGTACGGCGCCCGACGGCAAGCCATGGAACTTGCGCCTGCTGGTGGCGGACCGCGCGGCGGACCTCTCCACCGGACACCCCGGCGCGGCCTCGCTGCCCGTGCCTGAGAGTCCCGAGGAAGTGGAACTGCTGGCGCCGCCCGAAGCCGCCGGCCAACAGGAAGGCAACGCCACCGTCACCGCGCTGGCGCACTTCGCCAACTGTCCGCGCCGGTATTTCCTGGGCGGTTATCTGGGCTTCGAGGGCCGTGCGCGCGGGGGCGAGGAATCGGCCGGGGACGGCGAACTCTCGGCCAGCGAATTCGGCACCCAGGTGCACGCTCTGCTGGCGGGCGCGGCGGTGGCGCAGCCCGATCCCGAGGCGGTCCGGCTGGCCGAGACGTTCCGCCAGAGTCCCCTCGGCCGTCGCTTGGCGCGCGCCAGCCGGGTGGAGCGCGAGTTCGACTTTCTGATGGCGGTCGACGACCTGGTAGTCGGCGGGCAGGTGGACCTGTGGTTCGAAGAGGGCGGCGAGCTGGTGATCGTGGACTACAAGACCGATTCCGTGAACGCGGCGGAAGCGCACCGGCGCGCGCTGGAGTATGCGTGGCAATTGCGCCTTTACGCGCTGGCCGTGGAACGCGTCGTAGGCCGCGCGCCGGATCGCGCCTGGCTGCATTTTCTGCGTCCCAACACCGCCATCGCGGTGGATGTGGCGCCCTCCCTGCTGGAATCGCCGGCCGAGCTCGTGCGCGATTTTGCGGGGGCGCAATCGAAACTGGCCTTCCCGCTGAATGAAGGCGAGCGCTGCCGCCGCTGCGAGTTTTTTCACGGCCTCTGCCCATCGGCATTCGGCCAACCGCGCGCTCCAGCACTTACCGAGCCGGTGGAGTAGGAGAGAGGGCGGCGCAGGAAGCGCAAGCGGCTCGAAAGCGCACCACGGGCCGCTGGAGTTTGCACTATAATCGTTCCCAATGAGGATGCTGACTGGGTGCGCCATTTCCGCGGCCGTGTTGTCCCTGTCGCTTCTGGCGCAGCAACCGCCGCCGCCCAAGGAAACCAAGGAACCTACCGAGAAAGAGAAGGAAGAGATCGACTCGGGCATTCCGATCGCGAGCGAGGTGGTGCGCAAGGCCTGCTCGCCATGTCACAAAATCGACGAGAAGCAGCGCATGTCGCGCATCTCGTGGCGGCGCACCACGCCGGAGGGCTGGGAGTTCACCATCAAGCGCATGGTGGAGCTCAACGGGCTGAAGATCGAGCCGGCCGAAGCGCGCGAGGTGTTGAAGTACCTGGCTAACAATCTCGGCCTGGCGCCGGAAGAGGCGCGCGCCGCGTCGTTCGAAGCCGAGAAGCGCATGATCGACTACAAGTACGCCGACAAGGACACCAACGAGGTCTGCTCGAAGTGTCATTCCATGGGCCGCGTGATTTCGCAGCGCCGCAGCAAGGGCGAATGGGAACTGCTCGTGGCCATGCATCGCGGCTACTATCCGCTCTCCGACTTCCAGGCGTTTCGCCGCGGCGGGCCGCCACGGACCGAGCCGGGACCGGACGGGCGCCCGCCCGACAATCGCCATCCCATGGACAAGGCGATTCCCAAGCTCGCCGAGGACCTGCCGCTGAAGACGCCGGAGTGGTCGGCGTGGTCGGCGAACATGCGCGTGCCCAAGCTGGTGGGGCGGTGGACCTTCACCGGCTATCAGCCGGGCAAGGGACGGTATTACGGCGAGACGGTGATCAAGCCGGGGGAGAAAGAAGACGAGGCCCAGACCGAGACGCGCTACGTGCAGGTGAAGACGGGCGAGACCATCACGCGCCATGGAAGGGCGCTGGTGTACACGGGATTCCAATGGCGCGGGCGGTCCTTCGAGGGCTCGACTGATAAGGAAGGCTGGCGCGAGGTGATGTTCCTGGACCGTAACCAGCGCGAGCTCACCGGGCGGTGGTTCACGGGCGGCTACGAGGAGACGGGCATCGACGTCACGATGGCGCGCGTGGGCAGCGACCCCATGGTGCTCGGTCTGGACCGCGCGGCTCTGCAGACGGGCGGCGTGCGTACGGTGCAGATCTACGGAGCGAATTTCCCGGCGGACCTGGCGGCGGGGGCGATCGACTTCGGGCACGGGGTGGCGGTGAAGCGCGTGGTGAGCGCCTCGCCGAGCCTGGTGAAGGCGGAGGTGGAAGTGGCCAAAGACGCCACCCTCGGCCCGCGCGACGTTTCCGTGGCGGGCGTGGTGCGCGAGGGAGCCGCCATGATCTACGACCGGATCGACGGCATCAAGGTGAAGCCGCAGGCGGGCATGGCGCGCGTGGGCGGCATCAACTTCCCCAAGCAGTACCAGCAGTTCGAAGCGGTGGCGTTCCACAACGGCGCCGACGGAAAACCGGATACCAAGGACGATCTCAACCTGGGCCCCGTGGATGTGACCTGGAGCATCGAGGAGTACACCGCCACCTACGACGACAACGACAAGGACTACGTGGGGACGCTGGATTCCAACGGCCTGTTCACGCCCAACGTGGACGGGCCGAACGTCAAACGCCGGGGCAATGCCAACAACGTCGGCGATGTGTGGGTGGTGGCCACTTACAAAACGCCGGAGGGCAAAGTGCTGCGCGCGCGGGCGCACCTGCTGGTGACGATGCCGCTGTACGTGAAGTTCGATCAGCCCGAGGTGTCGCAATGAGCGCGCTGGCGCTGGGCGAGTTCCATCCGTTCCGCTCGGCCGGGCGGGATTTCCTGTACCTGGTGCCCAGCGCGGCGGTGTTCGAATTGGACGAAGCGGCGTCCGCCATCGTGGACAGGCTGCGGGAGAGCAGCACCGGGACGGGCGAGTTGGTGGCGGAGTTGAGCGCGCGGTTTCCGGCGGCCGAGTTGCAAGAGACGGTGGGCGAGCTTTTGCGGGTGCGGGCGATAAGCGTGGAGGGCGTTCCGGACGAGCCGCCGCCCCGGCAGATGCCGCCGGAAAATTTTCCGCTGACCACCATGGTGCTCAACGTGACCAACCAGTGCAACCTGAGCTGCACCTACTGCTACGAGTACGGCGAGGACAAGATCGTCGACACGGAGAACGGCAGGAAGCCGAAGTTCATGAGCGAGCAGACGGCGCGGGAGAGCGTGGATTTCATGCTGCGCGAATCGGGCGAGAACCGCATGGCGCACCTCACGTTCTTCGGAGGCGAGACGCTGCTGAATCTTCCCGTGCTGCGCTTTGCCATCGCCTACGCCCGCGAGCGCGCCGCCGCGATGGGCAAAGAGGTTGACTTCAGCCTGACCACCAACGGCACGCTGCTGCGGCCGGAGGTGATCGACTTTCTCACGGAGAATCGCGTGGGCGTGACGATTTCGATCGACGGCCCGAAGGAGATGCAGGATCAGTTCCGGGTGTTTCACAACGGGACCGGCAGCTACGACGTGATCGCACCGAAGATCCGCGAGCTGCTGCGGAGGCACCAGACGCGCCCCATCGGCGCGCGCGTGACGCTGACGTCACACACCCTCGACGTGCGCAAAATTTTCCAGCACCTGACCGAGGAGATCGGATTCTGGGAGGTGGGGTTCGCGCCGGTGACCACTTCGCCCAACCGGAAATATGCCATCGCCGAGGAGGGGTTCGACGACATGCTCGAGCAGTTCCGGTCGCTAGCCGATGAGTTCCTGGAGTTTGCCGTGGAGAACCGGCATCACGGCTTTTCCAACGTGAAGGACACGCTCGAGGAGATCCACAAGGGCGTGAGCAAGGCGTATCCGTGCGGAGCGGGCCTGGGGCTGATGGGCGTTTCGACCGATGGCGACGTGGCGCTGTGCCACCGCTTCGCCGGGTCGGACGCGCACAAGCTGGGCACGGTGCGCAGCGGCATCGACCGGCTGGTGCAGATCGGTTACCTGGAGAAGCATCACATCGCCGATAAGACCGATTGCAGCCAGTGCTGGGCGCGGCCGCTGTGTTCGGGCGGCTGCTATCACGAAGCGTACACAAGGTACGGCGAGACGGCGCATCCCAACCTGCACTACTGCGAATGGATTCGCGGCTGGACGGACACTTGTTTGCGGATTTATGGGGAGCTGGCGGTGCGGAATCCGCGGTATCTGGAACAGTTTGAGGAGAAGGTGGCGTATGAAGCATCTCAAGTCAATTAACCGCAAGGCTGCCAGGATTGACCGGCAGGCCGATGTGGTCGCGTTGCAGCAGGGACCGCCGCAGCAGGCGCCGGCGCCGCACTTTCCGCTGGGCTGCACGCTGATTTTCTCGCCGGGCTGGGAGGCGGACCGCAACGGCGGCACGGCCGGCCTGTGCACCCCCGTGGAGCGCGACCTGTTCGACTGCCACGCAGGCTGTTTCTGGCCGGCGCAGGTGCCCGACCAGTTGAACCACGCGCCCGACTGGACTGCCAAGTGCGCTTCGGCGCAGAAAGACTGGCGGAAGATCGATCTGGTATTCCCATGAGGACGAAACGGAACTGGTGGGCGATTCTTCTGGTGCTGGCGGCGCCCGTGTGGGCGGCCGACAAGCTGACCGGCGGCAACGGGACACTCTATCTTGGCGGGCGCCCCAATAAGATTTTCATCATCGACGAGGCCACCGAAAAAGTGACCGGCGAGATTCTATGCAAGACCGGCACGCCGGTCAACCTGAGCCTCTCGCAAGACCACAAGCGTTTCTACCTGATGAACATCGCCTTCGAGGACCTGGAGATCGTCGACATCGCCTCGCGGCAGGTGATCGACACCTTCCGCCTGAGCGAGGGCAACAAGAAGATGCGCATCTTCGGGTACGAGGCGGACCCGCTGAACCGGTTCATCGTACTGTTCGTCAAAACCGCCACCAAGGAGGCGGACCGTTTCGAGATCGCCCCGCCCGCGCTGCAGGTGTACGACCTGAAGACGCACAAGGTGTCGCGTACCATCCCGTGGCCGAAAGGCGAAGAGCGCGAGGGCGTGGGCATGCAGTTTTCCCCCGACGGCAAGCTGCTGTACTTTTTCGGCGACGACATTCTGATCTACGACACCACCGATTTCAAGCAGGTGGACAAGTGGGAGCTGTCGCGGCCCATCGAGGATGGATTCGGGCGCATCAACTTCGGCGCGCTCGACGACCACAACGAGGAGCCGGGTTACTTTACCGGTATTTTCACGGTTTCCGACGCCGTGCAGAACCGGCGCATCATGGGCATCGCACGCGTCAACCTGGGACAGAAGAGCGTGGAGTTCTATCCGCTGGGCCCGGCCACGGGCGTGAGCTTCACCCTGGCGCCGGGCCGCAAGTGGGGCTACGGGCTGCACCAGGAGATAGGGAAATACGAGTTCTGGTCCTTCGACCTGGCGAACCGGCGGCTGGGCCCGCGGGTGGAATTCCCGGGCCGCCCGCGCATGTCGCTGAAGACCAGCACCAACGGCAAGCTGCTGTACATTCACGGCGCCGGCAACACCATCGACCTCTACGAGGCGTCCGAATTCAAGTACCTCAGGACCATCTCGCTCGATGCGGACATGACCACAAATCTTTATGTCCTGCCCGCAAAGTAGGAAGCGGCTGCTCGACTATGCGCTTCCTTATTGGCGCCGGCTGACGCTGGTGCTGGCGCTCAGCCTGGTCTCGACGGGCCTCTCGCTGGCGGTGCCGTATCTGTCGAAGGACCTGGTGGACCGCGCGCTGCTGGGGCGCGACGCGCAGGCGCTTGCCGCCATCGTCGGCCTGTTCGTGGCGATCACCCTGGCCGGCTTCGCGCTGAACATGGCCAGCGGGCTGCGCTACACGCGCGTCTCGGCCGAGATCCTGTTCGACATGCGGCTGGCGCTGTACGACCATTTGCAGCGGCTCTCTCCGCGGTTCTACGCGCGCACGCGGCTGGGCGAGATCGTAAGCCGCATCAACAACGATATCGGCGAGATCCAGCGGGTGGCTGCCGAGAGCGCGCTGGCGTGGGTGGGCAACGTGCTGTTCCTGGCCGGCACCGTTGCCCTGCTGCTGTGGCTGGATGCGCGCCTGTTCCTGTTGAGCGTGGCGCTCCTGCCGGCCAGCGTGTGGGCGCTCACCCATTACCGCAAGCGGCTGGAGGGCCGCGTGGCCACGCTGCGGCAGACCAGCGCCGATATCGGCAGCTTTCTCATCGAAACCTTGCAGGGCGTGAAACTGGTGGTGACCTCGAACGCCCAGGAGCGCGAGGTCCGGCGATTTCGCGGCAAGAACGACGCCTTCATCGCGGCGCTGATGTCGATGCAGCGCCTGGGCTACCTGGCCGGCGGGCTGCCGGGGCTGATTCTCTCGGGGAGCACGGTACTGGTGTTCCTGTATGGCGGACGGCAGGTGATCGCGCACACCATCAGCATGGGCACGTTTGTGGCATTCCTGGCGTGCCAGATGCGCCTGTTTCCGCCGATCCAGGCGCTCATGGGACTCTACACCAGTCTGGCCACGGCGCGCGTGTCGATGGCGCGCGTGAACCAGATCTTCGACACCGCGCCTGAAGTGCGGGAGGCCGCTGGCGCGGTAGAGCTTGCCGGCGTGCGCGGCGACGTGAGCTTTGAAGGTGTAAGCCTGTCGTTCGACCGCAGCGGGCCGGTACTCGACGGGGTGAACTTCACGGTGCGCGCGGGAGAAACGCTGGCGGTGGTGGGCCCGAGCGGAGGAGGAAAATCGACCATTGCCGATCTGCTGCTGCGCCTGCTCGATCCCGATGCGGGCGTGGTGCGCCTCGATGGCTACGACCTGCGCGAGGTGCGTCTGGCGGACTTGCGGCGGCACGTGGCGCTGGTGGAGCAGGAACCGTTCGTGTTCCACACCACCATCGCGGAGAATCTGCGCTATGCCCGTCCCGATGCGTCGCAGCGCGACCTGGAGGAAGCAGCGCGGGCGGCGGGCATCGACGGCTTCATCCGCGGCCTGCCGCTCCAGTACGAAACGCAGGTGGGCGAGCGCGGCATGGCGCTTTC
>JAIQEX010000159.1 GCA_020073615.1 Terriglobia bacterium
GCGATGATGGGCGATCTGGCCGAGATACACGCAACACTGGTGCGCACGACGACACGCGGGCCAGGGCGCCGCGCGACGGTGATGATTGCGCCGGAGTTGACCACCTCACAGCGCCGAGCTGTTACAGCATTCGAATTAAACCGCTGGATGCCAACACTTCTTTCATGTATGATAACCCGTCCCGTTCATACATGATTGAGGCCCTTAGACCGGGATTCACCTGCCTTCGCTGCGAAGGTAGGGCTAGAACTTCACCTTCCCCGCGAACTCGAGCACCCGCGGATTTTCCGCGCTCGTGATCGTCCCAAACGCCGGCGAAGCGAACGAGCCGCTCGGGTCGTTCAGCGGCGGCGTATTGCTCGCGTTGAACACCTCGGCGCGGAACTCCACATTCACGCGCTCCGTCACGCGGAACGTTTTGCCCAGCATCAGGTCCGCATCCTGCAAGCCCGGGCCGCGCACCGGATTCCGCGAGCTGGTCCCGAGGGTGAACTGCGGCGCCGCCGTGAAAGCCGCGGTGTTGAACCACTCCCCGGCGCTGCGGTGGGCCAGCGCATTCGGATCGGCCACGCGGTTCGGCCGCTGCGTGCCAAAGCCCAGGTTCGAGTTCAGATTCGTCGCCTGCGCCACCGCCACCGTATCGCCCGCCTGCACGCGCACGATGCCGGCGATGTGCCATCCCGCGAGCTTCCATACCCGGGGGATTTCGTACGTCCACCCCGCGGCGAAAACGCGCGGTATGTCGCCGTTCGACAGGTCCCGCTCCAGGCGCCGGTTGTAGCTGTCGGCCACGCCCGTGTTGGCGATCGGCCCCGTGAAGATGGTGTTCGAAAATACGCTCGACGCGTCGTCCATCAGCTTCGAAAAGGTGTACGCCAGGGTGAAGGTCAGGCCATGCGACAGGCGCTTCTCCAGCTTGGCCTGGAGCGCGTGGTAGGACGAATTCCCCACGTTGTCGCGGAACAGCGCCACCGTCGTGAATCGCGGGAACGGCCGCAGCAGTTGCTGTTCGGTGATGGTGGCCTGCCCCAACGTGGACGAGGCCGGTATCTGCCCCAGGAACGGATTGGGCACCGTGGCCAGCAGCGCCTTGCCCAGCGCCAGAGACGCCGGCGGCAACTGGTTGAGGTTCACGTCCGGCACCCCCAGCCGCGTGTTCTTCGAGCCCAGGTATCCCACCTCGAAGTTCAGGTCGCGCCCCAGGGTCTTCTGCACCGTCAGGTTCCACTGCTGCGAGTATCCCGACCCAACGTTGCGATCCGTGCCGAACACCCCCTGCCCCAGCCCCGAATCGCGATTGGGCGGCGCCGGCTGCACCCCCGGTCCCTGCGACAGCACAAACGCCGGCGCGATGTTGTCCGGTGACAGCCGTCCCAGCGTCTCGACAAACGGAAACTGCGGCAGCGTGAACGGCGTGGTGATTCCGGTCTGCTCGAACCAGATCATGCCGTAGCCCGCCCGCACCGCCCAGGTTTCGCCCCCGCGGTACGCCAGACCCGCGCGCGGCCCGAAATCGCAGCACTCCAGCTCGCGCCCCGTGTGCGGAAAATCGAGCTGCTGCGTCTTCAGGTTGAATGTCGCGCCGTGGTTGTGAACCTCGGTAGAGGGAAAATTCAGCGTGTAGCGCGTGCCCAGGTTCAGCGTCACGCGCGGCGAGACGCGCCACTCGTCGCCCGCGAAAAATTCGGCGATGTGCGCCCGCTCCTGTAACGCCTGGTCCTGGATGTCGATCGAAAACGCGTTCACTTGGCCCAGCAGCAGGCTGGCCATGCTGTTCCCCGTGCCCGCCGCCGTGAACGAGTAGACCCCCGTGGGATTCGGCGGATTCAACACGTCCAGCGCCTCGCGCCGGATATCGAAGCCGAACTTCACTGTGTGCCGCCCGCGCACCATGGAGAGCGTATCCAGATACTCCGTCACCGAAGTCCGGAAATGGTCGTTGGAGCCTGAAGTGGGCCCCACCTGCTGCAGCCCGGCCACCGTGAAGGTGGGCAGCACGGACGTAAAGGAATTCGCCGGCACCCCCGGAATCGCCACGCCGCCATTCGGTAACGACGCCTGGTCCAACACCCGCCGCGTGTAGCCGAACCGCGCGGCATTCAGAATGCCCGCCGAAGGGCTCCAGTCGTACTCCGCCGCCAGCGCGTCGCCGCGCGTCAGGGCGTGGCCGGTCGCGCCTGCCGTCAGGGTGCCGCTCCCGTCGGGCAGCGGCGTCACCGGAGTGTCGTCGTCGCGCAAATAGGAGTAGCGCGCGAATACGCGGTGCTTGTCCCCGAGTTGCCGGTCGAACCGCGCATCGAACTGGTCCTGTGCGTCCGGCTCCACCGCCGTGCGCTGGAAATTATTCGCCCCCGGCCGGTTGGGCGCCGGATAGTGCGCCAGCACCTGCGCGGCCACCGCGTCGAAGCGGTCCGGAGTGATGGTGTTGTTGGCGAACGGCTTCCCGTTCGCCGGGTCGGTGATAGCGCTAGCGAACACCCCCTGCCGTTGCGCCGCCGCCGGCACCACGCTCGCCCGCGTAATGCCCGTCCTGAGCCGCGTGCCCTGCCAGTCCACGAAGAAGAACGTCCGGTTCTTCTGCACCGGCCCGCCCACCGCCGCCCCATATTGATTCCGGCGAAACTCCGGCTTCGCCCCCGCCGGTGCGAAATAGTTGCGCGCGTTCAGGTCTTCATGGCGCAGGAATTCGAACAGCGTCCCGTGCAGCCGGTTGCTCCCCGATTTCGTGCCCACCATCACCGTGCCGCCGTTGGAGCGTCCGTACTCCGGCGAATAGGAATTGATGTTCAGGCGGAACTCTTCGATGGCGTCGATCACCGGAAAAAACGCCACCTGCCCCGGTTCCGGCTGCAACACGCTGATGCCGTCGTACAGGTATTCGTTGGTGCGCGGCCGGCTGCCGTTGATGCGCGGCAGCAGCGATCCGCCGCCCGGCAGGGCCACCCCTGGGGCCAGCGCCACCAGCGGAATGAAGTTGCGCCCGTCGAGCGGCACCGTCTCCACCTTCGCCTGCTCCACCCCGTAACCCACCGTCCCGCTCGCGGTCTCGAGCAGCGGCGCCGCCGCCGTCACTTCCACCGACTGCCGCTGGTCGCCCACCTGCAGTCTCACCGCCAGGTCCACCCGCGCCGCCATGCCCAGCACGATGCCGTCCTGCCGGTAGGTGCGAAACCCCGGCTTCTCCACCGTCAGCAGGTAGCGGCCCGGCGCCAGCCCCAGCAGGTGGTAGTCCCCGCGCTCGTCGGAAACCGCCGCCGCGCGCGCCCCCGTGGCCTGCTCGCCGGCCTGCACCGTCGCCCCGGCCACCGCCAGCCCCGCGGGATCCAGGATCTCCCCGAAAAGTTCCGCCTTGCCCGCCTGCCCCGACGAATTGCGGGCCAGCAAAGGCAGCAGGGCGGCCAGAAGCAGCCGTGGTAGTGTGGAAGTCGGCATACGTTTCTCGTGTAACGATTAGCTGACGCTGTCTTGTATCAGAGACACTCTACCATATGAAGCGCGCCGCGGCAGAAGTGGAAAGCAAGCTGGCCGGGCTCCGCCGGAAGCGGGGCATCGCCGCCGTCCAACTGGCCAAACTGGCGGGCGTCAGCCGGCAGACCATCTACGCCATGGAGGCCGGCAGCTACGTGCCCAACACCGCCGTGGCGCTGAAGCTGGCGCGGGCGCTCGAAGCCCGCGTGGAGGATCTCTTCTCCCTCGCCGGCGATCTCCCCGCCGCGGAGCCCGCCAGCGAAGCCGTCACCCTGCTGCCCGGTTCGGACCGTCTCGAACCCGGGCAGCCCGTGCAGCTCTGCCAGGTCGATCAACGCCTCTGGGCCGCCGCGCCGTCCCCCCTCCGCTGGTATTTTCCCGCCAGCGACGCCGTCGTCGCCGCCCGCGCCGCCGGGCCCGGGAAAACCCGCGTGCAGGTGTTCGACGCCGGGCGCGACTTCCGCCACCGCATCCTTGTGGCCGGCTGCGACCCCGCCATTTCCGTCCTGGCGCGCCACGTGCAAGCCGCGGGCATCGAGCTGGTCCTGGCCCAGCGTAATAGTTCCCAGGCGCTCGCACTCCTCAAGCAGGGCTGCGTGCACGTCGCCGGCACGCACCTGCGCGATGAAGCGAGCGGCGAATCCAACCTGCCGGCCATTGGCCGCCTGTTCCCCAAAAACGCCGTCGCGGTCATCACCTTCGCCGTGTGGGAGGAGGGCATCGTGACCGCGCGCGGCAACCCCAAGAACGTCCGCTCGGCCGGGGATCTCGCCCGGCCGGACATCGCCATCGTCAACCGCGAGCCCGGCTCCGGGAGCCGCAACCTGCTCGACCAATCCCTGAAGCGTCTCCGCATCCGCCGCCAGGACCTGCGCGGGTACGACCGCATCGCGCAGGGCCATCTCCCGGCCGCCTGGCAAGTGCTCTCCGGCGCCGCGGACTGTTGTATCGCCACGCGCGCCGCCGCCCGCATGCTCGGTCTGGGCTTCCTTCCCCTGGTCAGCGAGCGCTACGACCTGGCCATCCGCAAACCGCACCTCGACCTCGCCGGTATCCAAGTCCTGCTCGACACGCTCGGCCGCTCCACCTTTCGCCGCGAAGTGGAAAGCCTCGGCGGATACGACACCGCCGCCGCCGGGCGCCGCATGCTGTGAGCTCCTCCCCCTCTCCGCTCCCCCGCGCGCTCGAGTTTTTCACTTCCTTGCTCTCTTCTCCGCGTGAATTGCGCGTTCGACATGGAGCTGAAGCAAGCGCGGGATGGAGCCATCCATCCGGCGGAAGGTTGTGAAGCGAACACGCGAGCCGCAGCGCAAGCGAACCCGATTCGGCCCTCGTTACGCAAGGTGAAAGTGAGGAATCTGCCGGCGATGACGTGCCTGCTGCCGGCAGTGAAGCAACCGGCACATGCAGCCGCCGGGCTTTCCGGAGGGTGCAAGCCTACCCCACCAGATGGCAGCGGGGACATTTCCAACCCGATCCCTTAAGCCTTGCCGGGTGGCTGATCCGGGATGGCGGGTTGAAATCGTGGTACAGCGCGCACTCCTTTTCAAAGGCATCCTGCGCGGAGTCGTAGTACTCGTATTTGAACCGTTTGTACTTTCCGACGTGTTCGTGCAGACGTTGGTTGAGGTCGGTGTCCGACCGGCCGACATAACTGATGTGGAATGCGCCGGAGTCGTGGGACTGGTCGAGTGCATACACTCCCGCCGACGTCTTGCTTATCTCTTGATCGATTGCCGAAGCGCTGAGCGCAAACGGGCCGCTCAGACCGGTTTCTGCCATTTGGTTTGCCTTCTCTCCGAGAGTATACCGGCGGAGGGTCGCGGCGCTACCAGATGTCCACAGGTTCCAACTTCACTTCCGCCGTGCCGCCGGGAACGATCTCCACCAGTTTAGCCTTGGGCCGCGCGCGCCACAGGCTGGCGATGGTCTCCGGGGAAGTGTCCAGCGGCGCGCCGCTGGCCAGCACATGGTATTTTCCGGGCGGCAGGCTGCCGGCGATATATACCCCGTCCTGGTCGATTTCGCCGAAGACCAGGGTGGCTGCCATGGCGGCTTGCGAAGCGGAGGCGGGCACTACCGCAACCCAGGCGTCGCCTGCGGCCTTGCCGTCCTCACCGGTCACCGCGGCACGGAGAGTCCCTCCATCGCGCGCCACCGTGACGCGCAGACCGGCATCGCCGGGAGCGCTTCGCAGCCGCATCGGCTCGTGCAGGATGCTGGCGCCATTGTAGGTGATCTCTTTCACGTAGAGGCCGGGAGCATTGAACGTGGGGCGAACGGCGTAATCGGCGCCAAACACATTGGGGAAGTAGAAGGCGCCGGGAATGCTGGCCGGGGATGCGGCGAACGTCTGGCCGACGATCGAGGGGGTCATCGGGTCGAGCGAGATACGAAGCTGCGCGGTTTCCGGTTTGCCGGCCGGCGTGGCCCACACCACCTGGCCGGTCAGCGGCCGGGTGCGATGGGCGACCACCCTCACGCCGGAATCGTCGTTGGCGATGGTTACATCGGCGGCGCCGAAGATCGGAAACGCGGACATCGTCGCGGTGGGGCCTTGCTCGGCGCTGACCTTGTACTCGCCCGCAGCGAGATCGCAGATGCGGATCTGGCCGTTGAGGCCGGCGACGCCGGTGGGATAGTAGGCGGGTGCCCCGGGGCCGCTCACGGCGTGCTGCCCATCGATCCAGAAGCGCAGCGGCCCAGGGCCGCCCTCCCATTCCACCGTGCCGTCGATGCAATACGAAGCCGATTTCACCATGCGGATATCAACGCCCTCGCGCCGTTCGCCGGCATGCAGCACCACGGGGGTGGTGCCCGCCATGGCGGCGGCACTCGGATAATACGTGGGCGCCAGGAACGGCCGCCGCAACTTCGCATCCGCGGGCACCTCGGACATGGCGGGAATTACCCGCTCGAGCCGTTCCGCGCGTACCAGGTAGGCGCGTCCCGGTTCGGCGCGCTCCAGCCGGTATTCACCATGGTCGTTGGTGGTCGCCGTACTCTTGTAAAAGGCGCGCAGCACACCGGCCTGATACTCCTTGCCGATCAAGAAAACCGTGATGCCGGGAACCGGTTCCTGGTTTTGGTCGATCACCTTGCCCGAAACGACTCCCGTGGCCGAGATGTGAAAATCCACCGACCCGAGATTCTGACCCGCACCCAGCGTCACCACCCGCGAGAACGACGCCCCGTTGACGGACACGGAGACCGGGTATTGTCCCGCCGCCAGGCCGCTCGCCTGGTAGCGTCCGTGGGCATCGGTGAAGACGGTGATCCGCTTGGAAAAGCGTTCCACAATGGTGGTCCCATTCACCTGCCGGGTATTGGTAAGCAATAGGACGGCGGCCCCCGGAATAGGCGCGCGCGAGCCGGCGTCCAGGACGGTTCCGCCGATGGAACCGGTCGCTTCGGCCGGCGGCGAGTTCTGCGCGAAGGCAACGCTCAAGGCCAGCATCAACACGACAAAGCTTTTGGTCATGGGGTAATTGGCGCGATGCTCTCTAGTGTTGCTTTAGAGTGTTGCTAACCCCTGATGTTATCACGCGGCCTCCCCCTTGTACGCTCCCTTGCGGCATTTGGATACAATCTACGTTCATGCTGAAATTCACCGTTTGCTGTCTCTTGCTCGTACCGTCGGCATTCGCGCAGAAGAAGCCGATTACCCTCGAATCGCTGAATCAGGGCGGCCGCGGCGGCGGGCGCGGGGGTGCCGCCATGCCCGCGGTGTGGGCGCCCGACGGCAAGACGTTCCTCTTCCGCCAGGGCCGGCAGATCATGATCTACGATCCGGCCACCAAGAGTTCCAAGGAGCTGATCAACGCCGAGGCCATTGATGCCGCGGCCATGAATCCCGGCCGGGACGACGGGCCGGTGGATTGGCAGAATCGCCGCGCCCGCACCGGTGGAATGCAGTTCTCCGCCGACGGCCAGGAACTGCTGTTCCCCGCCGGGGGCGACATCTTCCTCATCCATGTGGCCACCGGAAAATGGGAACAGCTCACCAAAACACCGGTCCCGGAAATCGAGCCCAAGCTTTCGCCCGACGCGCGGATGGTGGCTTTCCGCCGCGGCTTCGACCTGTACGCGGTGGATGTGGCCACCCACAAGGAGACGCGGCTTACCCACGACGGCAACGATACCCTGCGCAACGGGGCGCTCGATTGGGTATACCCCGAGGAGATCGGGCTGACCACGGCCTTCTGGTGGTCTCCCGATTCCAAAGCGGTGGCTTACCTGCAGTTCGACACCAGCCGCGAGCCGCTGGTGCCGCACGAGGACCTGCTGCGCGTGCGCGGGCTCTACGAACCGGAGCGTTACCCGCAGGCGGGCGAGAACAACGCCGACATTCACCTGGGCGTGGTAGCGGCCACCGGCGGCCCCACGAAATGGCTGGATGTGGGCGAAACGCGGAGCGCCGCGCTCATCGCGCGCGTGGGCTGGATGCCCAATTCCCGCAGCGTCTTCGTGCTGCGCACCAACCGCGTGCAGAACCGCGACGAGATGTTCTCCATCGACGTGGAATCGGGAGCGGCTTCCACCATATTCAAGGAGTCCGACCCCTACTGGATCAACCTGGCCGGCGACTTCGAGTTTCTGGGCGACGGCAAGCGCTTTCTGTGGACCAGCGAGCGCGACGGCTTCCGTCACATCTATCTCTACTCCAACGACGGCAAGGACGTGAAGCAGTTGACCCGCGGCAACTGGGAAGTGACCGCCATCCAAGCCGTGGACGAACCCGGCAACCGGCTGTTTTACTCTTCCACCGAACCCAGCTCGCTCGAGCACCACTTCTACAGCATCGGGCTCGATGGCCAGAACAAACGCCAGCTCACCAAGGAAGCCGGCTGGCACAACATTTCCATGGGACCCGGCGGCAGGTATTATCTCGATTCGTACTCCAGCCTGACGTCTCCGTCCCGCACCGTGCTGCACGCGGGCGACGGCGCCGAGCTGGGGGTGTATCGCGAAGCCGACCGCGCGCAGGTGGACGAGTTCGAGATTCTGCCCACCGAGATCGTGAAGTTCAACGGTCCCGACGGCACGCCGCTTTACGGGCGGCTGATCAAACCGGCGGGGTTCGACCCCGCGAAAAAGTACCCGGTGGTGGTCTCGGTGTACGGCGGCCCCGGTGTGGCGCTGCCGGTCCGCAATTCCTGGCAGGGGGTGAACCTCGACCAGGTGCTGGCGCACAAAGGCTACGTCGTCTGGCAGACCGAGAACCGCGGCGGCATGGGCCGCGGCCACGCCTTTGAAACGGCCATCTACCACAAGCTGGGCGTGACCGAACTGGCCGACCAGGTGGCGGGCGTGAAGCATCTCATCTCGCTGGGCTTCGCCGACCCGCAGCGCATCGGCATCCACGGCTGGAGCTACGGCGGGTTCATGACCGTGAACGCGCTGGTCAACGCTCCCGACGTCTACCGCGCCGGTTTCGCCGGTGCGCCGGTGACCAGTTGGATGAACTACGACACCATCTACACCGAGCGCTACATGGGCCTGCCCAAGGAGAATCCCGACGGCTATAAGGAGACCGCGCTGCCGCAGCGCGCCGCCAACCTGAAGGGCCGGCTGATGCTGGTGCACAACTTCGAAGACGACAACGTGCTGTTCCAGAATTCGCTGCAGATGAGCAACGCGCTGCAGGTGGCCGGCAAGCAGTTCGAGTACATGCTGTACCCGCAGAAATCGCACGGCGTCGGCGGCCCGGCGGCGCGGCAGATGAACGAAATGATGATCGGGTTCTTCGACCGGACGCTGAAATAAGCGCAGGCGGCACCGCCTGCGCCACCAAGACACACCCTGTGGTTGCAGTGGTAGGGCAGGCGGTGCCGCCTGCCAAGCCCGTTGACGGGCGATTCTTTCTCACGTTCACGGTCTGAGCACTCCGCACGGCTCACGCCGACGCGGCCTTCTGCCAGCGCTTCAGGCTGGGGATGTTCCTGGTGAAGGAATTCGCCAGGAAGCCGGGGAAGTGCATCTCCTTCATCTTGCCCCGCACCTTCTCCACCATCTGCTGGGCCGTGATGTCCGGCTCGGTGAACGCGCCGCGCACGTAGCAATGGCTGCAGTACTCGGCCGACTTGCGGCCATCGGCTTCCGTGCCGCCCTTTTCATCTTTCGAGAGTGGCATCCCGCAACTCTGGCAGAATGGGCCTTTGGGTCCGAACATGTTCCACCTCCGTTTCCGGACAGCTTACCACGGCTGCCGGCTCACGGAAGGGGCGAAGTTTTGACCGCCTTGCGCAGTTGGGCGATGGCCGCTTCCACGTCTTCGAGCCGGGATGGAATCGCCCGCGAAAGCACTTTCGGTTCGCCGGTCGTGATCAGCACGTCGTCTTCGATGCGCACGCCGATGCCTTTGTATTTCTCGAAAGCCGGGCGGACCGCGGCGATGAATTTTTCGTTCTCCTCCGTCTTGGGGAGATTGTCGAGCGCATCGGGCCGGAAGTAGAGGCCGGGCTCGACGGTGATCACCATGCCGGGCTGCAATTCCCGGCCGCCGGGGTCGTGGACGTTCAGCCCGATGCCGTGGCCGATGCCGTGGTTGAACCAGATGTGCACCTGCCGGTCGCTGGCGGCGTCGGTGATGAGCCCCAGCTTGAACAGGCCTTCGCGGAAGACTTTGTTGGCGGCGGCGGTAATGGAATCGGCCGGTCCGGCGGAGGTGCGGCCGGGGAGCGCCATGCGGATCCCGGCCTGCTGCGCCTCCCAGACCAGCCGGTAAATCTCCGCCTGCTCCTTGCTGTATTTCCCGCTGACCGGAATGGTGCGCGTGACGTCCACACTGTACCCGTCGAACTCGGCGGCGTCATCCATCAGGAGCAGATCGCCGTCCGCCATGCGGTCCTTGTTGGTCTCGTAGTGCAGGGTGGTGGCATTGCGGCCGGAAGCGACGATGCAGGGATAGCCCCAGTGCGCGTTGCGCCGCAGGAAGGTGAATTCGAACTGCGCCTGGATTTCGTATTCCCACGTTCCCGGAACGGCGACGGCATATGCGCGCGTGAAAGCCTCTTCGGTAATCTCGACGGCGTGCTGGAGGATGTCGATTTCCCGAGGCGACTTGACGCGGCGCAGCGCGGCGAAGAGGGGCGTGGCGTCCTTGAGGGCCAGGCCCGCGCCGGTGGCGGCCAGTTTCGCGGCGAATTCCTGCTCGCGGTGGTATTCCACCGCAGCCGGCAGCACGGGCAGAATCATGTAGAGTTGCGCTTCCTGTTTTACGGCGGCGTCGGTTACCTTCTGAAACTCCTGCGCCCATTCGGCGGGCACGGGAGGCGCCGCCGGCGCACCCCGGCCGCCTCCCTCGGCCGGTGTGCCCGGCGCCGTCAGAATCCCGCGCGCCCGCGGCACCAGGCCGGCCAGGAACGGATTCAGCAGGCGCGCGTCCCAGACCTCCTGAATCCCCGAGATGCTGCGGCCTTCCGCGGGAACCAGGAGGTGGCCGGTCCAGCTTTCCTGCGCCGGATTCGAGGGCGGCAGGAACAGAATCTCGTGTATCCTGGCGGCGCCGGGAACCAGCACCAGCGCGCCCCCGGGTTGGGTAATGCCGGTGAGGTAGAAGAAATCGTTCTCCTGCCGGTAGGGCCAATCGACGTCGCCCGCGTAATTGCGCGGTTCGGCGGCGTAGAGCAGCAGGATTCCTTTCTCGCCGATCTGGTCCATGACCGCTTTGCGGCGATTGGCGAGGTCGGTCACCCGGTCGCTCTCCCAGGAGGCGGGCGGCGGCGGCGCGACCCTCCAGGTTCCGGCATCGGCGGCTTCGAGTGCGCGCACCGGCGCGAGCGAGCCGGCGCACAGCGCGGCCACGAGAAGAATGCGGCGATCCATCGAACCCCCTTTGGCAACGTTCATATTATATGTGCGAATCGGGCCCCGCCGCCGGTCTTCGCTACAGGGAACCGGAAAGATGCCGATAGGACCATTGGGAGGATATTCTGAAGACGACTGCGTACCGGATCTGTGCCATCCTGTACCATCGCGACGGATCAGGACCCGGTTACACCAAGGAGCATCAGATGCACTAGAGGGTAGCGACCTCACTGCTTAACAAACCGAAAGTCCGCGTTCGATTTCACCCGCCGGCCCACATACGCCGCGGCGAAGAGGACGGCGGCGCCCGCGAGGATCAGAACGGCTTGCTGGTCTTGGGCGAAACTGGCTTGCCCGTAGACAAACCCCGGGATGGGATGGCACTGGTTCAAAATTCTGGGAAGGCGCATGAGCTCTGTAGATCGATAGGAAGATGAAGACGAATCCCGATTCTCTCCCCTTGACGCCCGCCGCGCTATTGCCCTACTGCCGCGATTGCCGCGATCTTTCGGAGTGGCCAGAGCGTTGGATGGGCGAGGAAAAGGATCTTCCTGTCGGGCAAGGCTCGTGGAATACTTCATGCCCTTCCTCGTTCACCTCGCCGAGTCCGGCCTGTCGAAAAGAACCATCCAAAACCATGTCGACAATATGTGGCTGCTCGGCGGAGAGATCATCCGCGACGTGAACGAAGAGCCTCGTCTAAGAAAGGGCTCCGCGGAACAACTTGTCCGCAACGTGATCCATGAGGACGGCGGCCCGTTGATCCACAACGGCTGGGAAGACGAGCAGCGTTCTTTCGATGCCACCTGCCGCAAGTTTCACCGTTTCCTCACTCAATCCCAGCGCTGAGACCCGCAAGTTACCCACAGATTCCCCGGACGAGCCCCTTTTCATATGATAGAAATGAAAGATAAGAACACTCAACTTATCACTTTGCGCAAGCAGATCCTTCGGCAAATGCCTGCTCTCTCCACGGTCTTGCCGGGGTCCAATCCGGCTCTCAGAAAAGAGGCTGTGGAGCGGGTCCTTTCCGACATGATCGAATACGGCGGGTCGCTTCTCTATCACAGCAGCGAAGATCAGCAGAGATCGTTCGATTCCACATGCAGGAAGTTCTGTCGATTTCTCACCGCAACAGCTCGTTAACGCTCGCTGTCACCCACAACTTTCCCGACGAGGCATTTTTCAAAACCGCGGCGCTTGCTTTCAGCAAATCGCCCATTCACAATTCCTACATATGGCAGCGCCTGGCTGCATTCCGGTTTCAGAGGAACTGCTAACCGAATGGTCATTAAGCTGCGTGCCTATTAATCATCTCGGAACGTTGCTTCAGAAAGAGCTGCGGCGTGACGGCGAGCACGCCAATGCAATTGATCTCGCAGAGCGTGTCGAGCAACGTGCATGGGCTCTGCACGAAGAGCTCCGTCAACATGGCGCACGAAACTCCAACGCCAAGATCCGAACACCTCAGTGCATCCAGCTCCGTGAGGAGTTGCCTACCCGATGGGCGGAGAGCTGCGCCGGCATTTACAACCTCGGAAGTGTCCTGAATAGTGGACTGCCCCGAAACAAAACGTACGCCCGTGCAATCGATCTGGCCGGCCGGGTGAAACGAAGAGCCTGGACAATGTACAGCGAACTCGTTCAAAACGGTGCAAACGCTCCCGCGACGATTTCCCGGTGAATCCACCTTTCGGCAAAGCGCAGCTGCTCGAAGCGCTTCCAATTACCCACAGATTCTCCGACGAGGCGTTATTTCTTCCCGTGCGGCATAGCACCCGGCTCGCTGGACGGGGGAAGGATGTCCTTCAGCCGCATGTAGGTGACCAAATTGCCGTAATGCTCCTCGACGTGCATGATACTGGCTATTAGAATGCCCACTCTTGGCGTCGCTACCCCGTGGAAGTTGAGCGTCTGAAGGGCTGTCGCGTCCGTCAGGCCGTCGAAAGCTCTATCGCAATTGGCAAAGGCATCCTTGAGGGCCGCCGTGATATCAGACTTCGAGGTCTTGGTCTGCTCAACACGCGGCGCGGGATTCTTTGCTCCCTGTGCGAGGTCGCAGTATGCGAACAGAGAATCGGCCATATGCCCGAGAATCTGGCCGTAGCTGCGGACGGACTCAGTAGGCTTAAAGCCGTAGTTTTCCTCAGGCATCTTCTCGGCTGAACGGAGCACGAGCGTTTTCACCTGTCTGTAGCCCATTTGGCTGAATGCGCTGAGAGGATTATCCTGAGCCAAAGCGACGGCGGCTGGCGCAAGAAGGACGATTAAGAGGGCTCGCATCTGGGTTCTCCTTGCCAATCATGACGCCGGGACGCGAGAGATATTAACATCTTGCGAGGTCGACGCCCCCACCATCCTTGTCTGGGATTGGACCTGCTGTCGTGAGGCTCTCCCGCTATACTCCGCTGGAACATCCGTTAGCACAACAGTTTCAGCGAGCCATCGAGTCCCTCACGGCCGCCCAGGCTCCAGACTCAGCTCGTCAGTATCGTGCCAGGTCTAGCGACGGAACTGGGAGCACGTGCCGCCGTTTTCCACGCATCCGGAGGAAATTCGCAGGGCCATTTGGGAGCCGGCGCACAGCGCGGCCACGAGAAGAATGCGGCGATCCATGAAAACCCCCTTTGGCAACGCTCATATTATATGTGCGAATCAGGCCCCGCCGCCGGTCTACGCTACAGGGAACCGGAAAAATGCCGATAGGACCATTGGGAGGATATTCTGA
>JAIQEX010000014.1 GCA_020073615.1 Terriglobia bacterium
CCACCACCAGCCCGACCCCGCTCACCGGCCCGAGAGCAAACTCGAAGCTGCCTATCACAAGGCCGACAAGGCCATCCAGCAAATCGTTGACCTGCTTGCTGCAGCGTGATGTTACACCAAAAATGTTGAAGTATTCTTGTTTACGATCTCCGATTTAAGAATCTAAGCTGTTATGCTTGGTGACGCAAAAGTGAATCCGCCAACCTTACGCGCGGTCATCGTGGACGACGAGGAACTGGCGCGCGGGTTCCTGCGCGAAATGCTGCGCGCCCACCCCGAAATCGAAATCGCCGCCGAGTGCGCCAACGGCTTCGAAGCGGTGAAGGCCATCGCCGAGACCCGCCCCGGCCTGCTATTCCTGGACATTCAGATGCCCAAGCTCGACGGTTTCGAGGTGCTGGAGCTGATCGACCCCGGCCCGGCGGTGGTCTTCGTCACCGCCTACGATCAGTACGCCATGCGCGCGTTCGACGCACACGCCGTGGACTACCTGCTGAAGCCCTTCGGCGCGGAGAGGTTCGAGCGCGCGCTGGAACGGGCGAAATCGCGGCTGGGAGAGAAATTGCCGCCGCAGCTCCTGTCCGCCGTGCGCGGACCGGCGGGGCGGCCGCAGCGCATGGTGGTGCGAGACGGCACGCGCGTGCACGTGATTCCCATCGATAAGCTCGATTACGTGGAGGCCCAGGACGATTACGTGGCGCTGCACAGCGCCGGCAGGAGCTACCTCAAACAGCAGCCCATCGCCGAGGTGGAAGCGCTGCTGGACCCGGCGCGCTTCGTGCGCATTCACCGCTCGGCCATCGTCAATCTGGAGCGCGTGGCGCGCATCGAGCCGTACGGAAAGGAGAGCCGCGTGGCCGTTCTTGGCGACGGCACGCAGCTTCCCGTCAGCCGCGCCGGCTATGCCCGGCTGCTCGAGGCCATGGGGGATTCGCACGGCAGCCGCAACACCACGCGGTAGACTGCGCCCTCGGCGCGCGCGTCGAAACGCGCCTCCTCGCCATAGCGCACTTCCAGCCGGCGGCGCACGTGGGTCAGACCGAGGCCCAGGTTGTTCCCCGAACCGCTGGCCGGCGTGGTTTCCGGATCGAAAGCGTTCTCCAGCGTGATCGACACCGCCGCGCCGCGCCGCTGGGCGGCGAGCCGGATCAACCCGCCCTCCACCAGGCCCGCGATGCCGTGCTTGACCGCGTTCTCGACCAGCGGTTGCAGCAGCAGGGCGGGCACCGCGCACTCCTCGCACGCGGGCTCGATCTGTTCCTCCACGCGCAGGCGCTCGCCGAAGCGCACCTGCTCCACTTGCAGGTAGCTCCTCGCCAAGCCGAGTTCCTCGCGCAGGGGAATGCTCTCGCGCGCGCCCAGGCCCAGGCTTTCGCGCAGGAAACCGGCCAGGCGTACGCACATTTCGCGGGCGCGCGCGCCGTCGAGCGTGGCCAGCGCGGCGATGGAGTGAAGGCTGTTGAACAGAAAATGGGGATTCAGATGCATGCGCAGCGCCTGCAGTTCCGCTTCGCGCGCCATGGTGCGGGCCTCGGCGGCGCGGCGTTCCGCGTCCCGGGACGTGGCCACCGCCAGGGCGGCATAATGCAGCACCGCGGAAAACAGGTAGAGCAGCACGCCCATGCCGAACAGTAGAGCGGGCCGCCCCGCGGGCCGCCCCAACAGCGATTCGGCCACCCGCGCAGCGGCGGCCATCATCAATCCGCCGGCCACCGCGGCGGCCCCGAATGTGGTCAGCAGGCCCGGCACGCGGGAGAACTCCAGGGGCTGAGTGCGGCAGATGTACCACGGCGACAGACACACGAAAGCGTACACCAGGCAGGCCGGCGCAAGCGTCGCCGCCGCATCGCGCCACGACACTCCGCCCGCGGCCCAGGTCACATAGACCAGCAGCGCCGCGAGCGGAATCCACGCCGCCACGTACAAGGACAGGCGGCGCCCCGAGGTCAGAATGGGATGCATCGCCGGTCAGTTCTTTACGCCGACGCCGCCGAAGATGGCCACACCCTTCACGAGGAGCCGTTTTACTTCCGGCCCCTGAGGGGGCTGCACCGTTCGGTCGTCAAAGCCGCCGAAGATCGGAACGCCCTCGAGGACCACCATCCAGTTTTCCGGAACCTTGATTTCGGAGCCGCCGAAAATAGTGGCGACTTCGAGCGTGGCGGAGTCTCCCGCCATGCCCGCCTTGCGCAGGTCGAGGTTGACGCCGCCGAACATGGCTGCCAGGTGGCCGCCGCGAAAATCCCCGCCCACGAACTTGCGGTTGCTCCCGCCGAAGATGGCCACCAGGTTCACCTCGCCGTCCGCGGACGCCGCGTCGCGCGGGCCGAACCACGACCCCGGCCACCACACCCGGTTGGCCAGCATCAGGAGGCCGGCGCCGATCAGGAACAGCGGCCACAGTTCCCAAATATCCACGCGGAGGTAGCCCAGGTTGTCGGCCAGGATCAGCCCGCCCGCGCCCATCAGCAGGGCGCCGGCGACGCGGCCGCCCGCAAAGGTGGAATCCACCAGTTTGACCAGCCCGATGGCGATCAGAATTACCGGCCAGTAAGCGAGCCAGTTGTTGACATAAACGATATGGAGATTGCCGAGAAGAAAGAGCACGCCGATGGCGATCACGATGAGCGCCGGCACCAGGCTCACATGCGCGCCCCAGCGCGGGGCGCGGCGGGAATCTTGCGGTTGCATGATCATCATGATTTCAGGGTACGGACGGGCCGTGCGCGAGGCCCGCACTTTTCGGCGAACGTCCGCCGGTTACCGGCGAACGGCGGCGATGGGGTAGGCCTCCAGGTGGTCCTCCCGGCCGACCCTACTGACCCTTCTTGTCGTCTTTGCGCTCGCCCTTCTTGTCGGGTTTCTTTTCGACCTTCTTTTCGCCCCCGCGTTTGGGCGGCTCCTCGGCCTTGCGCTCCGCGGGCCGCGGCGGCGTTTCCACCTGCCGCTCGACGGGCCGGGCGGGCGGCTCCGCCTTGCGCTCCGCCGGCCGCGGCGGTGTCTCCACCTGCCGCTCGACGGGCCGGGCGGGCGGCTCCACTCTGCGCTCCGCCGGCCGCGGCGGTGTCTCCACCTGCCGCTCGACGGGCCGGGCGGGCGGCTCCACTCTGCGCTCCGCCGGGCGCGGGGGCGTTTCCACCTGGCGCTCCACCGGGCGCGGCGGCTGCTGCGCGGCGGGCGGGGGAGTGCGGACCGGTTCCTGCACCGGGCGCTGCGGGCGGTCGTTGCGCGGGATGTTCTCACGCGTTACCGGCGGCGGCTGCGGCGGCTGCGGCGGCCGCGCGCTCGGCGGGGCCGCCTGCCGGCGGGAATCCGGCTGCCCGCCCTGTGGAGGCGTGACGCGCCGCACCATGGGCGCGCGCGCGGGAGCATTGCCCCGCAGGCGGTTCTCCGTCGCGGCGTCGAGCGGCCGGCCCTGATTGGCCTGCAGCGCCTGCTGCTTGGCGGCGAAAGGAACCGGCGGCGGCGCCGGCGCCGACCGGGCCACTACCGGCCGCTCCGCGTACCGCGCCGGCGGGGCTGCGGCGGCGCCGCGATCGGGCTGCCCCAGCACGCTCCGCCGCTCGGGCGCCACCTGCGCCGTGGTGCCCACTACTGGCGCCTGCGCCATGTCGCGGGCGTTCACCGCCATGGCGTGATCGCGTACCGGGCGCGCCGAAACGAAGGCATCGCGCGGCACCGCGGTCACCGCGCCCTGTACGTTCTGGTTGACGTAGCGGACATTGGTCACGTTGACGTTGTTGATTACCGTCACATTGGTGACGTGCGTAACGTTCACGCGCTGAACGTAGACCTCGCTCACGTGGTAAGCCGGCCGGTACACCTCGCGCGGCCCCAACGGGAACCAGGCCACGCCGCCGCCTATACCCACCGCGACACCGAAGCGCGGGCCGCCGACGAAGGCCACCAGCGCCGGTGCGTACACCGGGCGCGCCACCATCGTCCCCGGCACCCACACCCAGCCGCCGCCGAAGTACGCCCACCGGCCGTAATGGAAGGGCGCGAAGCCCCACGGCGCATCGTCCACCCACGTCCAGCCCCACGGCTCCACCCAGGCCCAGTGGCCGTAGCGATACGGCGCCCACCCCACCGCGACCGTCCGCGGCGCCCAGACCCATCCATATTCCGCCTCCTCGCGCCAGGTGCCGTATTCGTCCAGGTCCTCGCTGCCGGTCATTTCGCGGGAAACGTATTGCGCCGATTGCGGCCGCTCTTCGCGGCGGTCGCGCTCTTCGCTCCAACGGTCGAAGTCGTCGCGCGGCGGCGCCGCGCCGATATCCTGGGTCGCCGCATCCATCCCGATGAGGCGCGCGCTCTCGCCCGCGCGCACCGAAAACGCGGCGTCCCCGCCGGTCACTTCCGCCTCTCCCTCGCGCACCGCCACGACGCTGATGGCGTTATCGCCATCGACATTGATGCGATACTCGCCCGGGCGCACGAGCGACACCGCCACGTTGGGCGTATCCACTTCGAAAGTCTCGTCCTCGCCCAGGCTGCGCAGGCGCACGTCGAGCGAGCCCTGGGTGAGGCTGAGCTGCACGGTGCGGTCGTCCAGGTTGAGAATGCCCAGCGCGGTCCGCGAGCTCATGCGGATGGCCGTGGAGCCGATGTGCATTTCCGTCTGCGCGCCGTCCTCGGTCCACAGATGGTCGCCGCTGGTGAGCGGGTAGTTCAGCGTGGCCGCCGTCCACTCCTCCACGCTGCCCGGCCGGAACGAGACCGCGCCGCTCTGGTAATTCAAGCGGGCCACGCGCGACGGGGGATCGCCCGCATCCGCCATGGCCGAAGCCGCCGAAAGCATCAGAATGGCCGCCAGGTATTCTGTTGTGCGCATCATGATCGGGTCCTCTAATCCCATTAGACACCTTCGGGTCTGAAGAGATTTCGGCGGGTTTCATTAAAATTGGGCAACCCGCGGCACCGCGGCTATCCTGGCTTCTGCAGCCACAGGTAGCAGTGGTTGCCGATGCGGCCGGCGCGCGGGGAGCGGAGCAGCAGCAAGTCGAGGTAGCGCAGCGGAAACAGCAGCCAGCCCAGGATGCCGTGGGCGGCCGCGCGCCAGGCGCGCCAGGGGAACAACAGCTTGGCGTATTCGATGGTGAAGACCAGGAGGGTTGCGGTGGGACCGGTGCGCCATCCCTCGGCGGCCACGGTCAGGTTGCCGGCCATGCTCTTGAGGCCGTCGGGGGTGAAGCGGCGATAGTCGCGCGGGTACTCGTGAAACGGGTGGCAGAACGGGGTCACCAGGTGGACGTAACCGCCGGGAGCGAGCACGCGCTCGATCTCGCGCATGACCAGTTCCGGGCAGCGCACATGCTCCAGGACGGCGTCGCATTCCACGCGTGTGAAGAGGGCGGAGGGGAAGGGCAACTGCTGCGCGTCGGCGGCGACATCGACTCCGGGGATGGGCAGCAGGTCGAGATTGACATAGCCTGCGACCGTGCGGCCGGCGCCGCCGATGTAGAGATTCCAGCGGCCGAGCGGAAAATCCTTCGGTTCGGCGGGATTCATGATGAAGAGCGCGGGAGGTTCGAGCAGGCGGCGCAGGCGGTCGCGCCAGTGGCGCGAGAAGCGGCGGCGGTAGAGTTGCTCGAGCGAAGAAGGGGTGGCCACGGGGACTATGGGACGGCGTGGGCCGCCGCCGGTTCGCGCTCCAGCAGTTTCTTCTGCTCGCCGGGCGGCAGTTGGTCGTAGAGCGCAGTGAAGGCGGCGTTGGTCCAGCCGAAACCGGCTTCGTTCGAATGGTAGCCGAACCGGATGTCGGCGGCGATGGCGGTGCGGCGGCGGACCACATCGTACTTCTCGACAATGACTCCGAGGCGCCGGTACTCCTCGTCCACCAGCGACAGGAACGCGCGCGAGATGCGATCGGCTTCGCTCTGGTAGCCGTAGCGCCGCAGTCCCTGGACGGCGATCATTTCCAGCGGGGCCCAGGCGAAGGGCGCATCCCACTGATTGCCGCTCACATTGATGCTGGTTTGCAGGCCTCCGGGCCGCTCGAACTGCGGCAGGTTGCGCACCACCGCGGCCGCCTGCTCGCGGCTGGCGAAGCCGGCCCACAGCGGATAGAACGTGGTCAGGAACGGATAGTGCCGCAGGCGGTGGTGCACGTATTCGTAGTCGAAGTAGAGACCCGCCTCGTTGTCCCACATCAGGCGGTTGATGCGCGCGGCGCGCTCCTGGGCGCGCTTCTCCCACGGGCCGGCATCGTTTGCGCGGCCGAGGATGCGCAGGATCTCAGCGGTCTCGGTCTCCATAAGGTAGAGCAGGGAGTTCAGGCAGACCGGATTGTAGTGGATGATGTCGATATTGAATTTGCCGAAGCGGTCCGAAGGATCGAAGCCGGATTCGCGCATGGAGCGGTCGCCCTTGTAGAACAGCGTGGTGAGTATGTCGCGCCCGGGGTCGAAGTATTCGCCCACGTCGTAGTCGTCCACTTTGTGGGTGCGGAAGTACTGCTTGATCAGGTCGTAGTGCGTGCGTCCCTCGGCGTCCTTTTCGGCGGAGAGCACTTCGGGCGCTGGTCCGTCACCCAGGTCGTAATAGCGCGAGAGACCGGTTTCGGGGGTGAGGTGCGGCTCGGTGGTCCAGAAAGCGTAATACTTCTCGATGGCGGGAAGGGCGGCGGCCAGCCACTTGCGGTCCTGCGTCTTGCGGTACACGCCCAGCACCATTTGAGTAAGGAAGGGCGGCTGCGACCGCGTCAGATAGTAAGTACGGTTGGCGTTGAGTATCTTGCCGTACTCGCGGATCTCGTAGAGGAAGTTATCGGCTAAGTCCTTCGCTAAGTCGACTTCGCCATCGCGCAGCAGACCCACCTGGATGAAGTAACTGTCCCAGCCGTACATCTCGTTGAAGCGGCCGCCGGGAACGACATAGGGGTGTGGCAGATACAACAGGCCGTGCACGCGCAGCGCGGCGGCGTCGGCGGGGAGTGCGCGAAGCTGGATCTTCGCAAGATCCGCGGGCGGCATCTCCTGGCGCAACTGGCGCTCGATGCGCGCCAGGTCCTCGTGAGGGGAAACGTAGACCGGCCAGCGGTCATCCGCGCCGGGCTGAAACTTGGGATCGGCCGCGGCTTTGGCGAGCATGCGATTGGAGCGTGTGAGCACGGCCCAGGTCTGTTTGATGTAGGCCAGGATGGGCTCGTGCGCCTGCGCCGGTTCCTGCGGGCGCGCCAGGACGGCGAACGCCGCGAGCGAAAGCGCCAGCGCGCACAGCGCACGGCGGCCGGTGCGCACTCGAGATGAGATTACCATGCGAACGTCACCGAAACCCTCCGATAGCCTTCTCCCGCGGGAAAGTGCAGACGCAGGCGGGAGCCGGCCAGCTCCGCTCCTCCGGCGCGCACGTTGGGCCGGTTGAGGCGCACGGCGAGCTCCTGTTCCTG
This sequence comes from Terriglobia bacterium, assembly GCA_020073615.1. Lineage (GTDB taxonomy): Bacteria > Acidobacteriota > Terriglobia > Bryobacterales > Bryobacteraceae > JADGNR01. Next base: position 7,391 of record JAIQEX010000014.1, read on the forward strand.
GCCGCCGGGCGCTTCGAAATCCACCTCGTACTTGTCGGCGGAGCGGCGTTCGCCCACCACTTTCAACTGCGCCGTGCGCGAGCCCGGCAGAGGAAGGCGCGCGGGGATGCCTACTTCGACCGGCGGGAGCGGCAGTGCGAGCTCGTGCGTTGCCGCCACTGGCGAGCCGCACGGTTGATCGCGCGGCGCGGTCTGTGCGGCCAGGCACAGGACCTCGGGCGAAGCCGAGTGCGCGCGCACGATGAGCCGGTCCTTCTCACGCGTGAATTCGAGCTCGATGCGCGAATCGCCGAGCGGCACATTGCGGAGCAGCGCCTTATCCCAGGCAGCGGGCAGGTTGGGCGCCAGGCGCAGGGTGCGGTGCGGCGCGTCCCAATCCAGGCCGAACAGCCCGCGGAGGGCCGGGGTCAGGACCATGGCGGAGGACCAGACCTGGTGCGAGCTGCTGCGTCCCAGCGGCTGGAAAAATTCGCCGGAAAGCAGCTCCGTGACCGAGCCGAGGTCCTGTTGCCAGGTGAGGCCGGCGTTCTGCATGAGGTGAGCGTAGCCGGCAAGCGCGCGGCCGGCGCGGTACTCGGCGAGCGAGACCCAGCCGGTGAAGAGCGGCCAGACCGTGCCCTGGTGATAGCTGATGGGATCGTAGAAAGGCGTGCGTTCGCTGATGTCCCGAGTGCCCCAATCGGTGGAGAACTCGGCCGCGGCCCAGCGGCTCAACATGGCATCGGCATGTTCGAGGGCGAGCCGCCCGCTCCACCACGCCACCGCCGGATAGATGGTGGCGGTGTGGTCCAGGCTGCCGTCGGAGTTCCGGCTGAAGGCGTAGAACTGCGCGGCCGGTTCGTAGTATTCGGCCTCGATGGCGGTGCCGATCTGGGCGGCCTTGCGACGGGCATCCGCGGCCAGGGCGCGGTCGTTCATCAGCGATGCCAGGCGCGACATGGCATCGGCGGACTGTTGATCGAGCGCCGCGAGATAGATCTCCTGGTGCGGCATGCCCGGCGGCCAGGACTCCACCCACCCGGTGCCCTCGGTGTTTTCGTAGATGCCGTCGCCATCGGAATCGTGGGCCCGCGTGAATGCGTAGGCGCGCTGGACGGCGTCCCAATGGGTGCGCAGGAAGGCGGTGTCGCCGCTGGCCGCGACATAGTCCGCCATCGCCATCACGAACAGGGGCGACGAATCGGCCGCGGCATAGAAGTAGGGGGTAGCTTGCCAATCCACCAGGCCGGCGGCTTGCGAATACTCGTGCATGATCTTGCCGTCGGCGCGCTGCCTGCGGATGAGGAACTCCAGCGCCTGCCGGGTGAGCGCGAAATCGCCATAGCTGTTGATGGCGTACGTCGTCCACAACGCGTCGCGGCCGAAGAACCACGCATAGCCGGGCCGCGCGGAATCGCCCGATGCGTAGTAGCCGGCGACCAGCCCGGTTTCTTCGCCCAGCCGGACTTGTCCCTGATCGATGGCGATGGCGGCCCAGCGCAGCGCGCGGTCGAATTCGGGATCGGGCGTCTCGGCGGCGAGGCGGGTATCGAAGAAGTGCGCATAGTAGCGCTCGGTTTCGCGGTAGAGTTCAGGGATGCGGCCGTTGAGCGCGGCCAGCCGTTGTCCTGGCGCCTCGCGGCCGCCCAGCGCGATCAGCAGCGGAAAGAATAGGCCGGCATCGGCCTTCGGGTCGAAGGAGAGCTTCAGCTCCAGGGGATAGGTTTGCGGGCGTTCCTGGTAGGGCGGCAGAATGCCGGGCGCGGCGCGCGGCATGGCGACGGCGGCGGAAAAGCCGGGGTCGTCGGTGTGCAGCACGTAGTAGCCGCCGCCCTCGGCCACCCACTCGGCATTGGGCGCGCCGAAGTTGGGCGCCGGCCACATGCGCAGCATCTCCGGCTTGAATCGAAAGGTGAGCCGCAAAGGGCGGGCGGAGTCGATCTCGAACAGGACCACGGCGCCCGCGCCCGCATCGGCATCCGTGCGCGGCGCGAACATGCGCTGCTTCACCGTGAAGGCCGCGTGCGCATAGGTAATGGTAGTCATGGCCGGGGAAACTTCGATGGCGGCGGCATGCGCGCATACGTCGATCGGCACAGGATAATCGGCGAGCTCGGCGGTAATGGCGAAGCGGCTGAGAATCTTGACGGGATACACCCACGCTTCGAACTCCCCGCGCTGCTCGCCGAACAGCGCGCCGCGCGGGCCCGCCACGGTAAACGGTTTGCCGGCTTCCACGGGACGGGTGATCGTGAGCGGATCGGCCTGAATCGCAAACCGCGGGGTGGGCCGGAGGGCCGGCATCTCTGTTGCCGCGGCCCCGAGGGTGGCAAGCGAGCCGGCCAGCAGGACGGCCAGCGAGCGATTCCGCGGCAGGTTGATAGCGGCCGAAAACGGGCATCCGCGCATAGGACGGTTTTCTGAGTATAGCCGACGCGCGGGCCATGGCTCAGTAGCCGATCTGGTACCGATGGGCCGGGAGATTGGGTCTCATAACCAAGGTCAGCATTGCAACGTTGCGCATCAGCGTACAAAATTCTGACGACGATAGGAAACAGGTAAACGGCTATGTACACGCTGATTGAATATTCCACGGGGACGATCGTTGAGGCCGTCGTGCTGAGCCGGCAGGAGAACCGCATGCGCGTTGTGGTTGCCGGCTCCGCGGACGCGCTGGGACTGAGACGCCTGGGCCGGCAATGGGTTACCGAGAGCGGGGAACCAGTCGAGTTCGGATTTTTGATGAGCGGCGGACTGGTGAAGGAGAGTACCGATTCTCATGTGCAACCCCTGACGGCCCGCATCGCGGGATGACGGAAGGGCGGCCGGAGCGGCCGGAGCAAAAGGCTTCAGGCGCCGGTCTTCTGCGCCATCTTCAATTGGCGCCAGGCGTCCACACCGCCTTGGAGTGGACGAACGCGGGTGATGCCTTCGGCTCGTAACAGCAGCGCCGCCCGGGCGCTGGACGCTTCGTTGGGTCAACTGCAGAAGAGAACGATTTCGCGGTCGCGGGGAATCTCGCGATGGCGCGAGCGAAGCTCCTCCACGGCGATGCGGATGACGCCGGGAATCGCGCATGGCTCAATGTCCATGGCGGTTCGCAAGTCTATGATCGTCACTTCCTCGCCGGCATTCAGTCTGGTCCGCAGTTCCTCCGCGGTGATACGGGCGATGGCAAGCTGCTTGAGGAATCGCCGGCGTTGGACGAACTTCCAGAGGATCCAAGCGGCGAGCAGTGCCAGGACCAGCACCACCAGCCCGGAACCCATTTGCGCGGCGCGGGCCTCTACGATCTCTATCTGTCCGCCGAAAGCGTAACCGAGACCGGTATAGGAAGCCACCCAGAGAAAAGCGCCGGCGGCGTCGAACATCAGAAACCGGCGGATGCCGGCGCCGGAGCAAGCGGCCAGGGGCGCAGCGACCGCGTTCAATCCGGGAATGAACTTGGAAACCAGCAGCGAGCGCAGGCCATATTTCACGAACGCGTTCTCAGTCCGGCGCACGCACGAATCGGGCTCCAATGCAACGCGGCAGAGAAAGCGCAACACCTTCGGGCCGCGGCGGCGCCCCACTTGAAACCAGACACTATCGGCGATCAGGCTCGCCGCAACGCCGCAGGCGACCACGAGCAGCGGGTTCAGCCTGCCGGAGCGGGCCAGCGCCCCGCACGCCAGCAGTACCGGGATAGAGGGAAGCGGCAGCGCACCCTGCTCGGCGAGAATCCAGAAAAACACCAGGAGGTAACCGTGCCGGACGACAAAGGCGATCAGGTGGCCCATGGGAAACAGTTCATTGTAGTGCAGGGCCGGACTGCCGGCGGCGCGCGCGCGGTCGGCGCCTGCAAATTTCGATATGCTAACTGCTAGGCACTCGATGGTGGAAGTTCCCGGACATTGGAGGTGAGCCCTTATGAAATCGCTGGCGGTGGTAGCCTGTATGCTGACGGGCTTGACCATGAGCCTGTGGGCGGCGGACACGCGGCGCGCGGCGGACTCCGCGCCTTGGAGCGGCCAGTCGGCGGCCGCCTATCTCGAGGGGCGGCTCAAATGGTGGATGACCTGGCCGCCGGCGGCACGCGATCATGAAACGTTCTGCGTCTCGTGTCACACCGTGGTGCCCTACTCCATGGCGCGGCCTGCCTTACGGGCGGCGCTCGCGGAACCATCCGCGTCGGAGCTCGACCACAGACTCCTGGACAACGTCGCCAAGCGCGTCCGGATGTGGAATGAGGAAGAGCCGTTCTACCCCGGCGCCAAGGCGGGCGAATCGCGCGGCACGGAGTCGGTGCTCAACGCTCTGATCCTGGCGGACTACGATGCTCTCACCGGCAAATTGAGCGCGGATGCGCGCCTGGCGTTCGACCGCATGTGGTCGCAGCAGTTGGCGGAGGGCGAGGGCAAAGGGGCGTGGCCGTGGTTCCAGTTCCACTACGCGCCATGGGAGGGCGACTCGCAGTTCTACGGCGCCACGCTGGCCGCCATCGCCGTGGGCACCGCGCCTGGCAACTATCGGTCCGCCCCGGAAATTCAGGACAGCCTGGCCTTGCTGCGCGAGTATCTGGCGCGGCAGCGCGCGGCGCAAACCCCGATAGACCGCGTGATGCTGCTGTGGGCATCTACGAAGCTGCCCGGGCTGCTCACGCGCAACCAGCAGAAGACCATCGTCGAGGAAGCGCTGAGCCGGCAGCGGGCGGACGGCGGCTTCAGCCTGACGTCGCTCGTGGGAAAGTGGCAGCGGAAGGACGGCACACCGCTCGAGACGCGCAGCGACGGCTACGCCACCGGGGTGGTGGCTTTCGTGTTGCAGCAGGCGGGTGTGGCGCGCCGCCAGCCGACGTTGCGGCGGAGCCTGGAATGGCTGGAGCACAATCAGGACAGGACGGACGGCCGCTGGCTGGCCTGGTCGCTGAACAAGCAGCGGGACCCGGTCTCCGACATTGGCCGTTTCATGAGCGACGCGGCCACGGCGTTCGCGGTGATGGCGCTCGATCCGCGGTCAGAAGCGTCCCACGGGCACTTCTAAGCAGACGGGCGGGGCGGGCGGCGGCGCGGCGACCACGGTGAACAGGAAGCCCTCGGTCTTCCGCCACCAGCCGTGAAAGGCTCCGCTGGCGTGATGCACCAGCAAGGGATGCCAGGTGTCGGAGTCGCCGGCGAGCCGCGGCGCGTAGTTGGGGCTGACCGAAAGCGACCGGGTGTCGAGGCGGAGGCCGGTGCGCAGCGCCTTGAGCCCACTCTCCTTGGCGCTCCACAGCAGGGTCGCCAGCGCCGGCCGGTCCGCAGCCGGGGCCCGTGCGACCAGGGCCTGTTCTTCGGGCGTGAAGTAGTCGGCCAGAAACCCTTCGCTGCGCGGTTCGACGAGCTCCAGGTCGCAGCCCAGCGCCGCATCGGACCCGGCGATGGCGCACACCGCCCGCCCGGCGCGATGGCTGATGGAAATCCGCACGGCCGCCGGCCGGCAGGAGAAAAAAGCCTCGGGGGCGCCGGAGGGCGCGGCGCGGATTTCCAGGAGGGCCAGCGCTTCGCGATGGCCTGGCCCATGGCGGTAAGCGGCCAGGGCGTGCTTGGCGGTCCAGCGGCCCAGCCGCCAGTCGGCGCGGCGCTTGGGAAACCGCATGGCATTCAGGCAGTCGGTTTCGCTGGCGCTGAGCCAGTCGTTCTCCGCCGGCAGATCCGCGTCAGTCTGCTCCAGCCAATAGACGTCCATGGTCACACCATAACGGCGTGCAATGCGCGGAACGGCTCGGCATCGACCGCATTGGGAAGCGCCACCGTGCCGTATCCGGCGATCCGCGCGTAGACGTTGCCGGCGGCATCCACCACCTCCGCATCGAAGGTTTCGCGATCCGGGTTGGGGGTGACCACCGCGTACAGCGGGCCCTCGACGAGCGCGGGCGAGCGCCCCGGCGCGACCCGGCGAATCTGCCGCGGCAGAGCCATGCGGCCCTGCGTGCTGATCTCCCAGAGCCCCGCGGTTTGCAGGCACAGCTCGAGGAGCCGCGGCGCCATGAGCAGCGGGCGCTCGGGCGGGTGATGGTTGTCGGGCAGGGGATGCGCCATCTGGCCGGCGACCCTCTCCCTATCCAGCCATGCCCGCTCCACCACCTGGTAGGCGGGTCCGTGGAAGTACACGCGATAGATATCGGCGGCCGCGACCACCGGCCCTTCGGGCACGCCCGGTGCGCGCGCGATGGCGGCTTCGCGAGGCTGCCTGGCGAGCCGCACGCGGGCCGTGAAATGCGTGGTTACTTGCGGCTCGGCCTGATTGGGCAGTTGGCGGCTGCCGGTGAGGCGGCATTCCGCCACCAGGCGATCGCCCTGTGGATGCAGTGCCACCTGGATGGTGAGGGTGCGCGGTTCGCCGCGATAGAATTTGAACGGCGCGAGGAAGTTCACGTCTTCGACAACATCGATGTGCCAGTGCGGCGCCAGAGATTGGGCCGCTTCGGCAAAGGCTTCGACGCCCATGACGCCGGGCAGCACCGGCGTGCCGTCGATCTGGTGATCGTGGAGAAACGCCTGCTGGGCCGGGTCGAGCGTGGTCTCAATGGTGAAGGTGCCCGCCAGCGACGCACCGGCGAGCTTGCCGATCATCGGTCCGGTGGCGGCGGCCAGCGTCTCGGCCGCGGCCGGATCGAGTCCGCCAGTGGCATCCCATTCGTTCATCAGGATGCCCAGGCGCTGGCCGACGACGATTTCGCCGCGCGTGGCGCCCGCCGTCAGTTCGCGGCGGATCAAAGGTATGCCGGTCTCGGGCGGCAGCATGTCGATACCCGCCAGCTCCATCATTTTGGGGATGGAGCCGCGCGTGGCCATGCCGATGCCGCCCCACGCCGTCCAGTCGATGGCGATGGCGCGCGTGGCCGGCCGGGTGGTGCGGAAGCTGGAGGCGAACTTGCACAGCAGGTCGTTGGCGGCGCTGTAGTCGGTCTGCCCGCCGTTGCCGAAGCGGCCGGCGATGGAGCTGAACGCCACCGTCGCCCCAAGGGGCATGTCGCCGATGGCGTGCAGCAGGTTGAACCAGCCGTCGCTCTTCACGTCGAAGACAAGGTCGAATTCGCGCGGATCTTTATCCGGCAGGAAGTGGCTGCGTTCGATGCCCGCGGCGTGCAGCAGGACGTCGATGCGCCCGCTGCGCTCGCGCACCTGCTGGATGATGTGGGCGACCCCGGCGGCATCCCGGAGGTCGACGCTGAAGTAGTGCGCCGTGCCGCCGGCCTCACGCACGGCATCGATGGCGCTCTGCGCGGCTTGCGCGCGCTCGAGGGCCGCCAGTTCTTTTTCCACCAGCACCGGGGTGGCGCGCTCGCCGCGCGCCTGTATGCGCGCGAACAGATCGCGTTTGAGCCCGTCGCGGTCGGTGGTGAAGCGTTTCAGGTCGGGATTATCGGCCGCGGGCTCGGGCACGAGGTCGAGCAGGTAGAAGGTGCCGCCCGAGGCGGCGGCCAGGTCGGTGGCGATGGCCGAAACAATGCTCCCCGCCGCGCCCGTGATCAGGAAAACGGTATCGCGGTTGAGCTCGAGGCCGGGGCCGCCGTCGGCCGCGGGCTGCTCTTCGAGGCCGATGGCGAAGCGCTCCCCGCCCTGGCAGCCGATCTCCACGGCGCCGGGGTCGCGCAGGGTTTCCGCGACCAGGCTTTCGGCCACTTCCGCGGCCGCGCGCTCCGCTGCGAAATCGACGACTTTGGCCAGCGCGTCCGGGCGCTCGCGTTTGTAGGTCTTGGTGAAGCCCGCGACCGCGCCGCCCATGGGCGCGAACGCTCCAGCTTCGTCGTAGCCGTGAAGGCCGCCCAGGCGCGTCGCCGAAACCAGGAAGGTGCCGGGGTGGGACACCTGCTCGTAGAGCACGCGCATGGCGGTGTACAGCGATTTGACGCGCACGCGCACGGCCTCATGCCAGGCCGCAGCGTCCAGATCGCCGAGGTGGCCCTCGTGATCCAGGGCGGGCAGCCAGTAGATGCCCTGCACGGGACCGGAGGCCAGCCACTCGTGGAGTTGATGGGTGAGCGCGGCGGCATCGGGAGCGCCGTCAATCATGAGGGTTTCCGCACCGGCGGCCTGTAGCTGTTGCGCCAGGGCTTCGGCCACGCCGCCGCGGTCGGGCATGATGACCACGCGGCTTCCGGGGCCGAGGGTCACGCCCGTGGGTTTGCAGATATTGAGCGCCGGGCGCAGGTTGGGCACCGGGACGCGGCGTGGAATGCGGTTGGCGTCGTCGAGACTGGCGGCGCGCGGTCGAGCGGCCGGCGCGGTCTCGGGCCCGGCCGGGGAGCCCCCCTGCGCCTTCTGCCGGTCGTGCGCGAACTGAATCACGTGGGCCAGCGTGGGGAAATCGCGCAGCTTGAGGTTTTCGTCGCGCGCGATGCCGAAGGCCGCGCGCACGGAAGCAAACATTTCGGCCTGCTTGACGGTGTCGACGCCGAGATCGGCTTCGAGATCCAGATCGAGATCGAGCATGTCGATGGGGTAGCCGGTTTTTTCGGCGACGATGGCGAGCACTTTGTCCTTGATGGGGTCGCCCGCGGGCGCCGCAGCCAGGGGCGGGGCGACCGGAGCGGCCGGGACCGGAGCAACAGCCGCCGCCAGCACGGTTTGCCGGTCGTGCGCGAAGCGGATCACGTGGGCCAGCGTGGGGAATTCGCGCAGCTTGAGGTTTTCATCGCGCGTGATGCCGAAGGCCGCCCGGACGGCGGCGAACATTTCCGCCTGCTTGACGGTATCGACGCCGAGATCGGCTTCGAGATCCAGGTCGAGGTCCAGCATGTCGATGGGGTAGCCGGTCTTATCGGCGACGATGGCGAGCACCTTGTCTTTGATCGGGTCGCCCGCGGGCGCCGCCGCCGCCGGAGGCGGGGCTGCCGGAACGGTGGCGGCGGGGACGGGCGCCGCCAGCACCGTTTGCCGGTCGTGCGCGAAGCGAATCACGTGGGCCAGCGTGGGGAACTCGCGCAGCTTGAGGTTCTCGTCGCGCGTGATGCCAAAGGCCGCGCGCACGGCGGCGAACATCTCGGCCTGCTTGACGGTGTCGACGCCGAGATCGGCTTCGAGGTCCAGGTCGAGATCCAGCATGTCGATGGGGTAGCCGGTTTTTTCGGCGACAATGGCGAGTACTTTGTCCTTGATGGGGTCGCCCGCGGGCGCGGCCACGGGGGGCGGGGCTACGGGAGCAGCCTGGACCGCCGGGGCCGGAACCGGCGCCACCGGCGCGGCGTGCCCCATCTTGTCGTGCACCAGGCGAATGACGTGCGCGAGCGTGGGGAAGTCGCGCAGCTTGCGGTTTTCGTCGAGGGGAAGGTGGTAGGCCTCGCGAATGGCGGCCATCATCTCCGCCTGCTTGACGGTATCGACGCCGAGATCGGCTTCCAGATCGAGGTCGAGATCGAGCATGTCGATGGGGTAGCCGGTTTTTTCGGCGACGATGGCGAGCACCTTGTCTTTGACGGGGTCGCCCGCGGGCTTCGGCGCCACGGGCGGCGTCACGGGTGCGGCCTTGGCCACTACCGGCGTGGCGGCGGGAGCGGGCTTCGCCGCGGCTGGAGCCGGCGCTGCCGCCTGCACCTTCCGCTCCGCCACGGCGGGCTTCGCCGGCAACGCCTGATCGCGCACGCGCAGGGTACGGTGCACCACTTCGAGCTCGGCGGCGGGCTGTCCCGACATGCGGGTCAACCACGCTTTCCACACGGCGGGATCGGCAATGCGTTGGGCGTAGCCCGCGGCATTGGGGCCGGGACGAACGCCGTCTTGCGCCGCCACGCGGCGCAACAGGGTCATGCTGATCTGGGAACCGAACCCTGCGCCCAGCCGTAGCGCGTACTCGACGGGATAGACGCCGCCCTTCGACAGGTTCAGTTGCCCCAGCTCGGGGTCGACTTCCTTGAAGTTGGCTACCGGCGGCACCCAGCCGGTTTCGAGCGACTTGACGGCGACGACATCCTCGATGCCGGTCGCCATGGCGTGCCCGGTGAAGCCCTTGGTATTGGCGATCACGATGGAATCGGCCGATTCGCCGAACACCTGGCGCAGCGCGTAGATTTCCGCCGACGCGCTGCCGCCGCGCGCGGGCGTGTAGGTCTCGTGGGAAACGAAAACGGTTTGCGGCGCGATCTGATGGCGGGAGATGCCGCGCGCTTCGGCCTGGACCATTACGTCCTCCATGACCTGGCCGATGTGGCGGACATCGAGGCGCGAGCCGTGGAAGGCGCTGTTGGCGATCACTGCGCCCAGCACCTCGCAGATGGGCCGGATGCCGCGTTCGCCTGCGGCTTCGGCGCTCTCCACCACGAGGGCGGCGGCGCCCATGCCCATGATCAGGCCGTGGCGCCGGCGGTCGAAGGGAATGGCGGCATCTTCCACCGCTTCGTCGGTGGCGGCCGCTCCGCTGGCCAGGAAGCCGGCCCCGATCCAGTCGATCAGGTGATCGGAGGTCACGTCGTCGGCCGAGATGATGATGGCGCGGCGGCAGCGGCCGGCGCGAATCCAATCCTCGGCCAGCCCTACGGCCAGGGTGGTGCTGGCGCAGGCGGAGTTGATTTGCGTATTCGGACCGCGCGCGCCGATCAGCTCGGCGAACTGCGAATGTCCCATTGAAAGCGTCCGGAACAGGAAGCGCCGGTCGAAGGTAAACGGCTCTTTTTCGATGGCGGAGCGCAACTCGGCGATGCGCCGGTCCAGGTCCTGCGCGTTGGCGGAATTCGCGTCCGCCGTGCGGGAGCGCAGGTCTTCGAGCACGGCCAACTGCTCGCGCCGCCCGTGCTCGGCGTAGTAGCGCGACATCATATCGGCCAGGGAGTCGAGGCCGGGGAAGGCGGAGGCGAAGATCACGGCGGTGTCGTCGCGCAGTTCGTCGGGCAAGCCCCAGCCGTCCGGCAGGCGGGTGCCCTTGGTGGTGGTCTTGTAGCGCATCACCAGCGGGATGCCGGCGTCGCGCAGGGCGTCGATGCCGGACCCGATGGCGAGCGCGGTGGCGCGGTCCAGGGCGGCCACGCGGTCGGCCGAAACGCCGAATTCCTTTTCCAGGTCGAAGGCGCCCCCGCGGGCCGCCAGCTTGATGACCTCCGACAGGTTGTGCAAAGTCTCGAAGGTGGGGTCGCCGTTGTCGCTCTTCACCAGGCGGGTGATGTTCTTGTCCAGCATGGCGCGGCGGTAGCGCATGGGGATGGCGTCGATGAACTGGTCGCCGCGCAGGATGCGGCCGAGGTTGGCATCGTCGAAGACGTGTTCGGTGCCGGGCAGGCCCAGGGCGGCTCCGGTGATGGCCACGGGGAGGGTGGAACTCGGGGCTGCGGGGCCGTTGCGGCCTTCGTAAATCTCGCGGCCGCGCTCCAGAAAGTCGGCGAACAAGTGGCCGAGCGCGGAGTAGCGGTCACCCGAAACGGGCGGCGCGGCTACGGCGGTGACCACCTGCGGCTTGGCGGACACAGCCAGCGGTTTCACCTCTACGGCCGGACGCACCGGTTCAGCGGCGATTCCACGGCCCAGGCCCGCGGCATAGAGCCCGCACAGCGCCTGGTTGAAGGCCACCGTGTCGCCGGCCTTGGGATGGTTGGTGAAAAACGAAACCACGTCGCCGCGGTCGCCCAGCACATCGTCCACAAAGCCCTGCAACGCCTTCTTGGGGCCAGTCTCCACGAAGACGCGCGCGCCGGCCCGGTACAAGGTGTTCAGGCCCTTCACAAACTGTACGGGGGAAGCGACCTGGCGCGCCAGGATGTCCAGCATCTGCGGCTTCACGTCCGGCCCGGTGGGATAGAACTCGCCGCTTTCATTGGCCACGATGGGGATGTGCGGCGATTCCAGATGCAAACGCTCGAGCACGCGCCGCAGCGGCTCACTGGCGGGCGAAACAATCGACGTGTGGAAGGCATGGCTCACCGACAGCGGCACGGCGTTGTAGCCGGCATTCTGAAAAGCCGCGACCGCCCGTTCCACGGGTGCGCTGGCGCCGCCGATCACGGCCTGCGTTCCGCTGTTCAGATTGGCGATCACCACGTAGCCGTCGACGGTCTGGAGGATTCTTTCGATCTCGGCGAGCGGCGCAAACACGGCCGCCATCTTGCCGTCGTCGCCCATCGACAGGCGCGTCATCTCCCGGCCGCGCGCGCTGACCGCTTCCAGGGCGTCGGCAAACGGCATGGCTCCGGAAACCACCAGCGCTCCGTATTCGCCCAGGCTGTGGCCCATGGTCATATCGGGCGCAATGCCGTAAGCGGCCAGCAGGCGCGTCAGCGCCAGGTCGGTGGCCAGCACGGCCGGTTGCGTGATGGCGGTCTGGCGCAGGTCCTCTTCCACCTGGGCCACGGCCGCGGCATCGGCGCTGTCTACGAAGATATAATCGGTGAGCGGCTTGCCCAGGATCGGGGTCATCGCCCGATCAGCTTCGGCAAACGTGTCGGCGACGATCGGTTCGGCGGCGCGCAACGCTTGCAGCATGTTGACATACTGCGAGCCTTGCCCGGTATAAAGGAAGGCCACTTTACCGGCGGGACCGCTGCCGCGGAAGATGCCCTGCGCGCGCAGAGCCTTCCACACCGGCGCCTGGTTGGCGGCCAGCGCCTTGAGCGCCTTGGCCGCTTTGTCGGCCAGTTCGGCGGCGTCGCCATAATCGATGGCCAGCCGCTCGGGGGCGCGCAGATCCGCTGCGGCGGGCACGGACGCGGCGGGCGCGCGGCCCGCTTCAGCGTCCTTGCGGACGGCCTGCAAACGCTCGGCCAGCTCGGCGCTCGAGGTCCCACCGATCACCAGCGCGCCGCGCAGTGGCGCTTTATAAGAGGATGAGGGCGCCGACGCCGCGGGGTGGGCGTGCAGTCCTCCGTTGCCGGCGGCGGGCGGGGTCTCGTGCATCCCCACCGTGTGCCTGCCGTTGCCGTTCAGCCGGTGCGGGATGTACTCCTCCAGCACGGCGTGGAAGTTGGTGCCGCCGAAGCCGAACGCGCTCAAACCGGCGCGCCGCACGCCATCGGCGGGCATGGTCCACGGTTTCAATTCGGTATTGATGTACAGCGGCGAATGGGCAAAATCGATATCCGGGCTGGGATGCTCGCCATGCACGCTGGGCGGCAATACCTTGTCGCGCAGCGCGAGGGTGGCTTTCAGGAAACCGGCGGAGCCGGCGCCCGCCTTCAGGTGCCCGATATTCGATTTCACGGAGCCCAGCGCCACCGAACCGGCCGGAAGGTGAAAGCCGCTCAGCGCTTCGGCCATGCTCTCGGCCTCCACCACGTCCCCCACGCGCGTGGAGGTGCCGTGCGCTTCAATCAACCCCACCGTCGCGAGGGACACTCCGGCGTTCTCCCAGGCGCGCTCGATGGCGAATTTCTGGCCGATGGGGTTGGGCGCGGTGATGCCCTTTCCCTTGCCGTCGCTCGAGGCGCCCATGCCCCGCAGCACGGCGTAGATCTTGTCGCCGTCGCGCTCGGCGTCGGCCAGGCGCTTCATCAGGAAGATGGATGCGCCTTCGCCCATCACGAAGCCATCGGCCCCTTCCGCGAAAGGACGGCTGCCGGTGCCGGATAACGCGCCGATCTTGCAGAACTTGATGAAGGTGGAGATCCCCATGTTGCGGTCCACGCCGCCGGTCACCGCCACGTCGAAATCGTGTGCGATTAACCCCTGCGCCGCCGCATTCATGGCGGCCATGGCCGAGGCGCAGGCCGCGTCCACCACGAAGTTGGGGCCGTGGAAGTTGAATACGTTGGCCACCCGGCCGGCCAGAACGTTGGACAGCTCGCCGGGCATGCTGTCTTCGGTGATCTGCGGCAGGTACGCTCCCAGGCGTTGGTGCCATTCGCGCGTGATGTCGCGCTGCATCGCCTCAGGCAGGGCGGCGAACGTGGCGCTTTCTTCCAGCTCATGGGCGTATTCGGGGAAGTACGCGCGCAATGCCGTGAGGTAGTGCCGCTCGCCGCCCATGGCATTGCCCAGGATCACGGCGGTGCGGTCGAGGTCGAGCGGGCGATTCGGGTAGCCGTAATCGTCGAGCGCCTCGCGCGTGCACGCGATGGCCCATTTCTGCGAGCCGTCCATGGCATCCGCCACGCGCGGCGGAATGGCCAGGCGCCACTTCATGGGCTCCCAAACGTACTCGCGCACCCAGCCGCCGATCTTGGAGTAGGTCTTATCCGGCGCATCGTGGTCGGAATCGTAGTACATCGCCGGATCCCAACGGTCGGGCGGCACCTCCGTGATACTGTAGCGGCCGCCCTTTACGTTTTCCCAGAAAGCCGCTACGTTGGTCGCATCGGGTAGGACGGCCCCTGCCCCCACAATGGCAATCGCCTTATAGCCGGTGTCTTCCATGATGACTTCTCCCCCAACTCCCATTCCCGCTAAGCCGCGGGTGCTGCCGCGTGCTTCGCCGCGCGCCCGTACAGCACGTCGGCTATGTAATCCATATCCGCAATCGAACCCGCCTGCGCGCGATGCACCGCGGGCAAGCCCAGCGCCGTCTCAAACGCGGCCATGTCCGCATCGGAGACGCCGCCCGCTCCAGCGATCCAGCGCAGGCTCTGTCCCGCGACCAGCAGCGCCGCGTCGCGGGCGAAAATGCGGCTGATTGCCGCCAATGCCGCGGCGTCGAAGCGCTGGTTGGCCTTCTCGTTCAGCTTGCCTTCCGCGTGGCGTGCCGCGCGGCGGGCCAGGCAGGCGGCCGACTCGGCGAACGCGATCCACTCGCCGATGCGCAGCAGAATGTGCTGATGCCGCGTGAGGCGGGCCGCCCGCGCGCGTTCCAGGGCCTCGGCCAGGGCGTGCAGCGCCAGCGCCGCCGCGCCCGCGCCCACTTCCGGGTGCTTCGCCGCTAATGCTTCCATCTGGCGCGCCTGCTCGTGGTAATGCTGCCCGCGCGTCTTCAAATGAAACTGCCAGCGGTCGCGGCTGATGGTCATCTCCATGATCTCGGAGGTGCCTTCGTAGATGGTGGTGATGCGCACGTCGCGCGAGATCTTCTCCACCATGTACTCGTGGGTGTAGCCGTAGCCGCCCAACGCCTGGATACTGGCATCGGCAGCCTGGTTCCCGGCCTCGGTGGCCATGTACTTGGCGATGGCGCCCTCGGTGTTCAGGCTGCCCTCGCCGGCGTCGATTCGCTCCGCGGTCTCCTCGATGAAGGCCCGCGCGGCCTCCAAACGCACCACGTTGGGCACGATCAGCTTATGGGTGTATCCCTGCTTTTCCGAAAGCGGAGAGCCCGCCTGGATGCGCTTGGTGGAATAAGGAATGGCGCGGTCGAGCGCCGACCAGCCGGCTCCCAAACCGAAGGCCGCCACCATCAGGCGCGTGTAGCCGAACACCGCCTGCGCCTGGAGCAGCCCCTGCCCTTCCACGCCGCCGATCAGCCGGTCCGCATCCACGTAGACGTCGCTGAAAGCCAGCGCCGCGGTGTTGCTCAGGCGGATGCCGTGCTTGTCCTCCGGCTCGTCGTGCTTGAAGCCCGGCGCGCCCTTCTCGACGATGAACCAGCTCGGGCCGGCGGGCGTGTTGGCCAGCACCGAGTAGGCATCGGCGATGCCGCCGTTCGAGATCCACTGCTTGCTGCCGTTGATCTTGTAGCCCACGATCTTATCGCCATCCATCACCCGCGTGGCGGTAGTTTGCAGGGCGCCGAGGTCGCTGCCGGCGTCGGGCTCGGTGGCGCCGTAGGCGAACAGAATGCCCTCTTCGGCGATGCGGCTGAGCCAGGTCTTCTTCTGCTCCGGGGTGGCGCCCACGGTGATCGGGTCGCTGCCCAGGAAGGTGGCCAGCACGGCGGTGGCCACGCCCAGGTCAATGCGCGCCATCTCTTCGCACACGCAGTACACGTCGAAGGTGCCGCCGCCGAATCCGCCGTACTCCTCGGGAATGAACAGGAGCTGGATGCCCAACTGGTCCGGGCTGCACATGTGATGCACGATCTCGACGGGGCATTCGTCGCGCGCGTCCAGATCGATGAGTTCCTGGTCCGGCAACCGTTTCTTGGCGAAGTCCTTGAGCGATTTCAGGCTCAGCTTCAAAGTCTTTTTCGAGATCATCGGTATCCTCTATTTGCTTTTCTCTTCACGAATCCTGGCGGTCAGCTCGGGCAGGAGCTCCAGGATGTCGTCGACAATGCCCACGTCGGCCACGCGAAAGATGGGCGCATTGGGATTCTTGTTGATGGCCACGATGTAGGGATTTCCCTTGAGGCCGGCCAGGTGCTGGAACGAGCCGCTGATGCCGCACGCCAGGTAGACCTTGGGCTTGACCGTCTGGCCCGACGAACCTACCTGCCGCGACTTTTCCAGCCACTTGGCGTCCACCACGGGCCGCGAGCAGCTCACCGCGGCGCCCATCGCCTCGGCCAGTTCCTCGGCAATGGCCACATTGTCCTTCTCCCCGATGCCGCGGCCGATGGACACCAGCACCGCCTGCCGGGTGATATCGACATCTCCGGTCTCGGCGGCGATGGTTTCGATGTAGCGGCGCCGCGAGGTCAACTCGCCGATGCCCGCCGATTTGTCGATCACCTGCCCGCCTGCCGGAGCGCCGGCCGCCGGGGGATAGGCACCCGGCCGGATGTTGAGCACCGCGCCCGCGGAGATGTCGCAGCGCACGTGCGCGCTCACCTGCCCGCCGAACTCCTGGCGAACCAGTTTCAGGGACGCTCCGGCCACGCCTTCGATATCCACCACGTCCGGAACATAGGCGGAATCGAGCTTGATGGAGAGACCGGGCGACAGATCGACGCCGAAGTGGGCGTGCGGCACCAGCAGAATGCAGTCGTGCGGCAGCACGCGCACCAGCGCCTGTCGGACCAGCTCGGCATTGGGGTAAGCCAGAGCTGCGTGAGCGACCTTCCAGACCTCTTTATATACATCGCGCAGCGAATCGCACACGGCATCGAGCTCGGCGCCCCAGCCGGTGACCACGGCCACGGGCGGCTGGCCGGCATCGATGCGGGCCGCGGCGGAGACCAGCTCGGCCGCCGAATCGTCGGCCACGCCTTCCTGGTGCACGATGTAAGCGAACAGGCGAGCCATCAGTTCAACCCTCCCTTGGCCCTGACCAGCTCGATCAGCGTACCGATGATCTCTTCGCGGTCGCCTTCGAGCATCTCGGCGCCCTTGCCCGCCGCGGGCACGAAGTAGTCCACGCGCTTCACTTTCGCCGCAGCTTCTCCCACCGTGGCCGGGTCCACGCCTAGCTCTGCCGCGTCCGGCGTGGGGATGGGCCGTGCGGCCACCTGCTTGATGCCGCGCATGCCCACGTACCGCGGCTCGTTGATGCCGGTCTGTATGGAGAGCACGCAGGGGAGGTCGATCTCGCTGATCTCCTTGTTGCCGCCCTGGATCTCGCGGCTCGCCTTGAGCTTGCCGCCATCCAAAACCTCGATGGCATTCACCAGCGACGCGAAGGGATAGTCCAGCATGGCGGCCAGCATGCCGCCCACCTGGGCGGCGCCGTCGTCGGCCTGCACGCCGGTCAGGATCAGGTCGTACTTGCCCCGGCGCACGAAGGCGCTCAGAATCGCCGCGATGCCGCGGCCGTCGGAACCGGCGAAGGCTTCGTCGGAGATCAGCACGGCCTGCTGGGCGCCCATGGCCATCTCGCGGCGCAGAATCTCCTCGTCGTCCTCGCCGCCCACGGTAGCCACCGTGACGGTGCCGCCGGTGCGCGCGACAATCTGCAAGGCCTCTTCGACGGCGTAGTTGTCCGGCTCGTTCACCGAATACACCAGGTCGTCCCGTTCGATGTCAGTGCCCGCACTGTCGAGCGAAATTTCGTTCTCCGAAGTGTCGGGCACGCGCTTTGCGCAGACTAAAATCTCCATGCTCCCTTTCTCCTGGGGTGATTTCCCGGAGCGGTCACACCGCCGCTCCCACTTCTTCCCGCGCCATCTGGCGGTCCACCAGCTCCGTCAGGTCGATGGCCGTCATCTTGCCTTCCATCCCGGCCACCTTGATGGCGTCTTCCATGTTCACCATGCAGAACGGGCAGGCGGTGACGATGACATTGGCCCCGGCTTCGGCGGCCATGCGGACGCGCTTCACGCCCATCCGCTCCTCCTCTTTGGGCTCGTAGAACAGCGCCAGCCCGCCGCCGCCGCAACAGAACGAGCGGTCGCGCGAGCGGGCCATCTCCACGCGCTGCAATCCCGGAATGGCGTCGAGCACCGCGCGCGGATCGTCGTAAACCTGATTGTGCCGCCCCAGATAGCACGGATCGTGGTAGGCGTAGACGTCGCCTGCGTTATCGACCGGGCGGAATGCGATTTTGCCGGCCTTCACTTCGCTCGCAATTACCTGGCTGATGTGCTCCACCGGCGGCAGGTCCCGGTAGTCGTGCTTGAGCGCGTTGAAGGCATGCGGGTCGGCGGTGACGATCCGCCGGACTCCCGAAGCCTGTATGGCCTCGGTATTGTGGTCGCGCAGGGCCTGGAACAGCATCTCCTCGCCGAATCGCCGGACTTCGTGCCCGCTGTCTTTTTCCGCCGCGCCCAGGATGCCGAAGTCCTCGCCCGTGTGCCGCAGAATCCGTGCCGTGGCCCGCCCGATGGACTGTATGCGGTCGTCGTAGGAGGTGACGCTGTCGACGAAGTACAGCGTGCCGGCGGTCCGCTTTCCGTTGAGGACCGGAACCTCGCAGGTCTGCTGGAATTCCTTGGCCTTGGCCCAGTCGCCGCGCTTTTTCTCCATCTTGCCGTAGGGGTTGCCGCGGCTCTCCAGGGCCTTCAGGGGTTTTTGCAGCGACTGCGGCACGTTGCCGTCGTCGATCATGCCGCGGCGCAGGTCGACCATCTTGTCGATGTACTCGACCAGCAGTGGGCACTCCGCCTCGCAGGCGCCGCAGGTGGTGCACGACCAGATTTCATCCTCCGAGTAAATTCCACCGATCAACGGCTCGTCCGCGGCGGGGCGGCCCCACACCGGATAGTGCCGGAAACTGTAATCCCTCGCCTTGGTGGTGATGAATCGGGGCGAAAGCGGACGCCCCACGGCATTGGCCGGACACTGGTCCGAGCAGCGGCCGCAATCGGCGCAGGAGTAGAAATCCAGCATGTGCTTCCAGGTGAAATCCTCGAAGCGCTTTACTCCGAAAGATTTCACCTGGTCCAGGTGCTGGTCGTCCACGCCCCAGCGCACCGGCTTGAGCGTGGCGCGGTCGAGTTTCGCGAAGTAGATGCTGAACAGCGAAGTTTCCACGTGAAACTGGATGCCGAACGGCCGGTAGCAGAGCAGGAAGAAGAACGTGAGCTCGTGGACCATATAGGAGCCCAGGTGGACTTGCGAGAGCGTGGAGAGCGAAGCGGAGGCGAAAGCCCGCTGCAACAGCCACGGCATCGAAAACGCCGCCAGGAACTCGACCGGTTGGCCCGCTCGGGCATGGGCCGCGGCCAGGCTGCCCTCGTAGAAACCATCGGCCGCCATCAGGAGCGCGATCAGCCCCAGCAGAAAAATAGCGTCCGCCGTGTGCGCCTTGCCGTACCTTGCCGGCACGGCATAGCGCTTGGGTTTGAAGACCAGCCGGCGAATGGCGGCGACCACCATCGCCAGAAAGACGACGGTTGCGGCGTAGTCCCGGACGATATCGTACAGATGGCCGGCGCTACTCGATGGGCCGGACGCGACGGGACCGCCCGCGATGCCGAGGGCGAGCAGCGAGAAGGCGCGCGACGCCAGGAGGATGAACCCGGCGAAGATCGCCAGATGCATAGCCCCCGCGAAGCGGTACCGCGGATGCCTCCACTGGCCCAGCCAGAATTGCAGGACGTTACCCAGGCGCGCGAAGGGACGGTCGAAGCGATAATCGCGCTGGCCGCTCAGGAGCGGCCGGAGCCGCCTGGCCACAATATAGGCGAAACATGCCGTACCGAGAAGATGAAGGAACAGGAACAGGATACGTCCCTGGATCAGCCAGTAAGTGGCCTGGGCGGGCGATTGAATGACTTCCACTATCGTGTTCCGTACCGGTAGCTCCGCGGCGTCACATCGCCGTCATAGCCTGCTCTACCGTCGTCCTTTCGTTCAGGATCAGACGCCGCAGGGTGCGCAAATCGTTCAGCAGCAGGCGGCTCTTGTGTATATGGCTGTTCAGCGTCTTCAGTTTGTAGATGGTCAGCTCGATAGCGCGCGCGCGGCGCTCCTGGGCCTCCTCGAGCGCGATTTGATGATCGCGGTTGAGATCCTTGATCGAGTCCAAAATGGTCTCGGCAAGGAGGTCCATGAGGGCGTGGGCACTCTCGATCGAATCAAAGGGTCCTTCAATTCCGTCAGCGTACATGCGGCTTGCCTCCAGTCCGGCGCGAGTCCATCGCGCGTTCCATGTCTACCGGCCAAAGCCGTCGCTTAAACGCGACCGTTTCCGATTTGTTGAGTTCGGTGACGAAGCTGGTCACACATTGGCATCCACGGGAGCGGTGCGTGCGCCTCTTCCGCGGAAGCCGACTCGGGGCGTCACTTCGTGTCGTCGCCCCGGATCAATATAGGATGATTATATCTTAATATCCGCTTATATCGTGCGTTAATTTGGTGGTATTTTTCGTCGCGGCGCAATTACCGGCAGCGCCCGGCGTCCAATTTGTGAAGCAGCGCACATGTGCTTGGGAAATCCTGCGAGCGGCGCTTTAGGCGGCTGTAGTTTTTGTCAACAAGGTAAATAGACCTTGAACTCCGAAATAGAATAGGCTATCCTCATCGTGTCGGGTAATTCCGCATGGAGGTACGTCCGATGGCTCCGGCACCGGTAAAACTAAACGAGCAGAATTTGCCACCCGTCTTTGAAGGCTTCGACGGCCTGGAAACCCTCTTCAACGGAGTCCAGCCGCGGGAGGACCTTAGCCTCTGTTTCGTCTGCCTGCGGTGGGCGTCGGGCGATCCCGACTGCGTCGCGGGACGCAGTTGCGATCTGCAGCGGACGCTGGCCGAGGTGTAACCAAATCGGCGATCCGCGCCACGGTGTTTGCCCGAATGACTCCATACTCCAGGAGCGCGGCATTCATAGCACCGCGCGCACTCTCCGTCGCGTTCATCGCATTCGTGAGCCTGTTCGCGCTTGACGTGTTCAGCGAGGGGTTCGGCTTCTGGCAGACCCTGACCCACCTGGCGGTGCATCTGATTCCGACCTTCTTTATGGTGGCAGCGCTGGTGTTGGCGTGGCGGCGGGAGTGGGTCGGCACGGCGCTGTTCACGGCCTTCGGCATTCTGTTCCTGATAGTCGTCCGGGCCCCATGGTGGGGTAAAGCGATATTTGCGGCGCCCTGCTTCCTCGTGGGTTGGCTGTTTCTGCTCAACTGGCGGCACAGGAAGGCGCCGTAGGTGCCGGCAACTCCGGACGCAAACAGGGGCGCTGTCGATTGCCGCCCTGCCCGGTATCGGATGGACGGCTTCGGGACGTGCGATCACCCGCGCCCCTGACGGTGTCCATGGTGCCTTGGCGCACGGGAATCGACGTGGTGCGGATCCGCCCGGTAGATGCGGTCGCGCGGATCGGCCCGCGGCCGCTGCTCATCATCCACTGCATGAACGACCAGGTCGTGCCGCCCCGCAACAGCGAGCGCAACTTCCGGGCCGCCCGGGAGCCGAAGCAATTCTGGAGTATTCCCGCCGGCGGGCATGTTGCGGGGCTCGAGGTCGCCGCTCAGGAATACCAGGCGCGAGTGGGCAGGTTTTTCCAGGAGGGCCTTCGTTAGGCTCGTCCGCCAGAACGGAACGGCGGCCGCGTTTCCCTCGTATACTCCTCGTATACCCTGCGAGGCGCGCCCATGCTGAATCTGTCCGGAGACTTTGCTTACGCCGTTCGCCAGTTCCGCCGCTCCCCGGTGTTCACACTCACCGCGGTGCTGACGCTGGCCCTCGGCATTGGCGGAACCACCGCCATCTTTTCCCTGATGCACGACGTCATGCTCCGCTCGCTGCCGGTTTCCGATCCCGGCAGCCTATACCGCATCGGGGCGGGGAACGACTGCTGCGTCGAGGGGGGACCGCAGGACAACTGGGGTATGTACCCGTATCCTTTGTTCGAGCGATTGCGGGCTGCGGCGCCGGAGTTTGCGGAGGTCGCGGCGTTCCAGACCATGCCTACGCGCTACAGCGTGCTGCGGCCGAATATCGATCGCGCCGCCAAGCCGCTTCGCGGCGAGTTCGTCACGGGCAACTACTTTTCGGTATTCGGGATTCGTCCGTTTGCGGGACGCCTGTTCTCGGCCTCCGACGATGCCGCGGCGGCCGCGCCCGTGGCCGTGCTTAGCCACCGGGCGTGGCAGATGGACTGGGGCGCCGATCCCGCCGCTATCGGTTCGGTGGCCATCGTTCAGGGCCAGCCTTTCACCATCGCCGGCGTCGCTCCCCCGGGCTTCTTTGGGGAGACCCTGCGCAGCGATCCGCCCGATTTCTGGCTTCCGCTGCAACAGGAACCGCTCATCAACGGACAGGACTCCCTGCTGCGGCAGTCCATCTCCGCCTGGCTCCGCGCCATCGGGAGGCTGAAGCCGGGCGCCGGCACCGCGGGCATGGCGGCGCGTTTCACCACTTTGCTGCGCCAGTGGCTGGACCATGACAGCGGCTATCCGGCCGTCTGGATGAGCGAGATTCGCCGTGTGCTTCCGAAACAGAACATCCAGGTGATTGCGGCCGGCAACGGGGTGGAGGAGATGCGCGAGGATTACGGCCGCAGTCTGCAGATTCTGCTTGCGGTGTGCGGCCTGGTGCTGCTCATCGCCTGTGCCAACGTGGCGAATCTGCTGATTGCGCGGGGCATGGCGCGGCGTACGCAGACCTCCATCCGCATGGCTATGGGGGCATCGCGGACGCGCCTGATGGCGCAGGCGCTGGTGGAGAGCGTTCTCCTGGCGATTGCCGGTGGGGTGGCCGGCCTCGCGGTCGCTTATGGCGCGGACAAACTGATTGTGGCACTGGCGTTCCACACCGCGACTTACCTCCCGTTTAGCACCACCCCTTCGCTTCCCGTGCTGGCCTTTGCGTTTGGCTTGTCGCTCGCGACGGGCGTGATCTTTGGCGCGGCGCCCGCCTGGCTCGCCACCCGCCGCGACCCGGTGGAGGCGCTGCGCGGCGCCAACCGCAGTACGCGCGACCATTCCTCCCTGCCGCGAAAAGCGCTGCTGGTGGTGCAGGCGACCCTGTCAGTGGTGCTGGTAGCGGGAGCGGCGATGTTGACCCGCAGCCTGGGCAACCTGGAACGGCAGGACTTCGGTTTCCGCAGCGACGGCCTGATCAGCGTCAGCCTGAACCCTCCGCCATCGTCCTATTCCGAGGAGCGTCTGGAGGTACTGTACCGCAGCGTTCAGGAACGCTTGCAGCGCGTGCCCGGCATCGAGCGCGCCAGCCTGGCCCTGTATTCCCCGCTCACCAACAACTGGGGCGAAATGATCGTGGTCGATGGACGCCCGGCCGTCCTGAACGAGACCTCCAACGCTTCCTGGGACCGCGTCAGCGCCGGCCACTTCGAGACCGCGGGACAGCCGGTGCTGCGCGGAAGAGGCATCACCGAGGCCGACTCGCGGACCACCGAGAACATCGCCGTGGTGAACGAGGCGTTCGTTCGCCGGTTCTTCCCCAACGAAGATCCGCTGGACAAACACTTCGGCATCGACGTGCCGGCCTACGCGCGCACCTGGCGCATTGCCGGCGTAGTACGCGACGCCAAGTACACGCAGCCGGCCCGGCCCGTCCGCCCCATGTTCTTCGTGCCGCTGGCCCAGAGCGTGAAGTACAAAGAGGAAATCATGCAAATGCTGGATTCGCGCTCGCACTTCATCAGCGCCGCCCTTCTCCGCTCGCACCTCGGCACAGGCGCCCTGGAACCCGTGCTGCGCAAGGCGTTCGCGGAGGTGGACCCCAATCTGACGGTGGTGAGCGTGCGCACCATGAACGAGCAGATCGCCCTGATGTTCGACCAGCAGCGCGCCGTGGCCGGCCTGGCAGGGCTGTTCGGCGTGGTGGCGCTGATCCTGGCGGCGGTCGGTCTGTACGGCGTTACGGCCTACACCGTAGTGCAGCGGACCAACGAGATCGGAATCCGCATGGCTCTTGGCGCGGATCGACGGGACGTGCTGCGCCTCGTGCTGCGGGGCGCGTTCCGGATGATCGGGTTGGGCCTCATGCTCGGGATACCGCTCGCGATCGGAGCCGGACGTCTCATTGTGGCGCAGCTTTATGGGGTCACCGGATCGGACCCGGTGGCGCTGTCGGTCGCGATCGCCGCCCTCGCCGGGTGCGCATTCATTGCGGCGATGATCCCGGCGCTGCGCGCCGCGAGCATCGACCCGATGAGCGCGCTAAGGACGGAGTAGAGCCCCGGGGGCCCCCCGGTAGCTTTCCGGCGGACCCAGGTAGCTGGGCTTCACGCCGCCAAGGTCAACCACGAGCTTCTCCAGCACTACCCCGGGATCGACCATCCAGAACCTCAGCGTGTGATATCCGGGCGCGGGCACCACATGCGTGGATGTGACATGGCGGACGGCATCTTTGACCGAAGTTTCCCAATCCGCCTGCGAGTTCCGCGCCAGCGCATCGATGACTTGGGGAGATTGGTCGTCGAAGGATATGGCGAAGCGCAGACCGCGGCCGGGAACGAAGTTCAACGTGGGGGAGAGGACGGCGTCCACCTCCAGCTTGCCCGCGTGGAACAGGTACATGCGATACTCCAGGCACGGCGACTCGCGCGGCGGGTTGACGCTTGCCGCGGTGACGGGGAAGAGCGACATGGCCGAGAGCGTCCGGCCGTAATCTTCGATCTTCTCCCAGCGAACCTGGCCCGCGCCGGTCTTCTTCGTGTAGTGTTCGGCTTCCATGGATACGTATCCACCGGCTTCCACGAAGCCGTTCAGGGAGGCTCGGGTGACCGCCTGCGGGTTCGAGGCCCGAAGCCGCACTGTAACCGCGTTGCCTGCCTTGCGGGCGATACGGACCCACCCATCGCTTTCGCCCGGCGGCGCTTTGCTCCAGTCGACGTCCACCCAGACGCGCTGTTCTTTGCGCACGGCGCCGCCGGGCGTGCTGAGCACAATCCAGGGAGCTCCGCTGGTGGCGGAGAACGCAAATGGCGCCTGGCCCTTGTTGAACACGTCGATGAAGCGGCGGGGCCGGTTGAACGCGTCGAATTCCGGCAGGGCGGGCTCTTCTGCAGCGCCCGGCCAGGCCGCGGAGGAACCCTCGACCGCCACACCCATCTCCGCCTCGGCGGGAAGCCGGATTCGCTCGACGGCGGGCATGGTATTCTCCGGCGGCTGCTGCCAGTAGGTGTAACCGATGTGCGTCTGGTCCATCATATGGTTCCACTTACCGCCGGCGAGAGTGTGGTTGTAATATGCCGACAAATCGGAATCGGCCTGGAACAAGGCTTTGACTCGCGCTGCAAAATCGTTGGCGCTGGCGCGGCCCTGGGCCGCATACAACCTATTCCTGGCGGCGGCAATGTACATCTCCGCCACCTGGGCGTATGCCTTCGCGGGATGGAGGACCAGTTCGAAGAAAGCGTCGCGCATGGTGGCCGGTAGAGTGGCCTGAACCTGCTCGGCCTTAGTCACCAGAGACTCGAAATCAGCCTCTACTCTGTCGGCTTCCCGATAATTCAACAGACTATAAGTGGCGGTGTCTAGTAACTCAGGCTTGCGCCGGCCGTTGTACTTCAGGTAAGTGGAAACCAGGGTGGCGATCTCGCCGGCGTGGGCTGCGCCAAACTCCCGCTCCGCCCACAGGCGGGTGAATTCCGCGATCTTCTCTTTGGGCCATCTCTGCGGGGCGCGGGCGAGACTCAGGAAGAACTCGGTGGGCAGTTCCATCGGCTTCAGGTCGCCCACGTTCACGATCCAGATGCGGTTCGCGCCGTAGGCCAGCGCCAGGTTCATCTGCTCCCAGATCTTGGGCAGCGGGTTGGTATCGATCCATTTGTAGTTGCGCGGGCCGCCGACATAATCGAAGTGATAGTAGACGCCGGCGCCGCCGGGGCGCAGGCGTTCCACGGGCGTGGGCAGCCGCCGGATGTTGCCCCAGTTGTCGTCGCACCACAGCAGAGTCACATCGCCGGGAACGCGCATGCCCTTCTCGTAGTACGCCTGCACCTCCTTATACAGCGCCCAGAGCTGCGGGATGGCTGCCGGGTCGCGGTGGAACTGGCGCGCGAGGATCTGCCGCTGGTCCGCCACAATCTTTTCCAGTAGGGCGACGTTGGCGTCGAGCGACGTGCCGGCCATGGGCATGTCGCCGTCTCCGCGCATGCCGATGGTGACCATGCTCTCGTACTCCTTGTTGCGCTGGATTCCCGCCTCCCAGAACGCGCGCAGAATATCGGCGTTCTGCGAGTAGTCCCAGGGACCGCTGCCGTGCCTCTTCCATTCCTGCTGGGCGCGCAGCATGGGCTCGTGGTGCGAAGTCCCCATGACGATGCCGTATTCGTCGGCGGCCTTGGGATTCAGCGGATCGTCTTCGTTGAAGGCGTTGCCCCACATAGCCGGCCAGAGGTAATTGGCTTTGAGGCGCAGAATCAGCTCAAAGACGCGCTCGTAGAACTGGTGGTTGAAAGTCCCGTACTTCTCCTGGGCCCACCCGCTGAGCGACGGCGCTTCGTCATTCAGGAAGATGCCCCGGTACTTGACCGCCGGCTCCTCCTCCTTGTAAGTGCCGGGATTGACGAAGAGTGCGTTCTTATGGACCACCGGAACATCCGCCCACCAGTACCACGGCGATACGCCGATCTGCTCGGACAAGTCGTAGATGCCGTAGATGGTCCCGCGCTTGTCGCTGCCGGCTATTACTAACCGCTTGCTCACGACCTGGATGACGAAGGACTCCCACTTACCAGCGACGCCGCGAACATCGAGCGTTCCTTCGCGGATCAGTCGATCTATGATCCGGTTCCGACCGATCGTGCCCACGATGATCGCCGCGCTTCCGGGGTGTTTCTCGTCGTGAATCAGTTCGGCAGTAACAGCGGTGACGCGGGCGATGTCGGACCGCAGGTCGTGGGCGGCCCTGGCAACTCCGGCGAAGTCGTCGGCGTCCACGTAGATGGAGGCGGCAACCTTGCGCGCGACCAGTGGGAACGCGCCGGAAGTTGCGGTCTCCTGCACGTAGCGCGGCCGGCCGAGCGCGTGACCTATGTGGGCGGACGCGGCCAGGCAGAGCGCAGAGCACAATGCTCGGTTGCCGATGGCAGTTAGAGTCACTGGGAAACCGGCGGCTTTACTGGCGCTGCAAAGTGCCGGTCCGCGAAATTCATGAACTGCTCCCAATCGTAGTTATTCTGGCCGTGGCTTCCACTGCGGACGTGGTAGCCGACGAAGTTACCCACGGGGGTATCCACCGGCGGCCACTCGGTGGTCCCCAGGCCGGCCTCCTGGAACAGGTTATAGACCGGCTCGGCGCCCACCCCGGAAAGAAAAGAGCCGCGCGGGTCGCCCCAACTGTCCTGCTGGGCGGCGGCGATGTACACCGGCCGCGGAGCGTACAGCGCCACCATCTCGTGGTAATCCACCGGCAGTTTCGTGACGTCTCCGGCGTAGTCGATGAATCTTCCGTTGAACCAATGCGGCGCGTAGCTGGTGATGGCTTTCACGGTCTCGCCGAATCCGCGGCGCAGGATCACCTGTCCGGCGCAGCCGGCCTCGCCCGAAAAGGTGGCGGCGAAGCGCGTATCCAAGGCGCCGGCCCACATCGCCGCTTTGCCGAATCGCGAAACGCCGTTCAGCATCACGCGGCGTGTGTCCACGTCCGGATCGGTTTCCAGGTAATCCATGGCGCGGCTCAAACCCCAGGCCCACACGCTCAGCGCGCCCCAGTCGTCGGGACCGGGCGCGGTCTGCCCGGGCTTGGCGAAGTACTCCCTGATACTCCCCTTCCAGGCGTCGTTCTTATTGTCCGATTGGATCTGTACGATGCTGGCGGCCACCATGCCGTAGCCTCGGTCCAGTACCATCGGATTCACCGCCCCAAAGCCGCCCGCCAGCAGAAACACCGGCACCGGTTCTCCGGTGTTGGGCAGAGTGATGGTCAAGTCCATGCCCGGCCCATCCTCCTTGCCGGAAAAGAATAACCGCACGCTCTTGGTGATAGCGGCGTGGCGGTCCTCGGCGAGCACTTTCCAGGTCATTGCCTTGGGCCGCTCCACCGGGCGGTGGCCGTAGATGGCATCTTCGAACAGCTTGACGATCTCGGGGCGCCGCTCCCCGGTCCACATCCCGGCATCGGCGACCCTTCGGCCGTCGCGCATAATCAGCGGGTCGGGCAGCGTGTACTGGGGCACTTTCGTCTCGTTGTACAGCGCCTTCGGCACTGCGGCGGAGCGAATGACGGCCTGGAACGCCGGCTTCGGTTGGCCATGGCGATCGAACAGCAGGGGGTAGCTGGTTCTCCCCTGGACCGGCCAGTCGTTGAGCCACGAATCGCCGTCGGTCACACCCCAGAAGGTCACCCGCGTAATGACGTCGCGGTACTTGGCAAACACCCCGAACAGGTCGCCATAGCGCTTGGCCAGCGCCGTTTGCACATTGTCCGGGAGGCCGGAGGCATAGGGATTGATTGTGGGGGGCAGCACATCGATGTCCAGCTCGGTGACGTTCACCTTCACGCCGAGAGCCGAGAAGGCCTCGATGGTGGCGGATTGCTGCGCGATGGTGGGCCAGTCCATCCGGTCGTGCCCTTGCAGCCCGACGGCGGCGATGGGAATGCCGCGCGCCTGGAGTTTGCGGATCAACTCGACGGCGCCCTTGCGCTTGGCTTCGTTCTCGAGCGCGAAGTCGTTGTAGTACAACTCCGCCCGCGGATCGGCATCGCGGGCGAATTCGAATGCCTTGGCGATGTACTCCTCGCCGATGATTTTCAGCCACGGCGTCGGGCGCAGGGAGCCGTCGTCGGCGAGCGCCTCGTTGACCACATCCCAGCCCGCGATGCGGCCGCGGTAGCGGCCCACGACCGTGCGGATGTGGTCGCGCAGGCGCTCGAGCAGCGCTTCGCGGCCGAGCGGCTCGCCCTGCTCGTTCTGGAAAACCCACCGCGGCGTCTGGTTGTGCCAGACCAGGCAATGGCCCACGATGAACATTTTGTTCTTTTCGCCGAACGCCACGTAGCGGTCGGCGGCGTCGAAGCGGTACGCGCCCGGGCGGGGGTGGACCGACTCCCACTTCAGAACATTCTCCGGGCTGATGGTGTTGAATTGCGCGGTGACGATGCGCGCGCCGCGTTCGTCCTTTTCCTCAAACTGCGCCTGGTTCAGCGCCGCGCCGATGCGGAACGAGTCTTTGAAGGCGTCTTTCAGCGCGGCCGCCGGAGCCTGCGGCTGCGCGCCGGCGCCACCCGCGAGGCCCGCGATCAGCAGGCCGCAAAGCGTCACGAATCTACTGGACATGGCTCGCTATGCTCCTTGTCACACGGCAACGAACTTGCTGCGGCGCTCGGCCAGCTCGTCCTGTATCCGAAGGTTCAGCTTCTTGCCGATTTTGTAGCACATCAGGCAGACGATGACGATCAGGAAAAAGATCGCCGGATACACGCTGATGGTGAGGCGAATGCCTTCCAACGCGCCGGGCGTCTGCGCCGCATTGGGACGGTAACCGTATCCGGCCAACAGCCAGCCGGCCATGGCGCCGCCCAGGCTCAACCCCGTCTTCAGGCCAAACAGGATGGTGGCGTAGATGACGCCGGTGGTGCGCCGCCCGGTCTTCCATTCCGCGTAATCCACCACATCGGCGAACATGGCCCAGATGAGCGGGATGGTGGGCGCGTAGGCCAGCGCCCGGACGTACTCCAGCAGGTAGACCGTTCCCACGGCGTCCGGAGGAAGCAGGACGAACAAGGCCATGAATATGGTGGCCAGTGAGAATCCCGCGAGCGCGACTGCCTTCTTGCCGAACCGAACCGCAAGCAGGGTCGAGAACAGCACGCCGATAACGGTAACGAGCTGGCTGGAGATATTGAACAGACTGAAACCTACCGAAGATACATTGGCTCTATTTACATCTACAATCAATCCGAAGGTACTTAGTAAGTAATGCCAGACGCCGCCGGGAGCGCTTCCGATTGCGGGCGCCGTCAGCCCCAGAGAGGAAAGAAGCCCGAACAGGCGCTCGTGATCCAGAAAGTACCGGAAGTAGTAAGAAAGGGTTCCTCCTCTCATGGCCAGGACAATAAAGTGGGCCAGAGTAAGGATGAACATGGCAATCCAGGGGCCGTTTTTCAGCAGATTGCCGAAATCCTGCTTCGCCGACGACTTCTGCCTGGGGTCGGGCTGAATCCGTTCGCGCGTGGTCAGAAAGGTGATGACGAAACAGACCACCGACACGCAGGCCCACAGGCCGATGGTCATCTGCCATCCCCTGGCGTTGTTGCCCTGCCCGAACTTCGCCACCAGCGGCAGCGTGAAGCCCCCCACCATCAACTGCGCGATCATGGCCGCCACAAAGCGATACGACGATAGCGTGGTGCGCTCGGCCACGTCTCCAGTCATGACGCCGGTCATGGCCGAGTAAGGCGTATTGTTGGCCGAATACAGCGTCATCAGGAGAATGTTGGTCAGGCAGGCGTAGACCAGCTTGCCCGGGGCGCTGAAGTTGGGCGTGGAATAGGCCAGGACCATGACCACGCCCCATGGCACTGCGGTCCACAGCACCCAGGGGCGGAACTTGCCCCAGCGCGTGTTGGTGCGGTCGGCCATGACCCCCATCATGGGATCGAAGAATGCGTCCCACAGCCGGCCTACCAGCAGCAACGTCCCGGCCGCGGCAGCGGTGATCCCCAGCGTGTCGGTATAGAAGTTGAGCTGGAAGAGAATCATCGTCTGGAAGACGAGGTTCGCGGCGCCGTCGCCCAGGCTGTAGCCCGCCTTTTCCAGGAAAGAGAGCTTCATTCCACTACCAGGACTACCTTCTCCAGATCGGCGTCGCGCGACGAGTTACCCACCATGATCTCGAACTCGCCGGGCTCCACGGCATACTTCATGTTCACATCGTAAAACGCCAGCAGCTTCGGTGTGATATCGAAGGCCACGGTCTTGGTCTCGCCCGGTTCCAGGGTAACTCGCTCGAAACTTTTCAGCTCTTTGAGCGGCCGGGTTACCGAACTTACCGAATCGCGAATATACATCTGCACGATTTCCGTTCCGGCGCGCCGGCCCGTGTTAGTCACTTCCGCCCGCACGCGCGCCGCTTCGCCGCGTTTGATTTTCCTTCGCGCCACGCGAACCTTGGCGATGGCGAAGGTGGTGTAGCTCAGGCCATACCCGAAGGCGTAGAGCGGCGACACATCGTCGAACAGGTAGCCGCGGCGCGCCGTGGGCTTGTAGTTGTAAAACGCCGGCAGATGGCCCGCGGATCGCGGAATGGTAATGGGCAGCTTGCCCGCCGGATTGGTATCGCCGAACAGGACCTCCGCCACCGCATGGCCGGTCTCCTGGCCCAGGTACCAGCACTCGAAGATGGCCGGCACGCTGCGGCTGAGAGCGTTGATCGACAGCGGCGCGCCATTGAACAGGAACGCCACCACCGGCTTTCCAGTGGCCACCATCGCCTGCACCAGTTCTTCCTGCCTGCCCGGAAGGTCCAGGCTGGCGCGATCGCCCAAATGCTGGAACGACCAGGCTTCGCGCGAGGTCAACTCGTTGCCGCCAATGGCCAGCACGATCGCGTCGGCCTGGCGTGCCACCTCCACCGCCTCTGCGATCTGCCGGCGGTCCTGGTCCGGATCGCTGGGCGTGACGGGGTCCTCATACCAGTTGCCCCCGATGGTAATCTTGCAGCCTTCGCTATAGAGTACCCGGGCGCGGTCGCCCACCCTCGCACGGATGCCTGCCAGCACGGTCACGTCGTGCTTCGGCACTCTGCTGTAACCGCCCAGCAGGCTGCGATCCGCGTTGGGCCCGATGACTGCGATCGTACCAATCCGGCTCAGATCGAGCGGCGCCACTCCGCCCTCGTTCTTCAGCAGCGTAATGGCTTCCCGCGCCCCCTGCAAGGCCAGCCTCCGATGCGCGTCCGAGCCCGTCACGCGCGCGGCTTCTTCGGGGTCGACATAGGGATCGTCGAACAGGCCCATCTGGAATTTCCACTGGAGCATGGGCTCCACCAGCTCGTCCAACCGGCGCTCCTTGAGGGTGCCGCCGCGGACCATCTCCACCAGGTGCCGGTAGCAATCCGGCTCCGGCAGCTCGATGTTGACTCCGGCCCGAACGGCGAGGGCGCAGGCCTCCTTACCATCCTTGGCCACGGAGTGGCCGCGCACCTCGGGACGATGGTTCATCTCGCGGATGGCATAGTAGTCCGATACCACGAAGCCGCGGAAGCCCCACTCCTTGCGCAGCACGCCGCCCAGCAGCCAGCGGTTGGCGTGCGACGGGACGCCGTCGATTTCGTTGTACGACGCCATGACGCTGATGGCGCCGCCACGCTGGATTGCCTCCTGGAAGGGGTACAGAAACGTCTCGCGCAGCGCACGTTCCCCAACGTTCGCCGGCGCGCAGTTGATGCCCGATTCCGGCTGGCCGTGCGCGGCGAAGTGCTTCAACGTGGCGATCACATGCCGCTTATCGGCAAAGGTGGCGTCGCCCTGAAACCCGCGCACCGCCGCGATGCCCATGCGCGACACCAGGTACGGATCTTCGCCGTAGGTCTCCTCCACGCGGCCCCAGCGCGGGTCGCGCGCCACATCCACCA
Source organism: Terriglobia bacterium (assembly GCA_020073615.1). GTDB lineage: Bacteria > Acidobacteriota > Terriglobia > Bryobacterales > Bryobacteraceae > JADGNR01. Next base: position 39,977 of record JAIQEX010000014.1, read on the forward strand.
CCGGAGTCAACGCCTGGTGCGTTCCGCGCAGCCGGGCTTCGGCCGCGGTCATGGTGAAGAGCCTCTCCACCAGCTCCGGATCGAAGGTGGACGCCAGCGCGATGGGCTGTGGAAAGCTGGTGCCGTCGAGAGCCGCGTGCCCGTGCAGGCACTCCTCGTGAAACATCACCGGAATTCCCAGGCGGGTGTTTTCGACGAAGAACTTCTGGATGGCGTTGGTGAGCTCGGCCATGGCGCGCGCGTCGCGCCCGCCGCCGGCATCGCTGGGACGCCCGACCTGGCCCAGTCCCCGTCCGTCGCCGAACGCCGCACGGGCCTTTGCCTCGTCGAAGCGGCCTGCGGCATCCACCAGCGTCGTGGCCTTGGTCTGCCAGACGCACATCATCTGCGCCGCCTTCTCTTCCAGGGTCATGCGCCGCAGCAGGTCCTTGGCGCGCCGTGCGGCCGGAAGGCCGCGCTGGCAGTAGGGCGGAATCGCCGTCTTGCGGCTTCCGCGCCGGGTGGCGAGCAACGTCTTTTTGGCCCGTGTCATAGTTTTTGAAAGCTAGCGATGTTCACCTAACTCGGCACATATCTAACCGCCGAGACGCCGAGGCGCAGAGAAGTCCAAAAGGATTCTGCCTGCCGCTCTCCGCCACGCCGCGCTCTCGGGTTGGCCTTATCAAGCTCGGTATAGGTGCAGAATCCTGAGACCGCGGAGGAGCCGGAGACCGCCGGGTAATTACTAGCCAATTCTCGGCGTCTCGGCGGTGAAATGCCGGCCCTCACACGTACATCCCGAAGTCTTTTTGCAGCACCAGCGCCACCGTGCCGCGCAGGCGGGCATCGCCGCCATCCTCGCTGGCCGGAACCAGGCGGGGCGCACAGCCGCCGGGCAGCACTTGCGCCTGAACTTCAGCCTCGATGACCGGCCCGAAGCGGTGCCAGGCGCGGGTAAGGTCGCCTACCACCACGATGCGCTCGGGCGCGAGGCCGGCCACCACCATGCGCATGCCGCGCCCCAGGTATTGCGCCATCTTCTCGATCGCTCTGCCGGCGCGCGCGTCGCCCTGATCGGCCAGGCGGAGCAGATCCGGGAAGGTCAGATCGCCGGCGCCCGCCCCGGCTTCCAGGTAGTACCGCAGTGCGGCGCGATTGGAAGCGAACACTTCCCAGCAGCCGCGGCTGCCGCATCCGCACACCGGCCCCTTGGGATCGAGCGGCACGTGCCCAAACTCGCCGGCCATTCCGTTCAGGCCGCGCACTAATTGGCCATTCACCAGAAAGCCCGTGCCGATGCCCTCGGAAACCGTCACTACCACCAGGTTGCGCGCCTGGTCCATGTGATCGAACCACACGGCCGCCAGGACGCAGGCGTTGGCCGCGTTCTCCAGTTCCACCTCCAGGCCCGTGGCTTTCATGATGGGACTGCGAATGTCGAATTCGCGCCATTTGAGATTGGGGGCGAACACCAGCCGGTCCGAGCGGTGATCGAAGCGCCCCGGCACGCTGATGCCGATTCCTTCGATCTTCTTGCCCCGGCAGGAGGCCATGGCGCGTTGGATGCACCGGATCATGTCGGCGACGCCCGTTTTGGGGTCCGCAGCCGTCGCCATCACTTCCCGCGAAGCGAACTTGCCGTTCGCGTCCGCTACCGCCACGGTGGTCTGCGTGGGGCGAATGTCCACCCCGATAATCACGCGATCCTCGTTCAGCCGCAGAAACGTCGGACGGCGGCCCCGCGGCAGGCGGCCCATGGGACCTTCCACTACCCAGTGCTCCTCGATCAGTTGCTCGACGATCAGGGAAATGGTGCTCCGCTGCAATCCGCACAGACGCGCCAGGTCGGCGCGCGAGATGGGATGCCGCGTGCGGATGAGGTTCAACACGATGCGCCGGTTGATGTCGCGCACCACTTCACTCGAGGCGGCCTGAATCCGCTTCGGGCCGATCACTCCGATTTTGGCGGTGGTCACCATGGGTCGACCGCGCCTCCGATTCGCGCCGCGGCCGCGGTCCCCGATTGGAGCCGCGGCCGCGGGCAGGCGGTTGAGTCTAGAATCAAATATACCCTAGAATCGAATATACCCGCCCACTTGCAACTGACGCGCCGTCGATGCGGTGCCGGTGATCACGCTGTAATTGCCGAAGCTCGTCACTGAGCCGCCGCTATTCAACGTCGGCGCCGCGAACGTGGCGTTCGGGACAGAGAACGATGGCGTATTGGTCAGGTTGAACGCTTCGCCCGCGAGTTGAAGCTTGACTCGGCCTTCTTTGAAGCTGAAGGTGCGAGACACACTTTCGTCCATGTTGAAGAAGCCCGGTCCGCGCAACAAGTCTCTGCCGGTACTGCCGAGCGTCCCTACGGCTGGGTTCGCGAAAGCCGTCCCATCAAAATAGGGTGTGTTGGCGTCGTGGCCGCCCAGGATCGCCACAGTTGGGTTGATCTGGTTGGCCGTCTGACCTTGGCCGCCGGCGTTCGTCGAGTTGTTGGAGCCGATGGTGAACGGCAAGCCGCTAAACCGGCTCAGCGTGCCGCTGATCTGGAAGCCCCCGAAAACCCAGGATGCCACACCGGATTTGAGCCACTTGTGCCCTCTGCCGAACGGGAGCTCGTAGACGTGATAGAGCTGGAACGTATGCGTACGGTCGAAACCCGCCAGCTGTTTGTTCAGGGCATACGACACCGGGTAGGCACGAAACAGGCTACCGTCGCCGTTGTCGCCGTTATAGTTGTTGATGGCCTTGGAGAAGGCGTAGGCGACACCGATAACCGACGCGCCGAACCGCTTGGTTACCCTGCTTTGCAGTCCGTTGTAGGTCATGTTGCCGAACGGCTCGACGAAGTTAAGGTCGGTCGTCAGGAAAGGAAAGAGCTGGCGGCCGGCAGTGCCCGTGTTGGGAGCCGAGCCGTTGACGTTGACATTCATCATCTGGTGCACGGCGTGCGTGCCCGCGTACCCCACTTCGGCTGTCAACGTGGGCAGGAACTCTCGCTGGATAAAGAAGTTCCAGCTCTGAATGTAGCCCCGGTTCATATCCTCCGGAAACGAAGCCGCCATATTCGTTGTCGGCAAGTAGGTCTTGGTGGACGGATTAGGAGACGGCGTAATCTTGCCTACCGTGATGTCCGGAAAGGTCGGCAACGGCATGCCGGTGCGCAGCGAGGCTTGGGTCACACCCGGAGTGGTGTCGAATTGAAAGGTAGCCGGCTGGTTAAAGTCCTGGTTGACCACGGACGGGAATGCGTTGCGCTGGTTGCGCATGTTGTCCGGGTCCACGGTAATGCCGTACCCGCTGCGGATCACCGTCTTCGAGCCGAGACGATACGCCAGACCCAAACGCGGAGCGAAGTTCTTCTTGTTGGCGGTGGCGCCGGTGTCCCACGGAACGCCGCCCTCGCCGCCAATCAGAACGGCCTTTGTGGCAAGATCGTAGCGGCTCGCGCCGTAATGGTCATGGGAGAAAACCGGGTAGTATTCCCACCGCAGCCCGTAGTTGATGGTCAGGTTGCGTGTCACCTGCCACTGATCGCGCGCATACACTGCCCAAGTCGCGAAGCGGAGTGCATTGGGGTTCTGAAACTGCGTGATTTTTCCCATCCGGCTGGGATAGCCGAGCAGGAACTGGGCCCAGGAGTTTGCCGGCACGCCATTGAAATTCACTGCGGCGCCGCCCTTTAATGCGGTCAGGTCGCCGAAGAATCCAAAAGTGCCCCGCGCTGTGCCGAAGGTCCCGCCCTGGGGCTGGAAGTGGTTGAGCGCGTATTTGTCATATTCGAATCCGAAACGCAGGTTGTGCGCTCCCGAAATCTTGCCCACGTTGATCGCCGTGGTGTATTGATTGTCGCGGAAATTGAACGGGCTTCCCGTATTCGTATTACCGAAGTTCGCGACGCCGGTGACCTGGAATCCCGGAATGCCGTTATAGCTCGATCCAACGCCGTTGGTGCCCGGAATTTTCAGCACATCCAGACCGAAGGCGCCTTGTTCCGGATCTCCGGTGGCACCGATATTCTGGCGGGTATAGCCCACATTGGCGTCCACCAGCAGCGTGGGCGAAATGGTGTAGGTGAAGCCCGCGGCGGTCGTCTGAATCCGTCCGCCCGCTGTGCCCGGCTGGCCCCCCGCAAAGACATCGCCTTCGGCTTTTCCCATCACAAACACGCCGGGAATATCCATTGGCGATATGCTGTACCGGCCCCAAATCATCGCCTTGTCGGTCGGATTATAGTTCACCTTGAAATCCGCATTCCATCGGTTGTAGATGCCGGCGCCGAAGGCGTCGTAATTACTGGTAAACGAATTAGCACGCGTGAGCGACGGCAGAAGGCCCGTCATGGTGGTCGCAGCCGGGTCGATCCGGTTGGACGGAATCTTATTGTTGAGAAATGGCGTGCGGCCAGTTCCGTCCGGGTTGCCCGTCAGGGGATCGTAGATCGTCACGCCGGTGGCGCTGAAGTCTCCGTTTCGCATGTCCGCCGAGGGGAGCGTCAGGTTCGTAGACTGGGCGTATTGGCGCCGTTTCGTGCCCTGGTAGTCGGCGAAGAAGAACAATTTGTTCTTTCCATTAACGACTTTGGGAATATAGATCGGCCCGCCGACCGCGAATCCGTACTGATTGAAAATGTTCTTGTTGATCGGGCTGGTGTGGCTGAAGTAGTTCACCGCGGTCATGTCGTTGTTCTGGTTGCGCTCGAAGAGCGTTCCATGCAATTGGTTGGTTCCCGATTTGATGGTCACATTTACGGCCGCTCCTCCCGCCGCACCCTGTTCGGCGTCGAAGGAGTTGGTCGTGATGTTGACGGTTTCGATGGCTTCGGCCGGGGGCACGTAGGCGATGTTCACGGGCAGCCACGGGTACGAGACACTGGCGCCGTCCATCTTTGTGCTGTTGCCGGTGGAGGAGACGCCGTTCATGAACAGCGTCTGTGCCCGCTGGGGATTGCCCGCCTCCGAGTTCGCCTCGCGGCTGGCCGGAATTCCGGCACCGGGTATCAGGTAGAGCAGGCTCTGGAAGTTCTTGCCTTCTCCGCCGTTGTAGGGCAATTCTGTGACTTCACGGGATGAGATCTGCGCGTGGATGTCGGCCTTGTCGGTCTGCAACACGGCTGCATTCGCAACCACTTCCAACGTCTGGGTGGCCGTGGCAATCTGCACGTGGAAGTCGACCCGGCGAACCTCGTTGGCGTTCACCAAAACGTCGGACACCACCAGAGTCTGGAAGCCCTTGGTCTCGGCTGTCACCTTATAAGTGCCCAGCTGGACATTGTTCAGAACGTAGGCCCCCCGCGTATCCGTAGTGGTATCGCGTTCGATTCCGGTGTTCACATTGTGGGCCGTGACCTTGACGCCCGGAACTGCGGCGTCGCTGGGATCGGTCACGTTTCCAGTGAGCGATCCATAAAGTACCTGGGCGTTGGCCACGCCCGCGGCCAGCAACGCTGCCAACAACACAGCGGCGAAGCGGATGGTAAGCAGTCTTCCTTTCGTCATTGTATGCGCCTCTCTAACCCCTGAAGCCCAACCAGAAGAAGATTTGTTTGGGCTCAAAACTATATATACACTTCCCGCTAACGATGTCAAGCCCTTTGCAGTTCCGGTACCGGTTTTTCCGGAAGACGGCCGGAGAGTGGCAATGCACTTGCCTTCCTGGGGATGGATGGACGGCAGTCTGCCCTTGCTGCGACCGGGACCGGTCCGCGCCAATGCGCCCCGCCTGCCGGGCGGCACGACTCATGCACACTTCTCCCTTCACGTCTCCGCGCTGCCGGGCAGAGCCATAGGGTTTCCAGACCCCAAACTGCAAAACACCTTTGAGATAGTTGTACTGCAAAACAAACTGCGTGTCAAGACGAATCTTAGCCGCCCGCGGGCCGAACCGCCGCGAAGGAGACGAGCGCGGCGTCCCTGCCGTGGCCGGTGGCGCTACGGCTCTTGAGGGGGGGGAGTGGGCCCCCGGTCCACAGGCTTCAAGCCTTTGACCACGGTGCGCGCGGGATTCCCCATCACCACCGTGTAGGGCGCAACGTCGGTGACCACCACGCTTTTGGCGCCGATAATGGCCCCTTCCCCAATGGTGACGCCTTTCATGATCATGGCGTCGAAACCGATCCAGGCGTAGCGGCACACCCGGATCGGGCGAATTGCGTCGGGTTCCGGCCGCACATCGGTGATGCGTTCGGTGGCATCGCGGGAATGCGAGTCGCTATCGCGAAATTGCACACCACTGGAAATGTTCACGTCTTCTTCAATGACGATCTCTTGGTTCACAGTAAAGCCGACGTTGTGCCCCACCTCCACGCGATCCTTCAGGATCAACTTCGGCTCATCGCACGAGGCGCCGCTGAAGATATCGACCTTGCCGTAAATCTTCACGTCGTCGCCCACGTAGATCTTGGCATGGCCCACAATGTACGGCAGCCGGGAAACGTACAGCCGCTTGCCGGCGGAGGCGCACCGGCTGCGAAACGCCGGCTCCCGGAAAAACACGTTCAGCACCCAGCGCACCGCTTGCATACAGAAATCGTGCAGCGCGTACAGCATGCGATAGAAGGCGAGGGCAAACCGGGGCAAGGGCAAGTTGAAAGAGATGACGGCCTGCGCGAACTTCTTGAGGGCGCGATAAGGTGGAGATTCGGCGCGGCGGACCCGCAGGAGGAATTCGTCGATCATGCGGGTTGCAGCGATGCTCCTGGCGCCATCCCGCTCACTGCGGCACTTCCTCCCGGAGATACTCCAGGATCTTGTCAAACGAATCGAGCTCCGCCAGCCGGTCGAAATCCACGGTAATTCCGACTTCCTCTTCGATGACATTTACCAGCGTGATGGCCGCCACCGAGTCCCATTCCCTCACCGACGCCTGGGTCGCCCTTTCTATCTCGGCCGGACTCAGTGCCGGGAATACCGACCGGAAGCACTGAACCAATTTTGCTCTGATGTTATCCATGGACCTTCTCTTGTTTGGTCTCGACGACGCGATGATACAGCGGCGGGAGACGGCGCTCCAACTGCTCCGCCCGGAGCGCGAAGGGCCCGGCCGGAGGCGCGTCGAGCATCTGGCCGAAGAACTCCTGCAGCGGTTTGTTCTTTGCTGTCGGCCGAAAGGCGAAAAACAATTCTTCCACCTGCCACCCGGCCGCGAGCGTCCGCAGGGTCTGATGCTCGATGCGGCGCGCGAACGCCCGGCAGCTCATCACCCAGGTGTCGATGTACAGGCGGGAGCCCGCCACGCGCCCCTGCGCCACGGCAATTTTTCCCAATGGGCCGAAGCGGTCGCGGTAACCGATCACCGCCAGGACCGCGCCGGGCCGCGCCAGCCGCGCCTGCCACTCCGCCGGCCCACACCGCACCCCGTTCAGGTTGAACTGGTTGGTCTTGTTGACCAGTTCCAGGACCCGCTGGTCGTCCGCGCCGCTTTCGAAATCAAAGGTGATCTCGCCCTCGGCCTGCTGCAGAAACGTCTCCGGCGCGCCGCCCGCGGCCGCCTGTTGGAAGGCTTCGCCTTGCCGGATGCTCTCCAGCCGCAGCCCGTCTTCTGCGGAAACGCGCGCCTTGCCGAACCGGTCGCGCAGAGCGCGCAGCAGCGCGAAGGCCGCCGCATAATCGTTGCCGGGGAAGCGGATACATTCGATCCCGGGGTGCGCGGCGGCAACTTCGGCCAGCTCCATGGGGCTGTCGTCCACAAAAACCACGCTATCGGCGCCAATGTTCCAGGTCCGTAGAATGCGCTCCACCGCGGCCGATTTTGCGCTCCAGCTCACTTCGCGCGGGAAGATCTGCTCGGGCCGGATGAGCAGGTCGGCGCGTTCGAACGCGCGTTCGACATTGGCCGGATCGTTCTTGCTGGCCACGCCGATCAGAACGCCCTCGCTCGCCAGCGTGGCCAACAGGTTCTGATACAGCGCGTGCACCTGGCTGTGGCTGGACAGATCCCAAGTCACGCCTTCAGGGCCCAATTCACCGACAATTCCCGACCACAGGGTGTCGTCCAAATCGGTAATCAGTCCCTTGCGGGACGCCGCCGGTGCCACCAGCGCGCTCAACCCCGCTGCCAGGGCATCGGCATGGCGCAGCGTATAAGGGAACCCCGCCACCAGATCGGAGCGGAAATCGTACCGCCCGGCGGGCGGTGAGATCTCGTCCATGCGGCTGGAGTGGAGCACCGCGCAACCGCGGCGCGCCGCTATCCGGGAGGCAAATTCCACAACACTGGCACGCAAGGCCAGTTCCTCCGGCGAAGCCTGCAGGCTCACCGGCGAAAAGAGCGGGGGCAACGGCAGTGACGGCAGTGCCACCGCCACCGGCCAGCCCTCGGGCAATGCGGCAATCGCTCCGGCCACGCGGTCCAGAGCGGCGCGCGCACTGGCCACCATCGCCTTCGCCGCGCCGGAGCCCCAGGCGCCGGCGCCGCGGAAGCCCAGCCGCGGATCCAGGTCCGCCCACTCCAGGGGCACGATCACCGCGTCGGCGCTGCGGCCCGCCGCGCCTTCCAGGGTGCCGGCCGTGTCGGCGAACAGGCCTGATTCGACGGCTGGACGGCGCCCGGGCAGCGCCTGCCGCAAATGGGCCGTCAGAAATGTTTCGAGATGAAGCGGTGTGAAGCCGCAAGCCAGGACCGCCACAAAAGGAGCCCCGTCATCCGGCGCCGATTGAGCTAACCGCAAGGCTTCTGATAGTTTCACCGAGTGTCCCCGCCGCCGTGCGACCCTGCGGCAGCAGCCGCAAGGGACTACGCTGGCGCAATGCTTCGAGAAACATACAGTTTAACATGCGCCCCTGCGCCCACGGCTGCGTCTCCGCTCAGCCGCTCAGCGGGGATTGGGGCCTGCCCGAGCGTCTTCCGTCCCTTGAAAACAAGGCTGACCGGCCAGGTTGTGCCGGCAGTACAGATGGCCCTCCATGGCCACGGCAGTATTTTCCGGCGTGATGGTGGCGCCGGTCTCAATGTGACGGATTTGCCGGTAGTCGATCGCCCATAGAAAGGCGACCACCTCGGCCGCCTTGCGCCTTTTTTCCCGCAGGGTCTCGCCATGAATCTCGATAAACAACGCCGGCTTATATAACTCCAGCGTATTGCGCGCCCCTAGGAGCACCTCGACCTCCCACCCTTCCACATCGACCTTAATGAAATCGGGCGCAGGCAGACCGGCTTGGGGGATCTCTTCGTCCAGCGCGGTGATGGCGATATCCTCGAACACGGTACCCACCCTGGCCCGCAGCAACTCCTCCACAATCTCTCCGTCCACGCTCGCGCCGCCTGGCATGAGCGGATCTCTCACCATCCTGCGCATCTCGCGCCGGGAACCCACGCCGACCTTGCGCACCTCGACGTTCTTGATGCCGTTCAGCGTGAGATTCTCCATCAGGCGCTTGTAGTTTTGCGTATTGGGCTCGAAACAGACCACGGCCTTGGCCCTGGAGGCGAAGAACAGAGTCAGCAAACCGTGAAAGGCGCCGACGTCGTATACGGTCATGCCACGGAGATCGAGACCAGACCAGAATTGCAGTTCGGCCGTCACAATGCCGGGCGAAAACATAGCCGGAAGCCAACCGAGTCCGCCCTTCCGCTTCATGCCTTTCAGCAGACCGTGGCGAACGGTGTAGGTTGCGTGATCGAAAAGATGCAGGCTGATCCAGGCTATCACGCGGTGCTTCAGCGGGTAATGGCGAAACGGAAGGTCTTCCTTCAGTTCGGGGCCGGCCATTCATCGAGTATAGCCCGGCCGCTCCTCATTCAAGAACATCGCGGTTTTCCCGCTGATCCGCTGGTCGCCTGATGCGGCCGGCATCCCATGGATCCCTGGCTATCGCAATTGGCCGGCGGCGGGAATGTGTGGGTAACTGGCCGGCACGCCCAGGATCGTCCGGACAAATATGTCCAGATCGAGCGAAGGGCTCTCCTGCTTCACATAGTACAGGTCGTACTCCAGGCGGAGCGTCTCGTCTGGTGCCGGTTCGCAGCTTCGCAGATTCACCTGCGACCAGCCCAGGATGCCGGGCTTCACCGCAAACCTCTGGGAGTAAATCGGCAGGAGCTGCCGGAGCCGCTCCGCGAACCTCGTCCTCACGGGAGGCGGACCAAACAAGGCCATCTCACCGCGCACCACATTGATGAGCTGCGGCATGTTGACCAGGTGCAGCCGGCATATCATCCGGCCGATCCGGGAGAACTCGCCGTCGGGGCGCCGCGTTCGAAAGCGTACCAGTTTGAAGGGCGTCCCTTGCAGCCCCAGGCACTCCAGGGTCTCCACCGGCACGCTCCCCGAGAACAGCCCCACCAGGACCGTCGTCACGATCAGAACGGGAGATAGAATCAGCAACAAACCCAGGCCGATCAGGTTCGTGTAAATGGCCTGAAATGCCGCCGCCGCGCGGCTCCCGCCCGAGGACGACTGGAACAGCAGGTCCAGAGGATCCAGATGGTCCCAACTTACGCGGCACAGGATGCTCTCGTATAGATCCGGCCCCGACTCGACCACAATTCCGGAATAGCGCAGATCCAGGAGCTGTCTCGCCGGGATCCGCGACCGCCACTTCTTGTCATTCACAATGATGCGGCTTGGGCGCCTAGCCGCCACGGCCTCGCCCAACTGGCTCAAATCGCCTAGAAAAGGAAATTCGGCGGAAACGCGCGCCGGATTGTCGTCGAGAACACCCATGATCCGCTCGCGGAGAGGTGCCGCTACCGCGGCCGCTATGGAGTCGAATCCCAGCAGCAGGATTCCCCCCGGCTCCTTTGCCAAAGCGGCGCTAAACCTTCTCCGGAGCGCGATCAGCGCGATGCCGATGGCGCTCCCGGCGACCACAATCGGCCAGGGCGTCGGCCCCATGTAAAAAAAATATGCCAGCCCGTACAAGACGACCAGGCTGAGCCCGACCGCCGAGAAAAAGCGGTCCATCCACAGCCGCAGTCCTCCGCCCCAGTCGCGGTCCGAGGCAACCACGGCCAGCCAGCACGTGATCGCTGTTACCGATAATTGCAGGATCCACTCGCCCGGCCAGCCGGAGTCCGGCCGTTTCACTACCGCCCGGTACAGCCAGCTGGTGAGCCCCACGGCGAACACGCAGATCAGCAGATCGAGACAGTCCTGAAACCGGAGTTGGCGGCCGACCGCCCCGCTCATGGCACAACAGCCGCTGGGACCCCCGCCGGAGCCCGCTTCCCCGGAAAAGTGCGGTTGATCATTTCGGCGAAGCCGACGAGGTCGAAGGCTACCGCCGATGGCGCCTGGAGAGTGCCTTCCACCTCGACCGAGTCCGTTTCCGAGAGCGGGATGCGGAACGACCAGGCAGGCGCCACCCCCGGCATCACCCGTTCCTCGCGTGTTCCCCGTTCGCTGGTCCACCGGATGGCGCCCAATTCCAGCGTCCTGGCACTTTGCGCCAGAGCCTCCCACCACTTCTCGTCGGTCGTAGCCTGTTCCAGGGCGGATTCCGCCCGCGTCAGCCGCAAACGCACATCCATTGCTCTTTGGAATTCGCCGCGGAACAGCAACCGGCCGGCTATATCGAACTCGGCATATCGCAACTGCCGGATTCCCACCAGTGCCACCCCGCAGAACACCACGATAATCAATCCCTGATATCTCCCCCCAATCGGCGATCCTGCCAGCAGTGCGAAGGCCGCCGCCAGCGCGGCTACCAGGTATAGAACCCACACCGCCTGCCGTGGAGACAGCCCGCGATCCAGCAGCCGGTGGTGAATGTGGCCCTTGTCGGCCACGAAAATAGGCTGGTGCCGCAGCAGCCGCCTCAGAACCGAAAGAGACACATCCAGCAGCGGAATCGATAACGCCAGCAGCGGAACCAGAATGCTCAGCAGCGTGGATGCCCTCTGGGTCCAGATCATCCCGTAGCAACCCAGTAGAAATCCGATCAGCAATGCGCCGGAATCCCCCAGAAACACCGTCGCCGGATTGATGTTGTAGCACAGAAACCCGAGCAGCGCGCCCGCCAGAGGCAAGGTCACATATGCCAGAGGATAATTCCCATGCAGAATCGCCGCCGCGAACAGCGTCAGTGTCGCCAGCAGACCCATGCCCGCGCACAACCCGTCGAGCCCGTCAATCAGGTTGAGCGCATTACAGGTGAGCAGCAGCCAGAAGACCGTGACCGGGTAATCGAGCCATACCGAAAGCGGATGGTCGGCCAGACCTCCCATGCGTAGACCGCTCCAGAACACGACCGACGCGCCTGCAACCTGGCCGCAGAGCTTGAAAACCGGCTTCAGCGTGAAAAAATCGTCGATCAGACCCGTCAAAAACACGATTGCAGCCCCGGGTATCAGCTTCCACGCCGGATGAATCGCGGTGGATAACGAGTCGCCCGAGCCGGCCACCGAAAACAAGGCCAGCCCATACGCAATGGCGATCGAAATGCCCCCCACGCGCGGCATTGGATAGGCATGCACCTTCCGCTGCCCGGGACGATCCACTACATTAAACGAGCGGGAAATGTCGCGGATGATCGGCGTCAGGATCAGAGCAATCAGGAAAGCCTTGCCGGCCAGCCAGAGAAGTTCGCCCATGCGCCGCCAATTCCGGGGCTCAGCCCCAGCTCTCCTGGATCGAAGACAGTTTGCTCCGGTCTAGGGAATGTTCCACTAAAACAATCACCTTAGACCCGCTCCACTGCTGCAATTCACCCAGATACAGCATCGATCCACTCTCGATTTCCAGCAGCGCCCCTTGCGATAATTCCCGTCCCGGATTCGCTATCTCGAGCTCCAGCACGCTCCCCCTCCGGCTCACTTCCCGGCCCTCCACGAATTCGCCATCCGGTAATGAGCGTACCCTTACTTCGGCGGCCTGCGCGGACATGCAAGTATCATACTCTATCTGTCGTAGGACCGTGTATTTCCGCTCCTTCTTGCGCCCCGCCGGGCGTTAGCCCGCGTCCGTATTGTTCCAACGCTCCGCCCAGCGCGGCCAGACCGGGCGTCGCGTCCGCCTTTCCGCTCTCCGTCATCCGGTCGCGCGCAGGCCCCGGCCGGGTTCCTCCCTCGGTTTCTTCCGGGCGCCGGACAACATATTCCATGACTGCCACGGAAACCAGGAAGAGCAAGAATATCATGACGACTAGGCTCCCTGATATTCTCATCGGCAAGAAGCCGGGTTTTCCTTAATGGCAGGTCGCGGAAAACAGAGATTTCCGCCGTCTCAAACAGGTTCACTTGCCCGCGCCAGCACCCGCGCGATGCGTTCGCATGCCTCGCCATCCCCGTAAGGGTTGTGAATTCGGGTCATCCGCAGGTACTCGTCCTCGTCGTCCAGCAGCCGCTCCGCTTCGTCCACAATCCGCGCCTCGTCGGTCCCCACCAGCTTCACCGTGCCGGCCTCCACCGCTTCCGGCCGTTCCGTCTTCTCGCGCAGGACCAGTACCGGCTTGCCCAGCGATGGCGCCTCCTCCTGTATCCCCCCCGAATCCGTGACGATCAGACGGCAGCGCCGCATCAGGTCCACGAAGGCAACGTAAGGCAACGGATCGATCAGCATCACGTTGGCCCGCCCCGAGAGCATCCGGTACGCCTCGCGAACCACCTGCGGGTTCCGGTGGACCGGATACACGATCTGCACGTCCGGCCGCCCGGCCAGCCGTGAGATGGCGCGCATGGCCCGCTCAAAGCCCGCTCCGAAGCTCTCCCGGCGATGGCTGGTCACCAGCACCAGCTTCTTGCCCCCGTCCAGCCACGGCCATTCAGGCCCGCGGATGACGCCCCGCTCCAGGCCGTCCCGCACGTACAACACCGCGTCGATTCCCGTATTCCCCGTAACGAAGACCCTCTCCCGGGCAATGCCTTCTCTCTCCAGCGCCGCCGCCGCCCGCTCCGTCGGGGCGAAGTGCAGCGCCGCCAGCCGCGCCGTCACTACCCGGTTCATCTCCTCCGGAAAAGGCTGCGACAGGTCGCCCGTGCGCAGCCCCGCTTCCACATGGGCCACACGAATGCCGTGGTAGAACGCGCCCAGTGCACCGGCCAGCGTCGTGGTGGTATCGCCTTGCACCACCACCATCTCCGGCCGCTCGGCTGCGAGCACCGGCTCCAACGCCGTGAGAATGCGCGCCGTCAGCACCGATAACGTCTGGGCCGGCTGCATCAGGTCGAGGTCGTAATCCGCCGCCACGGAGAAGACCTCCAATACCTGGTCGAGCATGTGGCGGTGCTGCGCCGACACACAAACCTTGACCGCGAATTCCTTCGGCCGCGAGCGCAGCAGCTTCACCAGCGGGCAGAGCTTGATCGCTTCCGGCCGCGTTCCGAAAACCAGCAGCACCCGCGTCATCTACTGCCGCACCTTCACCTGCGTGGGGCGCCAGCCGGCATCGGCGCGCCCGAAGAAAACGCGCAGCGCCAGCAGTGCAGCCACGTTCATCGTGAGAAAGGTCCTGGCGGGAGAGGACAGGCGCTTGAGAATGAACCCCCGGGGCACAAAACGATCCGCCGCCGCCAGGGCCACCAGGGCCGTTTCGTCGATGAGCAGGAAGCTGCGGAACGGCGACGCCGGAAGCGCCATGGTGGCTGCCCAGACCAGCAGGATGGCCCACGGCAGCACCAGCCGCGCCGACTTGTGCGAGAAGAAGTGAAACCGCATCCGGTTCGCCCTCGTGAACAGTTGGGGCAGCCGCACGTGCAGTTGCCACAGCCCCATCAGCGTCCTCATCCTCCGCCGAAATTCCGCCCCCTCGGCCGTCGGATAGTCGAACGCCACCGCCGCGGGATCGTAAATGACGCGATAGCCCCGGAACAATACGCGCAACGGAATGTAGGCGTCGTCGCTGATCGTATCCCGTTGGATGGGCTCGGCCAAACTGCGCCGCAGAGCGTACAGCGAACCGGTGGTGACCAGCGTCGAGTCGATCCGCGAATGGCAGTGCCGCGCCCAAAACTCGTACCGCCAGTAAATCTCGATGTCGGCCTGCTCGCCCACCTTGTCGGGGTTCATCATCCGGTCCAGCCCCGTGGCCACCCCCACGCCCGGGTCCGCAAAATTGGCGGCCAGGTGTGCCATGGCCATCGGATCCAGCGTCTGCCGCACGTCGGTGAATAACAGGATCTCGCCCGAAACATTCGGCAACGCCGTGTTCAGGGCCTCCGCCTTGCCGCCCCGCGGTACCCGCAACAGGCGCACTCCCCGGCCGGCAAACGACTCGACAATCGACTCCGTCCCATCGGTCGAGCCGTCCGATACCACCAGAATCTCCACCTTCTCGCGCGGATATTTCTGCCGCAGCAGCGACTCCAGCTTGGCCCGGATAAACTGCTCGCCGTTATACACCGCCAGCAGCACCGAAACGCTGGGCTGGTAATCCAGGCACTTGGCCACCCGCCGTGGGGGCCGCCGCGACAGCAGCGCCAGGATGATCGGATAGCCGGCGATGATATAAAAAACCACCGCGGTCCCCACCGCCAGCAGAATGGCCGCCGCCGTCACGTAATTCCCGTCCCCCTGGGTTCGGACATGCCCGTATGATAACCCGCAACGCCCCGCCCCGACCGAGGCCCGCCGGTCGGAGCCGCGACCGTAAGGGAGCGGATAGCATACCGCTTGGAGCCGCCATCGGCAGCTTGAATTGCTTCACGTGAGACGCTATTGCAGAACCGGCAGGGTGAGATACCCTTCGGGCACGTAAAGGCTGCCCTGGGTCGCGCCTCCGGGCGAAAGGCGCTGCAAGGACTGGCCAAGCTCGCGCGCGTTGCGGCGGCCGGCCAGCGTGTCTTCGAAGGCGCGCGCGATGCGGCTCACCTGCTCGGCCGATTCGTGCGCAAACTCCAGCCGGAAATGGCGGATGCCGGCCTCCCGCCAGGCGTCCAGGTGCCGGCTGCCTTCCTGCGCTTCGGCGCCGAACACGGTGTTGCGGCAACCCACGTCGGCCATCACCGGATGCGCGCGGCCTGTTGGGTCGCGCAAAGCCAGGCGGTGCTGTTCGCACGGCCGGCCGCAATCGCGATAGCTGGTGCCGGTGGAGAGGAAGCGGCAGAAGACGCAGTGCTCGGTGTGAAAGACGGGCAGATGGTGGTAGGCCACCACCTCCAGGCGGCCGGCGCCGATGGCGCGCGCCAGGGTGGCGATCTGGTCGGCGTTGAGATCGTGGGTGGGCGTGAGTGCCGCGAGGCCCAGCGCGAGCAGCTCCGCCGCCGCAATGGCATTGGCGGCGTTGAGGCTGAAATCGCCGATGAGTGGGGGATGCGGCAATGCGCGCAGAGCGTTCAGCAGCCCGGCGGAACGCACCAGGATGGGGCACTCGCAGCCCAGCAGGAAATGCGCGATGCGCTCTTCCCCGGGCTTCCACACGCGGGGGCTGGCGACGCGCGCCGCCACCCCCGCCGCGCGCACACGTTCGAGCGAGGGCCGCAGGCCGTAGAGATCCAGGTAATCGAGCGTGACGCTGGCGGGCCGCACCTCGAGCGCGGCGTCCAACTGCTCCGGCGTCCGCACCAGCAGGTGCAGGCTGCACGGGGACGCGCCTTCGGTTGCCTCCAGGGGAGCGGCGGGCCGCGCGGCCGGCGTACCAATGGCGTGCGCGCGCGGGGCGCCCTGCACCGCTTGTAACATCTCCACGGCCTTCCGCCGCACCTGGTTCAGGAGCGAGCCCGGTGCGAATGGCGACCCCTCGATATCGAGCTCCACTTCCGCCAGCTCATACGGCGTGCCGCCCAACCGGCCCAACTGTGCCCGCAGAAACTCCACGCTCAGCGGCCGGTCGCGCGCCGTTGGGAGCGCGGTGTCGCTCGCGACCGTCACGCTGTGGGCGCCAACGGTCCATACGGCCGCAAGCGGCGCCCCCTCGCGCGCGGTAAGGCGCACCTTCACAGGCTGCTTCTTGACCGGCGCCGCGGCCTCGACAAAGGGCCGCGCCGCCTTGCCGATTTCCGGATCGTGCGTGCGCCACACCCAATCGCCGGCGCGGATGCGCCGCGCATCGAGCGCGCCATTGGCGAAGCGCAGCTCCAGCAGGCCTGCCCGCGCTTCCACCTGGAAGATGCGGCCGCCTTCCTCGGGTTCCTCGGGGCTGCGCCAATCGGCGGCGTCGAATACCACGCCGTCGCCGGGCTTCAATGGCGAAAGAGCGTGCGTGCCGGCCGGCTCCATGGTCACACCGGTTTGCGCGGCCCGCACCACCCGCCCCATCGGCACGCCGCGGTGGCGCGGCACTCGGCCATGGACTACGGCCTGATGGTCGGTGCCGGTGAGGAAGTAAGGGCCCATGCCGCGGCTGTACACCTGTTGGAGCTGCAACTCGGTCTGCGGATCGACGGGATGCGCCCTGCCCGCCCACGCCTCGTCCACCGCCTGGCGGTAGGCGCGCGTGGTGAGCGCGACGTAATCGGCATCCTTGTAGCGCCCCTCAATCTTGAGCGCGGATAAGCCGATGGCGACGATCTCGGGGATCTGCGCGAGGGCGTATAGATCGCCCGGTGAGAGCAGGTAGCGCAGGTCCGCCAGGGGCCGATGCCGGCCATCCACCATCAGGTCGTACGGCAGGCGGCAGGCCTGCGCGCACTGGCCGCGATTGGCGCTGCGGCCGCCCCAGGCTTCCGAAGAGAAGCACTGCCCGGAGTAGGCCACGCACAGCGCGCCGTGGACGAAGATTTCCAGCTCGCAATCGGTCTGCGCGCGGATGGCGCGCACTTCGTCGAGCGAGAGCTCGCGGGCGAGGGTGACGCGGCTCGCTCCCAGGCTCTGCGCCAGGCGTACCCCTTCGGCGTGGGTGACGCTCATTTGCGTGCTGCCGTGAATTTCCAGTTGGGGTGCGATCTCGCGGGCGAGCTTCACTACTCCCAGGTCTTGCACGATGATGGCATCGGCCCCGGCTCGGGCGATGGCGGCCAGCGTCTCGGCGGCCATGCTCAACTCGTGGTCGAAGACCAGGGTATTGAAGGTGACATAGCCTTTCACGCCGCGCCGGTGCAGGGTGGCCAAGGCATGCGGCAGTTCGTCCAGCGAGAAGCCGGCTTTGGCGCGCGCCGTGAAGTGCTTGAGCCCGAAGTAGACCGCGTCGGCGCCGGCTTCGATGGCCGCGCGCAGTTGCGGCCAGTATCCCGCCGGACTCATGATCTCGGGCTTGGACGGCACCCCTTCAGGCTAGCACCGCCCGCTCTGACGGCGAGCCCCCCTCCACCGCCCGGTGGTTGCTTGTCGGGAATTTCTGCTATAACAGGATAAATAGGTATAAAATACTGATTTAGGATGTAGAAATTCGCCCGGAGGAGACTTGCCCATGTCCGCCGTCATCACCCGATTCAACCTGCTGGAAAACGAGGGACTCGAGGCCCTGGACGCCTACGAGCCCGAACGCCTGGTCTACCGGGCCGAGGGAGGCGCCTACCTCAACCTCATGGGCCTGCACCTCGAGCCGTTGCCGGATATCGACGAGGGGAAGATCGCCAGGTTATGCCGCGTCGTGCGCGGGCTGGCTTTTGCCGCCGTGGATGGCGCGCAATCGGGGCACCCCGGCGGGTCGTCGTCGAAGGCCGAACAGGTGGTGACGCTGCTGGCGTCGGGCGCGGTGGCCTTCGATGCGCGCCACCCCAAGAACCCCGGCAGAAGCCGCATGGTGTGGTCGGCGGGGCATTGCTCTCCGCTGGCCCACGGCGTGGTGTCGCTGATCTATGAGGCGCTGCGGCGGGGCGGGTTCACGTTGAGCGGGGAGGATGCGCGGGCGGCGGTATATCCCGAGCAGCTTGCGCGGTTCCGCAGGTGGGGCGGCCCCAGCGGCCACGTGGAATCGGAGTACGCGCTGGCCGACACTTCGACGGGCTCCTCCGGGCACGGCTTCTCGGCGGCGCTGGGATTCGCCCTGCTGCACCGTTCGTGCGGGCTCGATACCAAGGTCTTCGTGATTGCGGGCGATGCCGAGACCGAGGAAGGCATGAGCTACGAAGCGCGCAATCAGGCTTCGAACCTGGGCGTCGGGAACCTGGTGGTCACGCTGGACTACAACAACTTCGGCATCGACGGGCCGATCACCGAGGCGATGCCTTCGCCCTATGTGAATCATTGGTTCGCGCAGGGCTGGAACATCATCGAAGTGGACGGCCACGACATACGCGAGCTGGCGTACGCCTACCGCCTGGCGGCCAGCGGCTTCGGCGCGGGCAAACCCACGGTGGTGATGTGCCACACCACCAAGGGGCTGCATTACGGGCGCCTCGAAAACTCGGCCGACTCTCACGGCACTCCGCTCAAGCACGACGAGTATGTGGAAGCCATGCACAAGCTCGGCTTCCCGATTCCCGGCAAGCAAGGGGATGTGGCGGCCGATCTCGCCGTGGTGGCGGGCGCCTTGGAAGAGCCGGAAAGCGCGTATTTCGTGGAGCGGCTCGAGGCGGCCGCGCGCCAGATCCCCGCGGAAGCGGATCTGGTGAAGCAGATGGAGACGGCGCTGGCCGGCCGGGCCATGGCGGACTACACCAGCTTCGAGCGGCCCGCGACGCTGCCCCCGGAGCTGGTCTTCAAGGAAGGCGACTCCGTGCCCACGCGCAAGGCCACCGAAGCGTGGTTTGCCTGGGCGATGAAGAATACGGCGTTCTTCTATGTGGGCGCGGGCGACCTGATGAAGTCGATTCTCACGGGGAAGGCCGAGAGCGTTTACGGCGTGATCAATAAGGACAACGTGCTGGGACGCGGCATCCGGTTCGGCATCGCGGAGCAGAACATGGCCATGATGTCGTGCGCCATGGCGCAGGATATTCTGCCGGGCGGGTTCCGGCCCTGCAGCGCGTTTGCCACCTACGGCGTTTTCACCTGCATGATGGCCAACGCGGTGCGCATGACCCTGATCAACAACGACGTCAACCCGCAGGCCCCCGCCTTCTTCATCATGCTGGCGGCGCACGATGGGCCGGAAACCGGCGAAGACGGGCCCACGCATCATGGGCTGTTCTGGATGTCGCTGTTCACCGCGTACCCGGGCATCAAGGTCTACAAGCCGCTCGATGCCAATGAGGCCATCGAGATGCTGTTCCACGCGGCCAAACGGGGCGAGCCGGTGGCGTTCTCCGTGGTGCGTCCGGGCGTGCCGGTGCTGAAGCGGGGCAACGGCGTGCCGGCGGCGCGCGAGGCGGTCAATGGGGCGTACGTGTTCAAGGCGTTCCGCGGGAATGGCAAGCCGAAGAAGGTGCTGGCGATCTCGGGCGGGCAGGTGATGGCCAATACTCTGGAGATCCTGCCGGAGATCGAAGAGCAGTGGGATGTGAAGATCGTGGCGGTGACTTCGCCGCAGTTGTTTGAGGAGCTGCGGCGCAACGATCCGGCGAAGGCCGATGCGGTTCTGGCGGCCGAAGAACGCCAATACGTGGTGACGCTGCACAACGGGTGGCCGGGTTTCCTGTATCCTTTCCTGCTGCCCGCCGATCACCAGGAGCGCGCGTTGGGCATGGACCGGTTCTCGAGGTCGGGCAAGCCGGACGAGATTTATCAGAACGCGGGATTCGACGCGGCGGGGTTGAAGAAGCGGATTCTGGGGTAAGGCGCAAACCGCACCGCCGGCGTTTAGGCGGGGTACCCTTATTCGTCCCCCTCGCCCTGCCCTACCTTGAGCACCGCCAGGAAGGCCTCCTGCGGGATCTCCACGCGGCCCACGCGCTTCATGCGCTTCTTGCCTTCCTTCTGCTTCTCCAGCAGCTTGCGCTTGCGCGAAATGTCGCCGCCGTAACATTTGGCCAGCACGTTCTTGCGCATGGCCGCGATGTTCTCGCGCGCCACGATCTTGTTGCCGATGGCCGCCTGCAAGGCCACTTCGAACATCTGCCGCGGAATCAGCCGGCGCAGCCGCGAGATCAGCTCCTTGCCGCGGTCGTAGGCGAAATCGCGGTGTACCACGAGCGAAAGCGCATCCACCGGGTCGCCCGCCACCAGCACGTCCAGCCGCACCATGGGCGAGACGCGGAAGCCCGAAAAGTGATAGTCCAGCGAGGCGTAGCCGCGCGAAGCCGATTTCAACCGGTCGTAGAAATCCAGAACGATTTCGTTGAGCGGCATCTCGTAGGTCAGCATCACGCGGCCGCCGCCCACGTATTCGAATTTCTTCTGCACCCCGCGCTTCTCTTCGAGTAGCTTCAGGATGCCGCCCAGGTACTCCTCGCGCGTGATCACGATAGCGTCGATGATGGGCTCTTCGATCTGCTTGATCTCCGAGGGGTCGGGAAACTTGGTGGGGTTGTACACCTCGACGATCTCCCCCATGGTGTTCGTGACCCGGTAGCGCACCCCGGGCGCGGTGGTGATGAGGTCGATATTGAATTCGCGCTCCAGCCGCTCCTGCACGATCTCCAGGTGCAGCAGCCCCAGGAAGCCGCAGCGGAAGCCGAAGCCTAGCGCCACCGAGTTTTCCGGCTCGAAATTAAAGGCGCTGTCGTTGAGCCGCAGCTTTTCCAAAGCGTCGCGCAGCAGGCCGTGTTCGTGCGATTCCACCGGGTACAGGCCGGCGAAGACCATTGGCTTGATCTCCTCGAATCCAGGCAGCGGCTCGGCCGCCGGGTTTTCGTGGTCCACGATGGTGTCGCCGATCTTGGCATCGGAAACGGTCTTGATGTTGGCGAAAAGGAAGCCCACCTCCCCCGCCGAAAGCTCTTCGCACGGCGTGGCCTTGGGCGCCTGGTAACCGAGTCCCTCCACTTCGAACACCTGCCCGTTGGACCAGAGCCGGATCTTCTGCTTCATGCGCAGGCGCCCGTCCAGCACGCGCACCAGGATGATGACGCCGCGATAGGCGTCGAACCAGGAGTCGAAGATCAGCGCCCGCAGCGGGGCATCGAGCGAACCCTTGGGCGGCGGCACCAGGTGCACGATGTGCTCCAGGATCTCGTGTATGCCGATGCCCTGCTTGGCGCTGGCCAGCACCGCGTCGCGCGCATCCAGGCCGATGATGGTCTCGATCTGCTCGCGAATCCGCTCCGGTTCGGCGGCCGGCAGATCGATTTTGTTGATCACCGGAATGATCTCCAGGTTATGGTGCAGTGCCAGGTAGGTGTTGGCCAGGGTCTGCGCCTCCACGCCCTGCGACGCGTCCACCACCAGCAGCGCGCCCTCGCAGGCCTGCAGGCTGCGCGAAACCTCGTACGAAAAATCCACGTGGCCCGGGGTGTCGATCAGGTTCAACTGGTACAGGTTGCCGTCGTCGGCGCGATAGTTGAGCCGCACCGCGTGCGCCTTGATAGTGATGCCGCGCTCGCGCTCCAGGTCCATGGTGTCCAGGACCTGCTCCATCATCTCGCGCTGCGAAAGCGCGCCGGTGGTCTCAAGCAACCGGTCCGCCAGCGTGGATTTGCCGTGATCGATATGCGCAATGATGGAGAAATTGCGGATGAATTCGCGATCCATGCGATGTGGGGATACTCAACCGATTATCCCATAGTGGACCGGGACTCCCCCGCGCTCCTCACGCATCGGGTGTGCGTCACAAGGCAGAGGGCGCCCTTGTGGGGCAGCTTGGTAAGCTGCGCCGATTGTCAATCGGCCAACTGCCGCGTTTGCACCGGACAGCGGCGGTAGCCAACCGCCGCGCAGGCTGCCAGCCTGCCCCAGACCACGCCAGCGATTCAACCTGAATGTCGTCTGCGCGCCGCCACCGGTATCAGCTTTTCTTCAGCGCTTTCTTCGCCGGGTCCGCCGCCGCCGATTGCGCATTCGCGCGCTGCGTGAGCTGCGCCAGGGTGTCGGGAATGAATCGCTCGGCAAACCCGGCGATGAAGCACCACAGAAAGAGAAGGGCATAGGCCTGGCTGTTCGCCGGCACCAGGGTATCCACGAACGGCCATCGGCCGTGGCCCGCTGCCGCAAGATCCTGGAAAGCCGGGAAGACCGTCCCGGTGATTACATGCCCGATGAACAGGAGCATGGTGATCACGGCGAAGACCGCGCCCGTCAGGGGAGCAAAGTACAGCACATACCGGCTGTTCTTGAGTGCGTGTATGCTCCCCAGGGCATCGCCCCTGGTCGGCACCGCTCCCAGCCGGCGTGTGCAGCTTACGGCTCCTCCCATGACGCCTGCGTATATCGCCGTGGCCAGCACGGCAAAGAACGGGTATCCGCCCGCCTTGCCAAAGTAGTACAGAAGCGCCAGGACCACCGCCAGGATACCCGTCGCGCCCACCATCAGCCACATGGCCTCCTCAATGAGCTTCACGCGCCTTTTCTCGCGCAACGGGCCAAATGCATAGGACCAGTGCAGGGAGCGCAGAATCTGCTGGAGCCGGGCGCGTAGAGACTCCACCGCCTCCGCATCTTCCGGCTTGTCCGGTTTGGGCCGCTCCATCGCCGGATCCGCCGGATCGATCGCCTCTCCGCGCTCGTCGCAGTACCTCTTGTAGAGTCCGGGCGCTTCCGCCCGCAGCTCGCCGGGAGAGGCCATCGCCAGCACCAGCCGGTCGATCGCGTACAGATCGGCTTTCCTGAGCCGCCCGTCGCGAGCGTACCGCTCCAGAATCTGCTTGTAGAGCTCGTGAGCGGCAACGAAATCCTGAGAGTGGCTCAGCGTGGTTTCCGCCTCGGCCTCGAGGTGCTCCAGGAAGGTGACATCGTAATCCTCGAGCTGTTCGCTGTGGGGGGCCTGCGTATCTATCATGGAATCGGGCATGGTATTTCCTCCCATGGGGACAGGGCGGAGCGCTGAGGGAAGGACGGCCCCTTTCCAGAGAATGAGTCCGCCGGGTTCAGTATACACCGGGCACGGGCCCGCCGCGGCATTCCAGTGGAGTTTTGCATCTGAAATGCTTATAGAATTTCCATGAGCGCAAGCCAACCCGCTTTGCCCGACCTCGCCGGCCGCCGCCTCGGTATGGGGCTCTCGCTGGGAGAGATTGCCGAGGCCACCAAGATCGGCGTCCGCTACCTCGATGCCATTGAGCGGGGGCAATTCGGCAAACTGCCGGGCGGCATCTACAGCATCAGCTATATCCGCCAGTACGCGCGCGCCCTGGAAATCGACGCCTCCCGCCTCCTCGAGTTGTATTTCGGCACGGTCATGGGCGATTGTTAGCCCCCGCCCGTGCGGCTCTATCAGAGAGCCGCGAGCGGTGGCAGTTAACTAAAGAAATAGGACGAATTTGTCCACTATTGGTAAAATTTACACGGCTCGCGGCCGGTCTGGCGTTCCCCGTTCGGCGCCTTGAATTCCCCGTCAAGCCCGCCCAATTCGCACTTTAGCCCCCGATTATGGTGTTAGGATTCCAATTTCCATAGAATGGTCGGATCATGGCGCAATTCCAGGTATTACAACCCGAAACTACTTATACGGGCTCGCCCATTCAACCTCTCCGCAAAGGTCTCCCCAAGAGCACCCGCTCGCTCTGTCCCGATTGCTCGCAACTCATTGACGCCACGATACGGGAAGACGCCGGCAAGGTCGTCATGGAAAAGCACTGCCCCAATCACGGCGACTTTCGGGACATTATCTATTCCGACGCCCGGCTTTACCTGAAGATGGAGGAGTGGAGCTTCGGCGATAACCGCGGCCTGGAGAACCCCGCCGTCGCCAACGCCACCCGTTGTCCCGACGATTGCGGCCTGTGCAACCTCCACACCAGCCATACCGGCTTGGCCAACGTCGATCTCACCAACCGCTGCAACCTCACCTGCCCGGTCTGCTTCGCCAACGCCAACGCCGCCGGCTACCTCTACGAGCCCGATTTCGCCACCGTGCGCCGCATGCTCGAAGCCCTGCGCAACGAGCGTCCCGTGGCCGGCCGCATCGTGCAGTTCTCAGGCGGCGAGCCGACCATTTATCCGCGCTTCCTCGACGTCCTCCGCATGGCCCGCGACATGGGCTTCTCCCACTCCCAGGTGGCCACCAACGGCATCAAGTTCACCAGCCTGGAGTTCACCGAACAGTGCAAGGAGGCGGGCCTGCACACGCTCTACCTGCAGTTCGACGGCGTGTGCGACGACGTCTACCGCCGCACGCGCGGCGAATCGCTGTGGGAAAAGAAACTGCAGTGCATCGAGAACGTCAAGAAGGCCGGCCTGAAGATCGTCTTCGTCCCCACCATCGTAAAGGGCCTGAACGACCACCAGATCGGCGACATCGTGCGCCTCGCGCTGGAATACATCGAGTGCACCAGCGGCATCAGCTTCCAGCCGGTGGCCTTCACCGGGCGCATCGCGCGCCACGAGCTGGAAGCCAAGCGCTTCACCCTCTCCGATTTCGCCCATGCCATCCACCAGCAGACCGGCATCGCCGACCCCTACCAGGACTGGTTCCCGCTCTCCTGCGTCACCCCCTTCTCCAAGCTGCTCAGCGCCCTGCGCGGCGAGGAAACCACCACCCTGAGCTGCCATCCGCACTGCTCGCTCGGCACCTACCTGTTTGTGGACCAGAACCGCAAGGCCATGCCCGTGACGCAATTCGTCGACGTGGGCCCCATGCTCCAGGAGATGGACATGCTGGCGCGCAAAGCCGGCAAGCGCCGCCTGAAATTCTTCACCAGGCTCGAAGCCTGGAACAACCTCCGCAAGTTCTTCCACCAGGAGAAGGCCCCCGAGGGCCTCACCTTCGCCAAGTTCCTGCAAACCCTCCAGGGCATGACCGACAAGCGCCTGGGCCGCGGCGAAAGCGAGCGCCAGGGCTTCACCTACCGCACCCTCATGCTGGCCGGCATGCACTTCATGGACTCCTACAACTACGATGTGGAGCGCGTGCAGCGTTGCGTGATCCACTACGCCGCGCCCAATGGCAAGATCTATCCGTTCTGCGCCTATAACTCCGGCCCCGTCTATCGCGAGCGCATCGAGCGCGAGTTCTCGATTCCCTTCGAGGAGCAGCCGGAAATGCGCCGGCTCACGGTAAAGGCACCGAAGCCCTCCGCCGTCATCGGCGAACCGGAACTGGTGGGTTAGGCCGGCGGCCGCGCGCCGTACCCCGCCCGATCGATCGCGTAGCGCACCAGCCGTACTCCTTCGTTTTCGAACTCGCCGTCGAATTCGAGGCCGAGTTTTTCCATGATCCGCGTCGAGGCCGTGTTGCCCGCCATCGCCACGGAGACGATCCGCTCCAACCTCACGCGCTCGAAGGCATCCCGCAGTGCGGCGCGCGCCGCCTCCGTGGCCAGGCCCCGCCCCCACCACTTCCGCGCCAGCCACCATCCGATCTCGGGCTCCGGAAACGTCTGCCAGAAGCCCACGCCGCAGAAACCGATGAACTCTCCGCTTGCCTTTTCCGTCAGCCTCCACCGGCAGAAGCCGCGCTCGGCAAAGAGCTTCGCCTGCCGGTTTACGAAGTCCTGGATCTGGCCGTCGCTCCACGGCACGCCGCCCGAGATGTAGCGCATCACTTCGACGTCGGTCGCGATCGGCCGCAGGTCCTCCCAGTCGGAGCCCTGCCATGCATCGAGGAGGAGCCGGCTGGTCTCGAGGATGGCCGGCCGCTCCTTCACTTCGGCTCGCCCGCGACGGGCGCCAGCACCGGCGTCACCTTGCCCCAGCCCTGGTCCTTCGCGGTCTTCATGTCTTTCACCAACTGTTCCGGGAGAGTGGCCTTTAGCTGCGGGCGCCCCGCCTGGTTGGCCAGCACCCACGCCACCGCGGCCACCGTCTTCGATACCGCCTGCATCTCCTGGTAATCGATCTTCTCGGGTGTGTCCGTGGGGCGGTGATAATCCGGATGCAGCCCGGTGGTGAAGAAGGCCACCGGAATTCCCATCCTGGCAAAGTTGTAATGGTCGCTGCGGTAGAAGATGCGCTGGCCGTTGGGCTGCGGCCCCAGGTTGTCGTGCGTGGTGTCGGGCGCGGTGGTGTCGTAGAAATGGTTCAGCGTCATTTTCTGATAGGCGTCGTTCACCGTCTCGATGGTCTTCTCCAGATCGTCGCTGCTCACATGCGGACCCACCACCAGCACCTCGCCGGGGTTCACCAGCACGTGCGTCCGGTCGGGATCGGAGAAGCCCGGCCCCTTGGTCCGCCCGATCATGTCCAGGTTGAGGTCGGCCACGACCTGTTGGAGATCGAAGGGCGGAAACTCGGCGAAGTATTGCGAGCCGAGGAGTCCTTTCTCCTCGCCCGCGTTCCACAAGAACAGAATGCTGCGCCGCGGGCGCATGCCCTTGGCCGCGCCTTCCGCGTAAGCCCGCGCCATGGCCAGCATGCCCACGGTTCCCGAACCGTTATCGTCGGCGCCGTTGTTGACGTTGTGCCCGTCTGCGAGCGGGGCGCTCAGCCCGATGTGATCGAGGTGCGAGCTGATGACGATGTACTCGTTCTTCAGCACCGGGTCGCCGCCCTCGACGATACCGACGACATTCTCGCCGTGGCCCGGTTCGCCCTTCACCGCGACATGCAGGGCCAGCTTCTTTTGCGCGGATAGCTCGAAGGAATCCTGCTTCGCGTTGCCACCGGCGCCGTAGAAGATCTGTGCCGCGCTCATTTTCTCGCCCTGGAAAATCCCGTTGGTCAGGGCCAGGCCGGCGGTGACCGCGGGCACGGCCGGGCAGGCAGGCGGCCGCTGGAATTTCGGTACCTGGAAGGCGGGGCCGTTGAGCGCCGGCCCGCGCCCTCCGCCGCCCGGCCCGGCGTTGCCATTGCCCATGGCGCTGAGCTGCTGAAAATTCGCGATGGTCACCACCGCCACCGCGCCGTTCTGCGCGCCATACTCCTCCGGCGTCAGATAGTCGGTGCAATTCTCGCCCAGCGGATTCTGAGCCGCGCCGCCGCGTCCGCCGCCTCTTCCGCCGGCCGCCGCGGCCTGTTGCGCCGCCAGCTCCGGCGGCAGCCCGGCCACCACGATGATCTTGCCGCGCACATCCACGCCTTCATAAGGATTGATCCTGGTCTTAGTGACGACATAGCCGTTTCCCGCGAAAACCAGGTTCCCGCCGGCGTCCAGCGGCTCGAGCGGTGGTGCGCCCCGCCCCCCGGCAACCACCGTCCAGTCCTTGCCGTATTCGAAATCCGTGGTCCGCAAGGCAACGGGAGCCGGCGTTCCGCCGCGTGCCGCGCCACCGCCGCCCGCGCCACGGCCCCCACCCCGCCCGGCCGGCGGCGGCGCGGTAATCGAAGCCCTGCTCTCCGCCGCCACCACCTGCTTGCTGACCAGCTCCATGGGCATGAGGTACGGTTGCAGCGGACCGTCGGTATTGGCCGCGCTTCCTCCCGGCTTCAACCCCCATTCCGCCAGGCGGCTGGCCACGTAGAGGGCCGCCGTATCGAAGCCGCGCGAGGGCAGGTTCCTCCCCTCCAACTGGTCGGACGCGAGAAAGTAGAGGTGAACCTTCATCTCCTCCTGCGTGATGGCGTCCGCATTGCCGTAACCCGCGGCTGCGTGGGCGACTACTTTGGCCGCTTTGGCCTTCCCTTGCGGCGCGGAGTTCGCCGCTTGTTCGGCGGCAAAAACCATCAGGGAAAGACCTGCCAGGAAAGAACCGCTCGCTATAATTCGGCGCATAAGTCCTCTGAATATGGGTATCGTGCAGAATCGTACCACACCGTGCCGCTCGGTAGTTTCTCGGTCCTGTGCTCCGTAATTGTCCTCTATTTCAGACAGCGAGATTCCATTACCGTTTAATCAGACGGTGCGGCCGCCGTCGCCTGCCGCACCCTTGTCGCAATAGGAGGATCGGTCATGGGCGCTCCAACGCAAACGCAATCCCGGCTTCGGGAATCACTCGAACGGTTGAAACCCGATACTCATTCCTGCCTGATTTACCAAAGTCCGGAACAACAGTTCGCCGCCGCCGTACCCTTTATGGAGCTCGGCCTGGAACGCGGTGAGAAGTGTATCTATGTCAGCGCCGAAAACAACCCCGGAGATGTGCTGGCAGCCATGCGCGCCGGTGGGATCGACACCTCTTCCGCCATCGAATCCGGCGCCTTGACGCTGGTTTCCGCCGGTGAATCCGCGGCGAGCCCCGCCCGCGCGGCGACGGCTCTCGACCTGCTGGCTCAGGCGGTCGCCTCGGCCGCCGGTTATGCCGGCGTGAGAGTGGCCCGTGAAGTCGCCTGGCAGCCGGGCGAAGCGGTCGACGAGCAACAGCTTGCCACCTTCGAACGCCGCCTCGAGTCCTGCTTCACCGGCCAGAAGTATCTCGATGTCGCGCAATTCGACAGCCGCCACTTTCCGCCACAGACGCTCCTGAGCGTGATTCGCACCCACCCGGTGGTGATCTGGGATGGCACCGTCTGCGAGAATCTGCATGCCTCTCTGCCCGGCGAGCAACTGGCGCCGTACCCGACCGCCCAGGAAGTGGAGCGCGTATTGGCCAACCTCCGCGACCGTCAGTTGGTGGAAAACAGCCTGCGCGCCCAGGTCGCCGCGTCGCCGCTCCTGCCGGTCCAGTCCCTCCTTTCCGGGCGGCCCTCGATGCCATCGGCGAGCGGGTGCGGGACATGCCTGACGAAAATGGCGGGCTTGCAGGCCCAGGCCGCGCACACCCAGCAGATGGAAGCGCTCGGCCGCATGGCCAGCGGCATGGTGCACGAATTCCGCAACTTCCTCACCGTCATTCTGGGGTGCACCGAGATGCTGCTCGACCGCGTCAAGAGCGATCCCCAGAGCGCCGACCTGGCCCGCCAGGTCTTCAGCGCCAGCCAGAATGCCGCCGCGCTCACCAACCAGTTGCTGGCCTTTGGGCGCCCCCTACAGATTCGCCCCGAGGTGGTCGATCTCAATCTGGCGGTCGCCCAGTTGATCACCGTGCTCCGCTGTACGCTCGGCACCGGAACCTCCCTGCACATCGTGCCGGCCTCCGTGCCGTGCCCCGTCACCGTCGACCTGGGACAACTGAAGCAGGTGCTCCTCAACCTGGTCATCAACGCCCGCGACGCCATGCCCAAGGGAGGCGCCATCACCGTTGAGATCGCCGCCGCCAATCTCGGCGCCGAGCGCGCCGCCGCCCGGCCCGCCCAGGGCTCCGGCCAGTTTGTGACCCTCGCGGTGAGCGATACCGGCCAAGGCATGGATGCCGCCACCCAGCAGCGCATCTTCGAGCCATTTTTCACTACCAAGGAGCAGGGCAAGGGCACCGGCCTGGGGCTCTCGGTAGTGTATGGCATCGTTCAGAAGCAGTTCGGCGGCACCATCTCGCTCGAAAGCACTCCTGGGCATGGCAGCACGTTTACCATCCACCTGCCGCGCGCCGTGGAGCGGACGAACTGAAACAGACCCGATACTCCTTAATTGTGGTCCCCCGCTTGCAGTATACTGATCTCGACCGGAACCGCTGCCCGTAAGGAGGTGTCCAGGGGTGTCCTCACCCGCTGACGAACGCATGGATGCGCTGAGCGACGCGCTCGCGCGTATGCTGCGCCGCCTGGACATCGTGGACCAGCGGCTGTCCCGCCTGGAGGCGGGGCAGGGAATTCCCCAGGCCGCGCCGCCCAGTGTGGGACAGACGCTTCCGTCCGTCAACCCACCGCCCGTTCCTACTGCCCCGCCGCCCGCGCGCGAGATGCCGCCGCCGTCCCCGCCCCTGCCGGCCGCCCCGCCTCCCATTCCCGTTCCGCGGTTTGCCGCCGGGCCGGAGGTCGAGCCGGAATCGACGGACCGTCTGGAGACGCGCGTCGGGCTCACCTGGATCAACCGCATCGGCGTGCTCACGCTCGTCCTGGCGGTGGCCTTCTTCTTCAAGTACGCGGTGGATAACCAGTGGATCGGCGAGGCCGGCCGCGTCATGCTGGGCGTCGTGGCTGCGTTCGCCATTCTGGGCCTCGCCGAGTTCATCTTCGGGCGCGGCCATCGCACCTACGCGCAAGGCATCACCGGCGCCGGCATCGCCATTCTGTATCTCTCGTTTTACGCCTCCTTCGGCTTCTATAGCCTGGTGCCGCAGGGCGTGGCGTTTCTGCTCATGGCGCTCACCACCGCCATGGCGGGCGTGCTGGCCATCCGCTACCGCGCCGCCGCCATCTCCGTGCTCGGCCTGATCGGCGGCTACCTGACGCCGGTTTTGCTGAGCACCAACGTGGATCGGCCCTGGGCGTTCTTCGGCTACCTGCTGGTGCTCAATGTGGGCGCCGTGGCGGTGGCCCGCAGCCAGCGGTGGCGGCCCCTGGAATACCTGGTCTTCGGTGGCACCGCCCTGCTCTACGCCTCCTGGTTCGCGGACCGCTTTCTACCCGAAAAGCAACTCGTGGCCACGGTCTTCGCCCTGGCCTTTTACGCGCTGTTCTGCCTGATGGAGTCCCCCGCCCTGCCGGCCGCCGCGCAGTTGTTGGCCAGCGTGGCGCTGCTGGCCATCTGGCCGGCGCCGCTTCTGAATTACCTGTGGCTGTCGCTCGCCCTGGCGGCCGCCGGCCTGCTCCTTTCCGAATGGCGTGGATGGCTCTGGGGACCGGCAGCGGCATTCGGCGGATTCTGGGCCTGCACCATCGTCTGGCAGGCGGAGTTGTTCAAGCCGCCCCAACTGGGCGCAATCATAGCGGCCCTCACCGTGGGCTTCCTGCTGTTCCTGGGCTGGTCCGCATGGCGCACGCTGGTGGAGCGCGCCGCGGCGCGGCAGCAGGACCTCGTTATCGTGGCGCTCAACGCCGCCGCCTACTTCGGAGCCGGTTACCACCTGCTCCGGCCGGACTACAACGATTACCTGGGGCTCTTCGCCGCCGCCCTGGCCGCCATTCACCTGGCGCTGGGCGTGCGCATCTGGAAGACCGCGCCTGAGGCCGGGCGTGACGTGCGCCCGGTGCTGCTCTACCTTGGCGTGGCGCTGTGCTTTCTCACCCTGGCGGTGCCCATTCAGTTCTCCGGGTACCGCATTACCATGGCCTGGGCTCTGGAAGGCGCCGCGCTGGCGTGGATCGGGGTGCGCACCGGCTCCAACGGCCTGGTGAATGCCGCCATGCTGGTGTTCCTGCTGACCCTGGGCCGCCTGCACATCCTCGACGCCGGAATTTATTCCGATCCCGCCCAATACCACGCCATTGCCAATGCCCGTTTTCTGACGTTCTTCGTGGCCGCCATCTGCCTGTGGCTGGCCGCCCGCTGGATCGCCTCCGGCACCCTGGTGCTGGCGCCGTACGTGGCCGGTCACTATGTGCTGCTCTGGGCACTCGCCATGGAAGTCCTCGGGTCGGCGGCGCGCAACGCAGCCGAAGGAAATGCCGCCAACGTCGCCATGGTCTCGCTTTCCGCGCTGATGGCCGCCTACGGCCTGGCCCTGGTGGTGCTCGGCGTGGTGACGCGCGCGGGCATCAATCGCATCCTGGGGCTCGGCCTGCTGGCCCTGGTGGTGCTCAAGCTTTATTTCTACGACGTCTGGCAGTTGGGGAAGATCTACCGCGTGGTCGCGTTCGGGTTCCTGGGCGTGCTGCTGCTGATCACCTCGTTCCTGTACTCGCGATACCGGACCAACATCGAAAACTGGTGGCGGGATGAGGAAACTCGTTCTTAGCCTGCTCGCCCTGGCCCTGCTGGCGCGCGCCGATTTTTCGCCTGCGCGATGGGCGTTGTGCCGCGCGCTCTCCGCCGGGCAGGCGCAGCAGGTCTGTGCCCTGACGCTCGACCGAACTGTCTACGCGGGCGCGCGCGCCGATCTCGCCGATCTGCGCCTGGTGCGCAACGGCCAGGAGATTCCCTACGTCCTCGAAGCGCTGACCGGGAGCGTCGAGCAAAGCGAGCTGCGCCCCGACATCCTGGACCGCTCCGTGGTGCCGGACGCCGGCCTGGAACTCACGCTCGACCTCGGCAGTACGGCCAAACACAACCGCCTGCGCATCGCCACCGCGGAAACGAATTTCCGCACCAGGGTGCGCCTCGAGACGTCGGCCGACGGCCGCTCGTGGGCGGTGGCGCGCGCCGATGGCTATGTTTTCGATTTCTCCCAGGGCGGCCGCAGCGTATCGGTGCTCACCGTGGATTATCCGCTCTCCACGCGGCGATACGTGCGCGCCACGTTCTTCGGCTGGATGCGCACCGGCGCCGTCACGGGGGCCTGGCTGGCCTACTACCGCGAGCGTCCCTCGGTGTGGCAGACCATCGCGCGCATCGCACCGGCGCGCCGCGAGGAACAGAGGAGCAGCCTGCTGGTGCTCGACCTCGGAGCGGCCAGGCTACCGCAGAGCAGGCTGCGCGTGGAGACCGGCGGGCCGCCCTTTCACCGCGCCTGTGACATCGAATTCAGCGCGGATGGCCAAGACTGGCGCTACGTCGCCGGAGGAGTGCTCTACCGCTATCGGGACGAGGAGACTTCCCTTCTCGAGTTCCCCGAACAGCACGAGCGCTACCTGCGCCTGCGCATCTTCAATGGCGACGACCGTCCCGTGCCGGTGCGCAGCGTGGTGGTGGAAGCAGTAGAGCGGCGGCTCAAGTTCCTTCCCGATGCCGCGGGCGGCTACACGCTCTATTACGGCAACCCGGAAGCAAAGCCGCCGGCCTACGACTTGGGGTCCATTCTGGCGCGCCGTGCCCCCGCGCCGGAGATACAGCTCGCCGCTGGCCCGGAAGAGCCGAATCCCGTTTATCGACCGCCGCCGCCTCCGCGCCAGCCGTGGAGCGAGCGGCATCCCGAATTACTCTATGGCACCCTGGCCGCCGCCGTCCTGGGCATGGGTTATATCACCGTGCGGTTCCTGATCGGCGCACGGGAGGCTGGCCGGAACGCGGGAAGCCGGTAGGCCCTGGCTCGGTACGCACCAGCGATCGCAAGGCGCGAACCGGCCAAGTGAGCGCTTTGCCAAGACGCACCGAAGGCGACCGGTGGATGCGCGCCAGCAGGCTGGTGAGCTCCTGCTCGCGGCTGCGGAGCGCCTGAATCTCGCGGTGCGCCGCAGCCAACTCCTCCGCCAGCCGCTCGGCGGTCATCTGCGACAGCTCTTCGAGGGATTGAATGCGCGCCTCCTGCTTGGCGATGGCCTCCGAGAATTGGAGCTCGCGCTCATAGAGCAGGCGCAGCATGTGGTCGCGCCTCGTCAGCAGCGCCTGGATCTCCTGAACAGCGTCCTCGGTCAGCGTATGGCCCGGCTGGAGGTGGGCAGGAAGGGGCCGCTGATAGTAGACCGTGGCGTGCGGCGGCGCGGTTTCCCGCGGCGGGCGCTCCCGGGTGTAATAGTAGACCGCGATGGAGCGGCGCGAAATCTGTTCGCCGGCGGGCAGCCGGATGCGGCGGAAACCGTGCCAGGAAGATTCGGTGGTTTCAAAGATCACGGCGCGATTGGCCAGGGGAACCACGGTGACTCGTTCCTCGTCGGGGTTGAACGGATCGCGCAACAGCTCGAGCGATCCGCCCCACGATTCTTCCCACTCGGGGTTCAGGAACACGATCAGGTTGAGCCGGCGGTGCAGCTTTGTGGCCGGATGGTAATTGAAATCGACATGCGAATCGAGCTCCTGGCCATCGAGGTTCTCGTGCGTGCCTCCGCCCACGTATTCCGGGTCGTAAAGCAGGCCGGCGATCCCGGTGATCTGGCCCACAAGCGACAGGAATTCGCCGTCCGACATCAGCCGGTCGAAGCACTGGTAGGCGGAGCCCAGGCTTGCCAGATTGGGGACCACGGCCTTGCGCCCGATGGCGCCGAGCTCGTTGCGGGCGTGGCTCTCGTCGAAGACGGGAAACCCG
This sequence comes from Terriglobia bacterium, assembly GCA_020073615.1. Lineage (GTDB taxonomy): Bacteria > Acidobacteriota > Terriglobia > Bryobacterales > Bryobacteraceae > JADGNR01. Next base: position 74,432 of record JAIQEX010000014.1, read on the forward strand.
TCGATGAGCCGCTGGCAAAATGCGGGATCGAGAAACTGGTCAATCACCACGTGGCGAAAGGGCCGGCTGCCGGCAAATTCCCCGGCCAGGTCGGCCACCCGGTCCCGAAAAGCGGCATGAAGCATGGGCATGCCTTTCCAGTTTAGAGCAGGCGCCGGGATCCGGACGGCGCCGCTTCGGTGCGGTCGGCCGCGGCGCCCTGTGGGCCGCCGGCCCGGCCGCGCGAAGCGCGCCCGCGGTGCGGGGCATGGCCGGTAGCTACCCCACTAACGGCGCCACAGAATACGCGGCCGTGGCTCGGAAATCATCGGCCGATTCAGCGCTTCAGTTGTAGTGCCTTAAAGGATTGCAGATCCTTCCCTTGCTCCGCCTGGACCAGGCGATAGAAATCGCAGTTCACGCAGTTGGTCAGCTTCTCCGCGAATGTCCCCTGCACTTTTCCGCCGCACAGCGTACCGGCCAGCGCCCAACAGATCCGCCCGCCGAACTCGCCGCCATTGAACCCGGCCGCATGGGCGTCAATGGCAGCCGGACAGGTGCCCAGATCCGCAACCCGGCTGCCTCCCGGTTGCCGGCCGCATTTCTTGAATTCCCAACAGTTCACGCTCACACTGCTACCTCTCCTCTTTGATCGGTCCAAAACTCGGTTTTCTTTAGGTTGCAATCGAGCACCACTTGATAGGGGTTGTCATTTCTGGTAGGGTGGAACTAACAGGAGGGAAACCATGCCCCAGGCGCTTACGGTCACCGGGCTCACCACCGGTCATGCCCCGTTCGTGGAAGAGGCCCGCACCCGCGGCGAGCTCTACATCCGGCAGGCTTACGAGCTGTATTCGGAGGAGAACCACGAAGCCTGGCGGCGGCTCTACCGGCGCATCCGCCCGCGCTGGGAGCGCTATGCCAACGACCATTTCCTCCAGGGAATTGCAGCCCTGGACCTGCCTCCCGACCGCATCCCCCGCCTCTCGGAGATCAACCAGAAGCTGCAACCGCTGACCGGCTTTCAGGCTAAGGCCGTGAGCGGGTACGTGCCCGGCTTCCTGTTTTTCGATTGCCTGCAGCGCCGGGAATTTCCCACCACCATCACCATCCGCCCCCCGGACCGCATGGACTATCTGCCCGAGCCGGACATCTTTCACGACGTCGCGGGGCATGTCCCCATGCACACCGAGAAGGCTTTCGCCGATGTGCTGGTGCGCTTCGGCGATTGCGCCCATACGGCGGTGCGGTTGACCGCCGAGATCCGCGACCAGGCGGAACGGACGCGCCGGCTCACCAACATCGTCAAGGCCATGTCGCGCTTCTTCTGGTTCACCGTCGAGTTTGGGCTCATGCGCGGCCCGCGCGGCACCTGCGCCTACGGCAGCGGGTTGCTGAGCTCGTACGGCGAGCTGGAGCACGCCATCGAATCGGACGAAGTGCAGCGCTACCCGGTGCAGTTGGAATGGCTGATCAATCAGGGAGCGGAGATCGACCACTACCAGCCGATCCTTTTTATCGTGGATTCTTTCGATCACCTCTTCGAGCTGGTGGACCGGCTGGAACTATGGATGCGCGAGGGCAAATTGAACAACGTGGCGCCGGGCCTGCCGGAGATAAACGCAGCCGACCTGCGCAGCTTCATGGACGCCGCCGGCACGGGAGTTTGAAGCCCCACAGCCGCACGTAGAGCGGCACATGGCTGTCATTCTGTGCCAGCATGTAAGTGTGAAAGGGCGGGGACCAGTCATCCGGTACACCATCCGAGGCGTTCCGCGGGAGGTCGACCGTGCACTCCGGCAAAAAGCGGGACGCCGGAAGCAGAGCCTCAACCAGGTGATTCTGGAGGAACTGACCATGGCGGCTGGCAGCGGCCGGCGCCGGGCGGATTTTTCCGATGTGGTGGGCCAATGGACTCCGGACCCCGCTTTCGACGAGATCCTGGCCTCGCAGCGACGCATTAACTGGGATAAATGGAAGTGAGAGCCGCGCCACGCCTCTAGCCGTCTGATGTAAGTGATTTCTTTCTGAAAGTGTCAAGTTTTCAGCTTGCCTTTGGAAGCGGGAAGGCCTCGTAGATGAGGAGGTCGAGTTGCCCGTCGACGCGGTCCAGAGCTTGGCGAAGTGGAAAAGGCAGCACCGCTGTTCGGCGACAATTAGAACTCCCGGCTGACGACAATTAAAACTCCCGCTCGACGACAACTAATGTGACCATCGAGAATCGCGCTCACCGAGCGCCAAGGGATGGTCACGGACGAGCAGGTGAGGAGGCTCAGAAAGTTGTCGAACACAGAGAAGAATCAAGAGATTGCAGCGTCGAAAGCGGGGATGGACCCGACCACGGCGCGGCGATACCTGGGCTTGGAGCGG
>JAIQEX010000160.1 GCA_020073615.1 Terriglobia bacterium
AGAAGCGCGCGCAGTGCATCCGGGCGGAAGGAAGTTGGTCGCATAATGTTATAGTTCCGATCAGAACGTTTCTCCTAATCGGAACTATAACAAATCGGGACACTCTCGGCAACCAGATCTCAATGTGCGGCTCCGCAGCTTTTTTACAGGCATGCCAAGCTGATTTGGCGGGTTGCAGATACTCCGCCCGTTAAGCCCAGTTATGATAGAGAACCGATCAATTGTGAGTTGTTATTTTTGCGAAGGCCCAAAGGGAGACTTGTGAGGCCGATACCTGTCGGCAAGTAGGCTACCCCAGGATCAAACGCCATCAAGCCTCGCTGACACCACCCGGTCTGTGTACAGGAAGGCGCGGCCTCATCGCCCCACATTCAGGCTACCAGAACATGTCAATTGTCGTGAAGTGGGCTTACCTGAAATCATCATCCGAAGGGACCAGAGCCGACCACTCGGAGGTGGTTCGACGAAAAGAGAATTTCATAGGGAGGCCAGGGCCATAGCGCCAAGGCTGCCTATCCGCCCATCACCTCAGCAGCCGTTGGCAGTCGTCCTGGTCCGCCCGCAGATCCCGCAGCGCGGACAGCAGTTCCGCGGGCAGGGTGGCCGTGGAACCGTCGCCCGGCGCCACGCCTAACATGACCGAGAGCAGTTCTTCCACGCGGCGCGCGGCGCGGACCAAGTCCTCGACGGCGGGTTGCCACTGGGTGTTGTTCGCCAGCTGCCGGGCCTCCGCCGAGCCGCCCAAGGCCTTTAGCACCGGCACGATGGCTTCCTCTATGTCAGCCACCGGCTTCGCCAGCGCCGCCGCATGCTCGCGGGCCATGTCTCGCAGCAGGCGCCGGTCGCCGGCGCCGAGCTCCGCTTCCACGCCGCCGGGGAACTTCTGCGCCAGCGCGCGCAACGCATACGCGCGCGCCATGGCCGCTTCGTCCCAATCCAGTAGCTGGGAGCTGAACCTCTCGAACTCCGCATGGCTGCCCAGTTGCCGCTCGACCCGCGTTTCGATGGCAGAGGGCTGCGCCGTCCGCGTGGGCGCGGGCGCCGTGTTCGCGGTCGCGGGTTCGGCAGGCACGGCCGCCGGCGCGGGCTCGGTGAACTGGACGGCCACGTTGGCCATCCCGTCCAGCCGTTCGTGGATCTGCTTCTGGCGCGCGGCCGGGATGCCTACCCCCGTCACCATCACCTTCCCGCTCGATAGCGTCACCTCCACCGGGTCACCCAGGTCGGCCCCGATCTGATGGAGCGCAGACAGCACTTGCAACTCGTCGGAGATCGGAGCCGTTCCTGGTGTGATTGCGGCCAGCCGGCTTGGTGGTTCGGCCGGCCGCACCGGAGCCGCGGCATTCGTCGCAACGGAGACTTCGTCGCTTCGAGTCACGGGCTCCGCTATCTCGGTCAATTCAATCCATTCGCTATCGCGGAATTCCAGCCGCTCTTCCACCGGGCGCAGGTCCGCCGCGCGCAGCGTGAGCGTCGCCTCGGCCAACTCCCCGGCGGCCGCGATGGTGCGGATCCGGTAGCGGCTCTGGCCGGGCGCCTGCGGATCGGCTACCGTCCCGACTTCGTCCTTCTTCCCCTCCAGCCCGTCCCGCCAGGCCTGGTACGACCGCGCGCTCAGCGGGTCCGCCCAATCGAAATGAGCCGCCGCGAAGCGCGCTTCGATCGCCTGCGCAGCGGGTTCCACAGACGCCGCAGCCCCCGGCGCGCCCACCACCCGCGTCATCTGCCGGTCCCTGGTTCGTATCCGAATGTGCCGCTGTGCCCGCGGGCCTGCCTGCGCGACGGCCACCGCGCGCTGCAAAAGCGCCGCCGCCTGCACCGAGGGCGTCTGGCGAAGCTGATAAAAGACCACGCCGGACACCGCCAGCGCCGCCAGGCCGGCGACGGCCCACCGGCCATATCCCGCACGCGTGAACGGGCGCAGCAGGCGCACCGCAAGCGGCTCGCCGGCCAAAGCTTCGTCCACCTGCGCGAAGCCGCGGTAGATGTCCGGCCACGGATTGGGAGGCGCTGGAAGCAGCGTCCCCAACACGCCACGCCGGTAGTGCACACACTCGCCGACCGTCTTCTGGAGTTCCGCAAGCTCGCTGCGGCATGGCGCGCAGGTTCGCAGGTGCCGCTCCACGCGCTTCGCCCGGCGCGCCGCCAGCTCCCCGTCCAGATAGCGCAGCAAGGCGCCCTCTTCCGGATGCCGCCCCAGAAAGCTACTCATCGCGCACCTTCCGCAAGCGGGCAACGGCGCGGCGCAGGAATTCGCCCACCGCCGACGCGCTGATCCCCAGCGCCGACCCGATCTCCGGATACCGCATCCCTTCCATGCGCAAAAACAGGCACCGCCGCTGCTGCTCGGAGAGCCCTTCCACGGCGCGATGAAAGCGCACCATGCGCTCCCGGTCCAACAATTCCCGCTCGGGACTGTCCGCATGGCTGGCCAGCCGCGCCTCCAACCCTGGTTCGAAAGCCTGCTCCGACGATTGCCGCGCGCGAATCTTGAGTCCCTGGTTGTGGGCCACGCGAAAAATCCAGCCTCGCGGATTCTGGATCTCTTCTCCCTTCCTGAGTGTCGTGTACAGCCGCAGAAAAACCTCCTGCACCGCTTCCTGCGCCCGCGGAGGCTGCAGGCCCAGCGTCAGAAGGTACCGGTATACGTCGTGGCGCGATTCCTCAAACAACTGAGCCACCTGGTCTTGTAACGCCGAAATGGTTTTCTCTTGCCGGAGAATGCCCACAAGCTTCCCACCGGCCGGATCGCCGGCATCGCTACAAGCCATTAGTAAAGACCCGTGGCCCGCGCCCTTCAACTACAGGCCGCGAGAGATTTGTGAAAAAAAACCGCCCGATTGAAACCTTAGTGTAGTGGAACCGCCCGCCTGCGGGTCTTTGTATTGCGAACTGAATACAGTGCCCCACTCCAAAGTGTGTGTCGCCATCGTCACGTGCAACAGCGAGCGGTACATTCGCCGCTGCCTGGAAGCCGTGCTCCAGCAGGACGGCGTGTCCCTGGAAACGGTGGTGGTCGATAACGCCTCCACCGACGGCACCGCTGAGATTCTGCGCGAGTTTGGCGCACGGATTCGCACCATCTGGAACCAGCGCAATGCCGGCTTCTCCCAGGCGCAGAATCAGGCGGTCCGCTCCAGCGCCTCCGATTGGGTCCTGACCCTGAACCCCGACGCGCTGCTGCTGCCGGGCTTCATCCGCACCCTGGTGGATGCCGGAGAGGCCCACCCCGGCGCCGGCACGGTCTGCGGCAAGCTTCTTTCCATCGGAACCGGCTTCCAGCCGCTCGCCGAGCGGCGCATCGATTCCACCGGCATCTTTTTTACGCCCGCCATGCGCCACTTCGACCGCGGCTGGCACCAGCCCGACATCCCGTATTTTGAAAACATGGAGTACGTCTTCGGCGCCAGTGCCGCGGCGGCCCTGTATCGCCGCACGATGATCGACGATGTGGCCGTCGACGGCCATTTCTTCGATCCCGATTTCTTCGCCTATCGCGAGGACGCCGATGTGGCGTGGCGCGCTTTGTTGTTGGGCTGGAGTTGCATTTACACCCCCGCCGCCGTGGCCTATCACGTGCGCACCATGGTTCCCGGCAAACGGCGCTCGGTACCCGCGGTCATCAACATGCATTCCGTCAAGAATCGGTTCCTGATGCGCGTCAAGAATGCCACCGGCGGTCTCTACCGCCGGTACTGGCTGCCGATGACCGTGCGCGATCTGATGGTCGCCGCCGGCGCGGTGCTGGCGGAGCCGACCTCTCTGCCGGCCTTCTGGCACATCGCCCGCTGCCTCCCGCGCGCGCTGCGACAGAGGCGGGCGATCATGAGCCGCCGCCGCTTGAGCGACGCCGAGATGGCGTCCTGGTTCAACTACATCCCCGCGGCACGGCCCGTTCACCCCGTCCTCGATCGGGACAGCTCCGCGTGGGCGGCCCGGCGTGCCGCGCCCAATCAGGCCACCGTCCCCTTGGCATGACGGTCGCCGAGATGCGGCCGTCCGCGCGGATCGCGGCACGTCACGACCGCGATTTGTAGTGCTTCCGTTGCGCTTTGTGGATCCGCTTCAACTGCCGCTTGCGCTCCAGCGCGGCCAGACTCCCGGCGCGTTGCTCGTGTCTTCGCGCTTCGGCCAGCAGCTTGCGATACCCCTCCCATCGCGCGCGCGCAATTTCGCCCGCGGCCAGCGCCGCCGCCACCGCGCATCCCGGTTCGCCGGTGTGCGAGCAATCGCGGAAGCGGCAGTTCGCGGCCGTGGCGGCGATCTCCCCGAATGTGCGCTCTACGCTCTCTTCGCCCGCCCAGAGCTGCAGCTCGCGCATGCCCGGAGTATCGACGAGCGCGCCGCCGGCGGCCAGCGGCACCAGTTCGCGGCGCGTAGTGGTGTGCCGGCCACGGCTGTCGGAAGCGCGCACTGCCCCGGTCGCCAGCAGTTCGCCTCCCACCAGCCGGTTGACGATGGTCGATTTGCCGGCGCCCGACGAGCCCACCAGCGCCACCGTGCGGCCCGGCGCCAGAAAGCCGGCCAAGCCGTCGACTCCCTCGGCCGTGCGCGCGATCGAGGTCACAATGGGCGCCCCGCCGGCCACCGCCGCGGTCTCTGCCACGCGTGCCGCGAGTTGGCCGCACACGTCCGTCTTATGAAGCACGACCACCGGCCGAATGCCGCTCTCCGCAGCCAGCGTGAGGTAGCGCTCCAGGCGGCGCAGGTTGAAGTCGCCATCCAGCCCGCACACCACAAATAGGAGATCGATATTGGCGGCGATAGGCTGCCGCTCTTCCCGCCGCCCGGCCGCGCGCCGCGAAAAGCAGGTGTGCCGCGGCAGCACGGCCTCAACGATCCCCTGCTCCGGTCCCACGACCCGCGCCGCCACCCAATCGCCGGTCACGGGCATGGAGGCGGCGCCGGAAGCGCCGTACCACAACGCGCCGGAGGCTTCGGCGGAAAGCTCCGCGGTCTCCGTATAGAGGCGGTATTGGTCCCGCTGGGCCGTGGCGACGCGGCCCAGAATCAGCCCGCGCGCGGCGTACGTTGCAAACGCGCCAAACACTGCCGGTCCGGCGCCGAGAGATACAAGATTCATGACGGTTCGCTCCAGGCAATCAAATTTGGGGGAATCGATGGAGGGACGCCGATCCGTGCAGAGACACCGCACGCGTGCGCGCGGCATCGCCATCCGGACTGGCGCTAGCGGACAGTCATAGGCAGACCATCAGTCTACCACGGCGGGCACGCCGGACACCGCCGGATTATCCGCCATGGTTAGCGGCTGTAGATGGTAACGCCGCTGCCCAGAATCGAGAGTAGAAATGGCGAGCGTGCGGACGCGGCATCGGCGGCTTCCGCGGAACTGCATAGGACCACGTCCACGGGCGGAAAGCAATCGGCCGAGATCTGGCGGGCGCGGCGCTGGTGAAGCGCGGGGTTGCCCTCGAGATTGGCGATCACCAACAGGTCGATATCGCTCGACGCGTGGTTGGTGCCTTTCGCGTAGGACCCAAACAACACGATTCGCTCGGGAGCAAAAGAGCGGATCAGGCGCTGCACCGTTCGCCGCAGGAGAGGGGGCAGAGGCGATGTCATTTCAGCTTACCTGGTAACTCACCAGCAGGAACACATCGCCGATGTCGTTCGTGCCAATCGGGTGGAAGCCGGCCGAATCCTGCTTGCGCAGCCGGAACGTCCACGTGTCGAGGGTCGTGCCGGGCTCCAGTGCCAATGTCCCGGCCAGCACGCCTGGCTCGGATACATTTCGGACCGGCGCCATGGCGATGGGCGCATGGGGCAGCGATCCCTGGGGCTCCAGCACAAAGTTCTCCTGATTCCACGACACCGCCAGCACGCTGAGCGAAGTGAGGGTCACGGCCTTACCGCGCGTCCACGCCGGGAACTGCAACGGGGACGGCGCGAACGTCAGCATCGGATCCGGGCCGGCGGCGTCCGCTGCGAACGGGCCGCTCTGTGGCGGCACGAGTTGCACGCCCGAGGTGGGCAGGTTGGCCAGGTTGTCGGCCTCCACGGCCTGTTTGAAGGAAGGGCCGCCGTCAAGCGCCGTGTAGTAAAGATGTAGCCAGACTTCGCTGACGTTGGTGCTGTCGACTACGATCTCGTTATTCGCCTGCTGCATCTCCAGTTGCCACGAGCTTATGGCGCCCGCATTTTCAAAGGGGAGATATCGAGTGTCGCTCAGATTATTGTTGAGGGCCGTCAGGAAGAGCCCGGGATCGTCCTGCGCGTTGCCGAGAGAGAGGGCGATCTCTTGCCCCACCGCGGCGTACGTGTAGAAGAAGCGCGGATCGCCGCCCAGGGGTGTTTCGGCGTATCCCGCGCTCACGTCGGTTGAAGTGCGGACCTTGTTGCCCGTCAGCATGAGCGTCGCCTTGATGTTATCGAACTTACCCGCATTCTTATAGGCGACGGTCACACTGACGCGCAACAGATGGCGGTTGTAGTGGCCCGGATAGTCGTGGTCGAAGAGCGATTCCGGGATCGCGAAGTCGCAAACTCCGGTGGCCAGCAGTTGGCTCAGGGCGCCATCGAGCGTGCTCAGGGGAATGAACCGGCTCACCTCCAGCCGCCGCACGTTCTCATCCAGATAAGAGGCCTGCATACTGCGCAGGTCCTGGTTCAGCCGTTCCCCGGCGAGCAGCCCCTTGTGCAGGCTGTCCCAATATCCGAACTGAATGAACGAGGTGTCCTGTATGCCGAGCTCGAACCGGTAACATTGCTCCACCTGCTGGCACATCTGGTAAGCCAGCCGGTAACTCTGGAAATAGGTATCGGAGAGCTGGTCCGCCATCCAGTCGTAGAGATCCTGGTTGGTAAACTTGCCGGTCAGGAAATCCAGCTGCTTCTGAAGCTGGTCGATTTGTGTCTGGTTTTTCACCCGATTCTGCATCGCGATCTGCAGCCCGAGCTCGGCCCCCGTAATCTGGAGTTGCGTGTGCACGAGGTCGTCCTCCGCTTCCGCGAGTTTCTCCTTCCAGTCGTCCTGCTGGTGGTAGAATTTCCCCATCGTGGCCGACACACCTCCGCTCTTCTCCGCCAGGGCGGCGAACGCGCTCAGCGCCCTGGCGGCGGAGCCGGTGGACTTACCGGGATCCTCCGTGATGTAAGCCAACGGGCTACTGATGCCCGCCGCTCCGGCGGACGCTGGCGGCAGGATGTCCTGCACCACCTTTGCGCCCTGGGTGAACGCCGCCTTGAGGTTGAGCCCGATCGCCCATGCCTGGAGCTGAAGCGCCATGTTCTCCCAGGCATTAATGACGCTGAGAAGTGCGCTTTGATCCCGGAAATAGTCCCGCTTGCCGGTGCCCAGCTTCAGGTTCTGATTGAGCGCGTCGATGGCGTTCTGCGCCTGCTCCACCTGCCACTCGAGGATCTGGTCGCTTTGCTGGAGGATCTGCTGCTGGTTGGTCGCGATCAGCACGGCGAGCTGGTCGGCATCGCTCTTTTCGAGCGCCGCCAGCAGCAGCGCGCCGTAGGCCCGGACGGCGTTGACGAAATCGAGCGCCTGCGTGTAGAGAAACGTGAAACGATAGTTCGGCAGCCCCGCCGTGAGATCGGCGATCACGCTGGTTAAGTCGACTCCGGCATTTTGCGCGCGAATCAACAGGCCGGGATCGATGGGCGCATCGAACAGCGCCAGTTGCAGCGCCTGCCCCCGAATATTCTGGCAATGGCGCAGCTTGAACAACCGGTCGGCGACCGTTGTCCAGTAGCCGAGCAGCGTGTCGTTGGGCGGGATCTTGAAATAGAATGTCTGCGGCGCCGGAATTCCGCCGCTTCCGGCGTTGCCCCCGCCCTGGCCGCCAACCGAGTTTTCAATCTCCACCATCGCATTGGCGAACGCGTCGAGCTTCGGCTCCAGTTGATCGTACGATTCGTCGGCATGCTGGGGCGGAACGATGGCCGCCGGCCGCGGGCCGAGAATCTCCGAGGCGATCGTGTACAGCAGCGTCGCCTCGCTCAGCGCCTCGCGCGATTCGGTCGCGAACAGGTTATCGGCCCAGGCGATCAGATTATCCAGGTACGCCATGACCGTACGCTTCATGTAGGCCACCGGCCGCAGATCGGCCAGCAGGAACGGGTTGAACGGATCGTTCCGCCAGCTTTCCACCTGGCGGATGGCATTCGGATCGCCCTGATTGACGGCTGCCAGCAGAGTCCCGATGCGCTGCGCCACGATCTCGGAGCTGGTCAGATTATAGAGCGGCTTGGGAATCCAGAAGCGCTTCGGCGCTGCATCGCCGCCCGGCCGCGTCGGATCGAAAATGTAATGAAACCACTGCAGCGCGTCCTCGAACCGCTGATCCTGCCTGAGCATCTCGGCCATGTAGAGCGGAACATGAAAGAACAGCTCCCAGTTATAAACGGAAAACGCCGCGTTGTAGTTGAAGTCCAGGAACTCGCGATCCTGATTGGTGACATCGTCATGGTCCCAGTCGACCCGCGAGAGCACCGGCTGGTAACCGGCCTGGAAGCTGAAGGCGTCGGCGCCGCTGGCATCGATCTGGTCCGGATTGAGCTGCAAATTGCGGTCGTACAGCAACGGGAATCCGCCGCTCGAAAGCTGGTGCCAGAACAGCCGCGCAAACGGGTGGTAGAAGCGGTGGAAACTGTAGCGCACCTGGAATGGCACGCTGCCCGGATTGGAAGGATATGTGGGCGACCACATACTTCCGGCCTGGTAGGTCTTCCGGCTTTCCACATAAAAGGAGCGCCGGTTGTCCTGAAAGAAAAAGTAGCTCGAGGGATCGAAGGCCAGGTCGGAGGCCGGGCCGACGACGCGGAACGGCATGGGCGCCTGCGTGAGCAGCGGGCCGGGGTTCTGGCCCAAAGACGCGGTGGCGGTGAAGGCGAGCGGGACGGTCTGGCGATCGCTTCCGGCCGGATTCGGGCGCACGGTCGCCAACGCGCCCCCCTGGGGATGCAGGTAAGGTTCGCTTAACAGGCTGGGCTCCGCCTGGAGGTCGGGAAGGGGCAGCAGGAGTTGCGCGTCGGGGCCGTATGTGGTCTGCGCGTGTGCCAGCAGACCGAATTCCGACCCGTCGGCCAGGATGCTCAGATTGCGCTGCTGTAGTTCGTTGAGACGTCCGTCGAAGACCGCGCGCCCCACGTGGACCGCGTCATCGTAGGGACCGAGGATCGACACGGTACCGGAGCCGACTATCTGGTAACTTCCGAACCGGAACACGTCCACAAACAGGGACGCCCCCACACCCGGAGAAGGCGCAGCCGTCTGGACTTTCAGCGTGTACAGAGCCTCCACGCTCCTGGAATCGCTCAGGGAACGCGAATCGAGTATCGGTTTATCGAAGAACTTACTTTTGCCGGCCTGCGCCGGCGCCCAGTCGTTATTGCGATAAATGCTGAAGAAGACGCCGAGCGTCACGTATTTGGCCACATTCTGGCTTGCGTCGCCTCCCGCCAGACTCTGGTGCGGCTCGCTCGATACCTTTACGTCGGGCCAGAATACGCAAAGGCGCCCGCGGTACATGGCGGGAACCGCCTGGTGCGCATGGATGTCGAGCGGAAGCTGCGTCCACCCGGTCCACGCGCCGTCGATGAGCGAGCGGAAGTAGAACAACGGCGGATCGCATTGGGTCCGGCCCACCACGTGGATGGCTCCGGTCGCGGAGTCCTGGCACGTGCCCGTGATCTGCAGATGAGCGACATCTTCCAGGCGATCGACGTAAGTGAGCACCACCGTTTCCAGAAAGTCCGCAGTGCTCGCGTTCTGGCGAACGTCCTGCTCGAGTTTGCGGTAGATCTCGGTGCGGTTGGGGCGTTGCGATTCGATCAGCCAGTTCTCCGGGTAAAGAAAAACCTCGCGATTGGCTTGCCAGATGCGGTACCGCTTCATCCACGGCCACTGGTTCCAGGTGTCGTCCCGCGTCACATCGGCGGCCACGGCGGGCGCCTCCAGGTTCATCAGGCAGCGCTCGACGAAGATCTGCACGGCTATGTATGCCTGAATCACTCGCGTACTGACTTCGCAGGAGCTCATCTGCACGTCGATCAGGAAGCGATCGAACAGACCGTTGACATCGCCATAGACCAGGTTTCCCGCCGCGTCGCGCTGTCCGATGAGGTACGCCTGCAGCGCCGCGGACCGGCGCTCCCGGATGGGATCCATGATGGTGGGCGCGAACGCCAGCCAGTCGTCGTTATTCGGGTGCCGGGCCTTGATCGCGCCCAACGCCGAAGCCGCCAGCGTCTCCGCCTCCGGTTCGGTAGCGGGAATTCCGCCCCAGGCGGCCAACTGGTCCGCGCTGGCGGTGGCGGTTGCCGCCACCGCATGGAGGTTGCGCAGCGCATCGTAAACGGCGGGGTTGGTATAGTCCGCCGGGAACGCGATGCCCAACGCTGCCGCGAACGAGGCGATCCCAGGAAGCGGCCAACCGGTTATGGCCGCAAGCGCGCTCTCGACTGCGCCCTCGTTGGCGAGAGCGCCGGAGTTAACGCCGTCGATGACGTCGTAGAGCGTCTGGACCGGCGACTGTGGCGGCGCTGCCGTGAACAAGCGCGCTAGTTTCACCAGCAGCAACGTCGTGAGAAGGGGCGCAAGGGCGAGCGCCGGGCCGCTTTCAACAGGCAACTGCTTGAAATCGAGTCCGCCGTAGACCGGCGCATTGCCCATCAGCCAGGCCAGATCCGAGCTTACCAATCGCAGTCTTCGCACCAACACCGCGACTTTGTCGAAAAGCTGGATCGCCAGGAACTGGTTCGGGAAATTCGCGGCCGTGATGGGAGTCTGGCCGGCCAGCGCCGGATCGGTGAGCAGAGCCAGCAGCGTCTGGCCGCCGATCTGGAGCTGTTGCAGGATCAGAGCCGTGGAGTCGTTGGCCAGCGGCCGGTCGGCGGGCCGATGCGCGTTCGCGGCCACCGCAGCAATTGCGCTGCCGTTCACGTCGCCCCCGCCCGCGTTGAGAATCGCCTGCCGGACCGCGCCCAGGGCGGAGGCTATATCCGCCTCGGTCATCTGCGTTGCCGTCGCCCATGGCGCCGGTGTCAACAGATAAGTGAGCGCGTCGATAGGGAAGCCGGACTGCTGGACCGCCTTCGCCTGCGCCAGGAAATCGCGCGTCGCGGCCGGCGAGGCGAGAATCTGCATCACCGCTGCCACCGTGTTCGCCGCACCGGGCGCGAGTAATTCCGCCACGGCGAGAAGATCGGCCAAGTCGAACTTGCTCGCCCTCGATAGCGCGTTGACCCGGTAGATCAGACTGAGATTCTCCAGCGTGAGCTGGTTGTCCGTGAGACCGAAGAGCGTGGCCGCGTCCGTCGCGGAAACGCCCAGCGCGGCTTGGATCGCCGCCAGGTGATCGTCGAGATTGGGGTGCTGCATCGCCCCGCCCGCGGGGAGCGCCGCAAGATCCGGATCGGCCGCCACCGAGGCGACCGCCGGGTTCAGAAACAAGCGCCCATACAGGGACGTGGCCGTGGTTCCATCCGCATCGCGATGCGCCGCGGTGTCCACGTTCTGGTAGAAGGCGAGCTGCCGGTCCACCGCGAGACCGGTAATGCCCTGGAGCTGCCAGAAACTGTGCAGAGCGATCAGCGTGTCGGCATTCAGTACGCCGTTACCGACAGCCGGCGCGTTCAGCAGCAGATCCAGCTCCCACATCTTGTAGCCCGTGCGCCGCCACAACCGCAGAAAACGATGCGCCCGATCGAGAAAGCCCGCGTCGAGCGGCGATGGTCCCAGCGCTTGAATGCTGGTGTCGCACGTATCGTCGATCCCCTGGATCGAGATGCCGAGCGGGCCCTGCACCCAGGCTGCCTGGAGCAGTTCCAGCATGGATTCATAAGGAAGCGACGAGGCCTGGAGAAACGACGGAACCGGAGCGGCGGCCGAAGGCGCATCGGCAATGTTCCAGGCGATATCCGCCGGAACAAAATCGGCGGTGGTAACCAGATCTGCCTCGTGGGGCGCCATGCCGAGGCGCTCGGCGGCCACCGCCGCTGCGCTCGCGCTCCCCGGATTGTGTATCGGCATCAGCGCCTGGCGCACCTGCCACAAGGGAATGTTCAATTGCTGGAGGTACGTTCGCAGCTCGTCCAGACCGGCGCTGTAAGGGAGCGTGTGCGGGTAGCTCGCCCCGAACAGCGTGGCATAAGCGCCGGCGTTAAAATACTCGGGCGCGGCGCGAAGTTCCTTCGCGGTCTTGTTCGCGGACGTCTGCTTCCATGGCGGATTGACGGTCGAATTCGGATCGCCCGGTGTACTGATGGCATCGGCCAGCAACTCGTTCACCAGGTCGATGTAAGGCAGCGGGGTGTCGGAATTGGGGCAGTTGAGAAGCAGGTGGCGGACATCGGCCCGGCGGCTGTCGAATACCTCGAGAGCGGTGCCGGCCTCCTGCGGGTGATTGCGCAGCCACAAAAGCAGATCGCAAAGATAAGCCGCCGGGCTGAGGACCGAAGTACAGGAATCCACCGTGCAGAAGTCCTGCGAGCCGAACAGGGTCGCCAGCGTTTCATCGCGCTCGACAGCCGCCTGGATCGGCCGGTCGAGATCCGCCGTCTTACCAATGGCGCTGGGCCAAACGCCCACCGAGTCGCGATTGAACTGCATATACAGCGAGACGGTGCCGGCATAGCGTTGCGCCCCGGCCCGATAAATCCGGTTGGCCTCCGTTTTGGAGATGCCCGCCTGCGTCGCCTTGACGAAAAACTGCTGCTCGCCCATATTGGCGATCTGGGCCGCCGAATGGATGCCGAGCCCGAGCAGAATCTCCGCTGCGTCCACACTCGCGCCGACGCGCAGCACACGCTGGAAACGTCTGGCGTTATCGATCACCGCCGGCCGGTCTTGCGCGTCGATACCGGCGAACGCCTTGTCTCCCTGAGTGGCAAGATAGACCGGAATGTTGTGTTTGGGCAGCTCCAGCGCCGGATTGTTCCGAAAGAACCGAGCCAGCGGCGCGCGTTGCGGCTGCGGAATGACGTTGCCGGCGGCGATCCGGCTGGACAGCGCGGCGGTCGGATAAGCGCGTGTGACACGAGCGTACACTACGCGCGCGAACACCTCGGCGGGGCTCGCCGTGCCGGCGGCGTCGATGCCCGGCGGTGGGCCGGACTTGTTTACCAGGCCGATCCAATCCCGCTCGCTCAGCCGCGCCAGATCCGAAAGCGTCTGATACGTGCCGGACGAGAACCCTTGCAAAAGCAACTGCACCAGCGGCAAATGATTCTTGACGAACGCGCCGACAGACAACGTGCGCTCGATCTCGGACGCCTCCGCGGCCGTGAATCCGTGTTGCCCGTCGCCCAGCGTGCGCCAGAAGTTGCGCATGGACATCTCATTGCTTGCCAGGGCTTGGGCGAATGCCTGTTGCCTGGGTTGCGGGAGCTTCACCACGTCGAGGAGTTGGCCCAACGTCGGCTTTCCGGCGAGATAAGGCCGGTTGAGCAGATCCAACGCGCGCAGAGCCTGCAGTTGACCGCCGATCCCGGGAATCTCCGCCGCGTACTGCGGACCGATCAGGTTCCGCGCTATCGCCGCCCTCAGTGTGCCCTCGTGGATATCGCGGGATAGTCCGAAAATCAGGGAGCCGATACGCTGCACCAGAGCCTCAATCAGCGTGAAGTCCTGGGATGCGTCCAGCGTAACAGTTCAGGGGGTCAGTGCCGCTGAGGGAGCAAGGACGGTGCCGTTGCCTGGCGGCGGTGAGAGCGTACTGCGTCGGTGAGGTACCCCAGAACGTGACGATGTTGCCTCTTGCAGGTCTGAGTGACAGTGAGCAAGCGGGCAGTGGCGATTTCCCCGTTGCGGCTGCGGTTGCCGAAACTAATCTTCCGCCACTGCACGGCCG
>JAIQEX010000161.1 GCA_020073615.1 Terriglobia bacterium
TACCTGCTGGCCGGCAGGACCATGCCGTGGTACGCCATGGCGCTCCTTCATCTCACCGGGCAGTCTTATGTGGAGGGCATGCGCTTTGTGCAGCTTTAGGGGCTATCCTTCCTCGGCCTGGCATTCGTGTGGCATCGGTAGAGCCCCCGGGTATATAATAAGGACCATCGAGGTCCTAAATGGAACCCCCGATCTGCTATGAACACAGGAGATGCGAACGAGCAGGATCACATTGACTCCGACGACCACATGCATCGCCTGCAGCCAAGTACGGCTGGATCAGTCATGGAAGCCCCGGAGCACAGGGGCATGCGGCCCATGACTCGCGTGCAAGTTACACTGGCCCGGCTTCCTGGCACACTAAAGCACTGGTTCACGCGGGCCCTCCGCTTCATGGGCTATCAGCTTGTGAATATCCGTAAAATGTACGAGTTCGACGGGCTGCATACAGTACACATCGCCCGGTTTAGAGAGGAACAACGGTTTCAGTCGGCCTACGCCCGCGCCCTCCGCACCAGCAACGGCGTGGACCCGCAGATTGCTTGGAGAATTCATATTGGACTTTGGGCCGCATCCGTAGCATCCAGTGCGCCGGGGACTTTGTAGAGTGCGGAGTGAACGCGGGATTTCTTAGCTCTGCAATCCTGAGCTATCTCGACTGGGACGGCCTAGGCAAGAGATTCTATCTGATTGATACCTTCGAAGGACCGGTTATGGAACAGTTCTCCGACGAGGAGATCGCACGCGGCCGTCGCGCCGCAGCACAGCAGAGTTGTTCTGCTGGTGCTTATGTTACGGATATCGCGCGTGTGCGGCGCAATTACTCCGAGTGGCGCGGAATCGAAATTGTCAAAGGACGAGTGCCGGATGTACTCCAGGCCATCGACACCAAGAGCGTAGCGTTCCTGCATCTCGACATGAACTGCGCGTATCCGGAAACCTCCGCGCTGCGACACTTCTGGCCTTATGTTAGTAATGGTGGGATCGTGCTGTTTGACGACTACGCGTATTTTGGGTTCGATGAGCAGGGCAGAGCAATCGACGAGGAAATCGCGGCATTACGAGCAGAACTTTTGGTTCTTCCGACCGGCCAAGGCCTGATTCTAAAGACCTAGTGGTTACGCCCGCTTGTTCTTGACCCGCATAATTCCGCATAGATTACAAACCCGCTGCCCCAGGCGGCGCAAGCGCCCGGTTCCAGACTAGACTAGACTAGACTAGACTAAAGGCACCGCCGACCACTACTTCTTGGGTGACGCCCCCAACACTCTTGATTTCGGCACGGCCCGGTATTCACCTGAGGCCGCTATCACTTGAGTACTTGCTAAGATAATCAGGTCCTATACTGTAAAATAACACTTGACTGTCTACTAGGGCAGTCGGTACAACACACTTCAGGGAACAGGCTTCCGCCAAAAGCAGCTCAACCAACCCTCTCAAGGAGAATCAGTAATATGAACGGCTCTAAACGCAGCATATACTCGGTGTTACTCTTATTCCTCTGCTTGACGTGCTACGGACAAACATCACAAGCACCTGCCACGGTGAATGACCTTCAGTATTTTCGGTTTATGCTGACGACCATTGCCGGTCTGGACTCCAGCCCGGACGCGGTCAAAATGGTGGAGGATTCGCTCATCCAGCATTTCGGCCTAAACGACGAAGAGTTCGCAGTAGTTCGGGCTGCAGGACAACAGTTGAAGCCGTTGCTTCAGCAACTCAGACAGTCATCTACGAGCATAGCCCAGGGCAAGGTTAGCTTGTCGGCTGCTGATTCGGCAGCTCTTGCGGCGCTTGACACGCAGCGTGAAGCACGGATTGCGGCTCTGAGCAATCAGATCCTGAATTCGGTGCGCCCGGCAACCGCCGACCGTCTTCGTATTCCCGGACAAGTCCTTTCACGCGCATTGAATTCCGCTCAAGGAGGTAAGTGACTATGCCGCGAATGATAACGTTGTTTGTTTCTAGCTTCCTGTGGATCTCCGGCGGCTTCGTCCTGCAGGGTTACCAGTCCGTGACAGATATCAACTCCCTGGCGCAGTGTATTGCTGCGGGAGGTGGCCCAACCTACGGGATGACGTGCCAACTCCCAGCAAACCCAAACGCATACGCTTGGCCAGTGTATGCGCCTCTGGTAATCGGTCGTTCGGGCATCACGATCCAAGGGGGGCCAGGGAACCCGGTAGTCCTGCGCCGAGCCACGCAGAATATGGTTTCGATTATGACGGTATTCGACTCCACCATCACAAACGTCACGATCCAGAATCTCACATTTGACGGCAACCGCTATGGTTTTGGCCAAAATGGCCTGGGCATCAGTTGTCAACGGGCACAGCTGCTGCAGATCGACCTGTTCCTCACGCCCGATTTCTATCTTCCCGGAGGGTCGTTTACTGTCAAGTGGGTGAACTTCATCAACTCTCCTGACACCGCACTGTTCATGGCTGGCGATGGTGATGGCAAGACCACGGCAGGTTCGACCGTGGCGATGTCCAACTTCGGTATGGGGGGCTGGGGCATCGGCGCATACGGTGGCACAACCGAGCACAACGAATCGCCCCAGGAAAGTGCGACGCGATTCACTGCGGTGTATATCAAAGGTAGCTATGGTGGTGCCTATTACAATAACATCTTCAATGCTGGTACAGCTGGAATCACCCTGGAGGGCTCTCACCAATACGCTTATGGCAACCTGTTAGGTGCTAACCGTTATGAGATTTCGGACGGCGTGGGGGGTGGTCAACTGACTCTATATCCGGATTCGAGTTACGCGAGTGTCGTGGGGAATGTGATCAATGGCAACTGCTGGCCTTCAAGTCTTAGCCAGTACCTCAGCACCCGAGCTACGGGCTGTCCGGCTGTGCCCGACCAGTACGGGCGGTGGATTTGGCAAAAGCCAAACGGCGTGGATGCGAACGGTATCGGCCACGTCTTCTATAACAACGAAATCGAGCAACACATGAGTGGCGGCATGGAGGTAAATCTCGCCAGCGCTGCGCAGATCACGATATCGAGCATTAACCTATGGTATCCACAGGACACACTCCGGTATATTGAGGCTAACGGATACAACGGAATCAACCTCGAGGGCCCGCCAGCCTACCCCGCACTCCAGGGCGTGAGGCTCGACTCCGTGTTTGTCAGGAATAACGCTGGGGCCGGCGTACGTCTGGTGGGTGTTCTCGACTCCGACTTCCCTCCCGGCTATCTTGGATTCATAAACGGATACTGCATGACGGGCAATACATCGGGACCGTCGACGTTTTCGGGCGCCCATCCGACTTACTCCTCACCCAGCACGACGACCCAATACCTCCCGCTCAATCCGAATGGGATCCGGGCGCAAAGCCTTGTGGCGTGTCCGGCATATACCGGGAATGTGCAGGTTCCCGCACCATCGGGTGACCCGACTTGGCACTGGTAGGCAATTTGGGACGTGAGAATTAACTTTTCGCACAGGTAGACGTAGAGCGCGCGCCAAGGGGCCGGAGATGCCCCTTGGCGTGTATACTTGGGCTGCGCGGGCTCTGACGGCAGTCACATTCCGCAGATGGCGATGGTTTGCCACCAAGCCTCCTGCAAGAGATTCATTCCCATCGTCCGCCCCCTACCGCCGTGCCTTCTCCGGCGCATGATAAACTCCCTTCATGCCGGAACTTCCACAGGTTCCAGATGAGCCGCCGCCGTTTCTGGGGACGTGGCGACGCGTCTATGCGGCGGTCCTCATCTATCTCGGGGCGGTCATCGCAGTGTTTTACCTGTTCACGCGAGCGCTTCGATGAGGCCGCTGGACTGGATCGTCCTGGTCGCTTCGCTCGTCTCCATCGTGCTGTATGGTCTGTACCGCGCCCGCGGCAGCAACACGGTGGACCGTTACCTGCTGGCCGGCAGGACCATGCCGTGGTATGCCATGGCGCTCTCCATCATGGCCACGCAGGCCAGCGCCATCACATTCATCTCCACCACCGGGCAATCCTATGTGGATGGCATGCGCTTCGTGCAGGCGTATTTCGGGCTGCCGATTGCCATGGTGATCATTTGCGCCACCGTGGTCCCGGTCTTCCACCGGGCCAAAGTCTACACCGCGTACGAGTATCTGGAGCAGCGGTTCGACCCCAAGACGCGCACGCTGGCGAGCGTGATTTTCCTGTGCCAGCGCGGTCTGTCGGCGGGGATCACCATCTATGCGCCGGCCATCGTGCTCTCCATCATTCTGGGCTGGCCGGAGCGCGTCACGACGCTCCTGGTGGGGGCCACGGTGGTCTTCTACACGGTGGTCGGCGGCATCAAGGCGGTGACCTGGTCGGATGTGCAACAGATGGGCATTATCTTTCTCGGGCTCGCGGCGGCGCTGGTGACGGTGGTGGTGCTGCTGCCGTCTTCGGTCTCCTTCGGCGATGCCGTCATCCTGGCCGGCGCCGCGGGGCGCCTGAACGCGGTGACCACGAATTTCAACTGGAACGACCGCTTCAATATCTGGAGCGGCCTGATCGGCAGCACGTTCCTGTTCCTCTCTTACTTCGGCTGCGACCAGTCGCAGGTGCAGCGCTATCTCACCGGGCGCTCCATCGCCGAGAGCCGTCTGAGTCTGCTGTTCAATGCCGTGGCCAAGATCCCGATGCAGTTTTTCATCCTGTTTATCGGGGCCATGGTATTTGTGTTCCACATCTTCGCGCAGCCGCCGGTCCTGTTCCAGCGCGCCGAGCTGGCGCGGATTGAGCGCATGGGAGCCTACCAGCCGGTGGCCGAGCAGTACAGCCGGGCCTTCGGCGATCGCCAGAAGGCGGCGCTGGCGATGGTGGAAGCGCACCGCGCCGGCGATCGGACGACCGTAGCCCGCCGCGCCGGCGAATACCGGCTGGCGCAGGCGGAGATCGACCAGGCGCGGGCCCGCGCCGCGGAGCTGGTGGAACGGACCGGAGGCGAAAAAGGGTTCAACGACACCAACTACATCTTCCTCTCGTTCGTGACCCGCTACCTGCCGGCCGGGCTCGTGGGACTGGTGATCGCCGTGGTCCTGGCCGCCACCATGTCGGCCAGTTCGGGGGAGATCAATTCCCTGGCCACGGTCTCGGTGATCGACCTTTACGAACGCTACTTTCGGCGGGGCGCGAGCGATCATCATTATCTGCTGGCATCGCGTTGGGCCACCCTGTTCTGGGGCGCATACGCGGTGGGCTCCGCCGGCTGGGGCAAGAAGCTCGGTTCGCTGATCGTGGCGGTGAACGTGGTGGGGTCGCTCTTCTACGGCTCGCTGCTGGGATGCTTCGTGCTGGCGTTCGGTTTTCGCAGGGTGCGGGGGACGGCGGCCTTTCTCGGTATGCTGGCCGGAGAGGCGGTGGTCTTCTGGATTTTCTTCGCCGGAAGCATTTCGTATCTGTGGTACAACGTGATCGGCTGTGTGGTGGTGGTGGGCACGGCGCTGGCGATTACTTACCTCGCACCCGGAGCCACTTTCGCCACACCAGGTACGCCCCCGCGAGGATGACCGCCGCCAGCGTGACGATCACCAGATAGTGGTGGATGTTCTGTTCCACCGCTTTCCATCGCTCACCCAGGAAATAACCGAGCCCGATGAAGGTGGCGGCCCACAGGCAGGCGCCGCTGTAAGCGAAGAGGCCAAACATGTGCGGCTCCACATCGCTCATGCCCGCCGCGTACGCCGTGAGGTGGCGCACGCCGGGGACGAAGTATCCGAAGGTGAGGCCCCAGTGGCCCACGCGCTCAAACCAGGCGTGGGCTTTGCGGATGTGGTCTTCTCTGATGCGCACGTACCTGCCGTAGCGGTGGATGAGCGCGAGGCCGAACGTACGGCCCAGGGTGTAGCTGATGGTGATGCCGCAGACGCTGCCCCCGAGCGCGGTGGCGTACGCCAGGGGCAGCGAGAGATGGCCCTTGAACACCAGGTAGCCGGTGAACGTGAGGAGCGTTTCATCGGGGACGGGCAAGCCGACGATGCCGAACACCAGCAGCAGGAAAATCGCCAGGTACCCGTATTGCGCGATCCACGCCAGGATCTGCTGTTCCATGGGAGCTAGCGAGGCCGCTTCACACTACCAGGCCCGTAATATCGACGGGGGTGCGCTCGCCGCCCACCACCACGATGCCGCTGTCGGTCACGTAGTGATGGACGCGGTCGCGCTCCAGATCGTAGCCGATGATGGCGTCTTCCGGCACCCGCACATTCTTGTCGAGGATGGTGCGGCGAAGCTTGGCCCGCCGGCCGATATCGCAGTTGTCCAGAATGATGCAGTCCTCCAACATGGCGGCCGCATGCACGCGGACCCCGCGCCCCAGCACGGAGTTGCGGACGACGCCGCCGGAAAGAATGCAGCCGCCGGAAACGATGGTATCGATCGCCTGCCCGCGGCGGTTTTCGTCGTCAAAGGTGAACTTCGCCGGCGGGTCCGGGTAGCTGGTGGTGCGCAGCGGCCATTCCCGGTTGTAAAGATTGAGCTCCGGGCTCACGCGGCGCAGGTCCATGTTGGCCTCGTAGTAGGCGTCGATGGTGCCCACGTCGCGCCAATACGGCTCCGCGTCCGCGGGTTCGCCGGGGATGCGGTTGGTCTGGAAATCGTAAGCGTAGATTTCGGAGTTGCCGGCCAGCTTGGGGAGGATGTCGTGTCCGAAATCGTGGCGGCTGTTCTCATCGGCGGCATCGTCGTGCAACAGCCGCAGCAACGTGCGCGTGGAGAAGATATAGTTGCCCATCGAGGCGTAGACCCGCTCGGGGTCGCCGGGCATGGTGGGCGCGTCGGGATTCTTCTCGTGGAACGCCAAAACATGTCCGTCTTCCGCTGTTTCGACCACGCCGAACTCCACGGCCTGGCCCTTGGGCGCGGGGATCGCGGCCACGGTGACCTCGGCGTTCTTGCGCACGTGGAACTCGATCATGCTGGTGATGTTCATACGGTAGATGTGATCGCCCCCGAAGATCGCCACCACATGGGGATCCGACTGCTCCACCAGGTTGATGTTCTGGTAGATGGCGTCGGCCGTGCCCTGATACCAGGTTTCGCCCGCCGAGCGCATCTGCGCCGGCACCGGAATCACGAATTGCGATTTGAGCAGGCTGCCAAACTGCCAGCCCTCGCTGAGGTGCTGCAGCAGCGACTGGCTGCGGAACTGCGTCAGCACGTAAATGGAATAAATGCCGGAGTTGATGAAATTGCTCAGGACAAAGTCGATGATGCGATACTTGCCGCCGAACGGGACGGCCGGCTTGGCCCGCTCCTTGGTAAGCGGGTACAGGCGGGTGCCCTTTCCCCCCGCCAGCACGATGCCCAACACGCGGATGTGCATAGCTTCAGACCAAAGCCCTATTGTTCCAGGCAAGGGCGATTCTGGCAAGAGCGAATAGAATAGTGTCAGCATGGCACAACTGCAATTCGCTTCCGCCGCGGTTATCGGCAGCGGCATGATGGGCCCCGGTATCGCCCTCACGCTGGCCCTGGGCGGCGTTCGCACCACCATCCTCAGCCGCACCGCCGAAGGCGCGGCCAGGGGCCTGGATAAGGCGCGGGCGCAGGCGCGCCTGCTGGCCGATAACGGCCTGGCCGATGCCGCGCAGACGTCGCGCGCCCTCCATCTTCTGAGCGGTTCCGCCCGCTTCGACGAAACCCTCGCCGCCGCCGGCCTGGTGGTGGAGTCGGGCCCCGAGGATATGGCGTTCAAGCAGGAACTGTTCGCGCGCATGGATTCCCTGGCGCGCCCCGAAACCATCCTGGCATCCAACACCTCGGGCTTGAGCATCACCGCGATTGCCGCCCGCTGCGCGCGGCCGGAGCGCGTGCTGACCACCCATTTCTGGAACCCCCCGCACCTCATGCCGCTGGTCGAGATCGTCCTGGGCGAACGGACATCCCTCGAAGCGGCGCGCGCCGTGCACGCCTTGCTGACCGCCTGCGGCAAGACGCCGGTCCTGGTAAAGAAGGACCGCCCCGGGCAGCTCGGCAACCGGCTGCAAATGGCGCTCGTGCGCGAAGCGGCCTACATCGTCGCCGAAGGGATCGCCAGCGCCGCAGACGTCGACACGGTCGCCAAGAACGGTTTCGGCCTGCGCATGCCCGCCTACGGCATCTTCGAGCACATGGACGTGGTGGGCCTGGAGTTGGGGCTTGCCGTAGTCGACTACGTGGCGCGCGATCTCTACAACGAGCCGCGCGCGCCCGGGTACTTCCGGGACCTGGTGAGCCGCGGCGATCTGGGCGCGAAGACCGGGCGGGGCTTCTACGACTGGTCGGTGAAGAGCGCCGACGATGTGAAGCGGCGCCGCGACGAGTTCCTGATCGAGGTGCTAAAGGGCCGGCGGCGAAGAGCGGGGGAGGCGTGAGCAATCGGGGAAACCCGGTGCAATGAGTCAAGAGCTTAAGTCACCGCGGAGGCGCGGGGAACGCGGAGACAGCGCGGAGAAAAAATGCGGAGTTCCGGAGAAAACCAGTTTTGCTCGTCTTCTCCGCGTAGTCTCAGCGTCCTCCGCGTCTCCGCGGTGAATTGGAGAGCTGGTTCTACATGTACTCCGGGATCTGAATGCCCAGGATGCCGGCGGTGCGCTCGAGCTGGCGCCGGAAGAAGTCGGTCATCCACAACAGGAAGACTTTCTTCTCGCGGTTCTGCTCGTGGATGATGGGGTATTTCTGGTAGAAGTTGCTGAACGCCTGCGCCAGTTGAAACGCATACCGGGCGACGTGCGCCGGCTCGCCCGCGGTCACGGCGTTCTCCACCGCGCTATCGGCTTTCGAGGCCGCCAGCACCACCTGCCAGAAGTCCTCCGCCTGAAGCTGGCGCGCCAGCGCTTCCGTACTGAGCTCCGCCGCGAAATCCGGGATGCGCTCGCCGCGTTCCTCGAGCTTTCGCAGAATGTTGCGCGCGCGCACCGCCGAGTACTGCACATAGGGGCCGGTTTCGCCCTCGAAACTCAGCGCCTCCTGGAGGTCGAAGGCAATCACCGTGTTGCGCGTGTACTTCAGCAGGAAGTAGCGCAGCGCGGCGATGGCGATCTGCGACGCCACGCGCCGGTTCTCTTCGGGGGGGTGATCGGCGTGCCGCGAAACCACCTCGTCGAGCGCCTTGGCAATGAGGCTGTCCATCAGGTCGTCCGCCTTCACGCCCAGCCCTTTGCGCCCGGAGACCTCCACGTAGGGCCGCTGGCGGTCTTCTTCCGACAGCTCGATGCCCAGCTCGGCGCAGCAGCGCGGGGATAGCGCCACCATTTCGTAATTGAAGTGAATGGACTGCGCGGCCTGCTCGCTGAAGCTCAGAGCGACCAGCCCGGCCTCCACTACGTCCTGCAGGTAAGACTGCCGCGAATCGATCACGTTGTAGACGCGCGACCCGTGCCCGAACTGCTGTCCCGATTCCACCGGCTGGTCGGTGGTGATCCACAGCACGCGGCCATCGGCATAGGTGGCGAGCGGGCGGTAGTAAAAGTCCTTGCCGAGCAGGCCGAATTTCCAGAGCTGGTAAGCGATGTCCTTCCCTGTGTAGACGACGGTGCCGTCGGAGCGCACGATCACCTTGCCCTCTTCAGAGAGGCCGGGCATCACCCAGCAGCCCGCGTGCTTGCCTTCAGTTTCAAAATAGATGGCCTTCCGTTCCTTGAGCAGCGCGAAGGCCGCGGACCAGAATTCGAGGTGCAGAATCTCGCTTTCGCGCGGGAGCACGTCGTACTCCACGTCCAGCCGCAGCATGGTCGCCAGGTGCGCCTGCACGATGGCATCGGCCACCAGGTGGGCCATCTCCGCCACCTCGCCCTCGCCGGCCTCGATGGCGTGCAGGGTGGCGCTCCGCCACCGGAGCGATTCCGGATGCTCCTTGTAGTAGCTGGAAATCCGCGCGTAGAGGTCCCAGCAGTAGTAGTCGAAGCGCACCTTGGGATCGGCCAGCAGGGCGTTCACGTCCGCCGGGTTTTTGTGTTCCAGGTAATGGAACCCGGCCACCACGTCGGCCACCTGCACCCCGGTGTTGTCGATGTAGTTCTGCACTTCGACGCGGTGGCCCCGCGCGCGCAGCATGCGCACAAACGTGTCGCCCAGGGTGGCATTCCGCAGGTGCCCGATATGCGCCGCTTTATTGGGATTGATATTGGTGTGCTCGACGATGATCTTTTCGCCCGTGGCGGGGGCTTCCTCGGCGCCGCCCTCGAGCAGCGCCGCGCCGTAAGCGCCGCGGTCGAGCCGGATGTTGATGTACCCGTTGCCGGCCACTTCCATGGCGGCCACGCCTTCGATGGGCGCGATCTCCGCCACCAGCTCCGCGGCGATCTTCTTGGGCGCCTGGCGCAACTGTTTGGCCAGTTGAAACGCCGCCGCCACCGCCATTTCGCCGAAATCGCTCTGCCGCGGCTGCTCGATGGGGACCGCCAGGTCGATGCCATAGCGAATCTGGATATGCGAGTGGAAGGCGGCGGAAACCTGCTTTTCGATGGCATGGAACACGGGAAACTACGAGTATAACAGGCGGGTACATGCGGCCTCAGAGAGGCCGGCGCGTTCCCGGGAGCAGGCGCAAGCTGGTGAAGCCCAGGCCGAGTTGGCGGGGATCGTCGGATTCGTTCAGCTCCAGCGGCGAGGCGGGATTCAAAATCCGGAAGGTGAAAGACGGACTACGGTCATTGGAGATGAGACTGGCCGGCAGCTCGATGCGCTTTTCCTTGGGTGCGGGCGAATGAAACGACCACTCGGCGATGAGGTCGCCGAAGTACAACACCTGCGCCCGGCAGACCGGATGGCGGCGGGTAATGAAGGGCCGCAGGGCTACGACCAGAGCGGCCTCGCTCCCCATGATGCCTTCGAGCGGCAGGCAGACTGCGGCGGAATCCCCGGCGGTCCAGGTACCCCAGCTTTCCGGCACGTTCCAGCCGCCGAGGGTGTAGGCGGCCGCGTTGCCGCCCGCCCGGAAATCAACCAGCGAGCCCGGCTCGTAAAACACGACGGAACGGAACGGTTTCATGGTGTGAGGGCTCCCGGCGGGCAGCAGCGCCGGGGTGTTCAGGGGCATCGTGGTGACTGGCTTATCTTCGTATAGATAGAAATCCGAAAGGTCATAGTCCGGCCGCAGGTCGAGGTAGTGCCGGCATTTGGCCTCCCGTTCCAGGCGCGAATGAAGGACCAGCATGGAGTGCTCGATCCAGCGATCATACAAGGCCAGCGACCGGCCGCGGACCTTGAGATGCTCATGCACGCGCGTGGGGCAGGTGACGATATGGGGATTGTTCAGGAAAAGACGCATCTGCAGATCAGGAAACCAAGGGCCACTCACGATGAACCGGTCTCCCGGCGGCACGACCCAGCGGCGGGGCGTCCAGAAGTGGGTAATGTCATTGACTGCGGCCAGAAGTTCAAACTGGGTCCGGTCCCAGTTTCCGCCGAGTTGCTCGTCGTCGGCAAGGTGAAGCACATAGTCGCTAGGACACAATGGAATCAAGCGCGAGATCACCATTTCGGGATAACCGCCGCGCACGAGGTGAACGTGCGAGGTGAACGAGAGTGCGAGTTCGACGGATGCATCGGTGGTACTGCTGTCGACGCATACGACGAGATCTGTGGCGAAACCGGTTTGGCGAATCGACTCCAGACACCGGGCGAGCCGGTCGCCGCCATTCCTGGTCATCACCAGGGCGCTGACCGAGGGCGCCGGTTTCA
Organism: Terriglobia bacterium; assembly: GCA_020073615.1. Classification (GTDB taxonomy): domain Bacteria; phylum Acidobacteriota; class Terriglobia; order Bryobacterales; family Bryobacteraceae; genus JADGNR01. The sequence continues at coordinate 11,643 of JAIQEX010000161.1, forward strand.
AGATAGGCTGCACTGGGACGGGCAGCGACGCGGTGGCGGGCGGCTCGGCGGACGGGGCCGGGCCCGCACGGCCGGCATCCACGATGGGTATCGGCATGGCCGGCCGGTCGACCGGTTGGAGCGTAGTCTGCAATGCCTCGGAGAGGAACCGGACGAACCGGTCGGCAAGGGGAGTCACGTCCATTTCGACGGGCTCATCGTAAACAAAGCCAATGTCGTGGAGAATGCTGAGGCGGCTCTTGTCGAACAGGTCGCGAAACTCACGGGCCGGAAACACCACCGGGGTTCCGAAGGCTAGACAGGGGAGGACTACGTGAATGCGGCGCGTGTAGACGATCTCGGCGGTGCGGAGTTGATCCAGGCGGTGCAGCGCCAGGTCCCACGGGTCCGCCCAGCGGAGATCGGCAATGATGCTGGTTTCGAACTGAGTTCCCGGGAGGGGCGCCACATCAATGCTGTACCGTCCATGACGCGGCCCGAGATAGCGAGGCAAGGTGAGCGTAGCGCAGCCTATGGTCTGGGCCGCGATGCGGTTGGCGGCAAGGAAGCCCCTGGTGTATTCGTCACGCGCGCCGACGGGGTACCTGGACTTACGGATCCAGGGGACATACTCCGGTTCGCGATGGCCCAGATGGACACCGGCGAAGAGGCAATTGCCATCGCTCGCGGCGCTGCCCCAGCCTAACCAGCCATTGACCACGAAGGGAACCTCGGTGCACAGTTCGGGTATGGGAGCATCGCGGAAGATACCAGCCGAGACACCTCCCAGGAGGCGCGTGATGGCGACGGTTTGAATGGCATCGCCGATGTTGGTGGTGCGCTCGTAGATCAGCACACGCGCGCGCGGCTGAAACGCGGGTGTGCGGAGATCTGCTTTTCGCGAACGATCCAAAATCCGTGTCGCTTTCAGCCTATGATAGCGGAATGCGAAGGCGTATGTGGCGAGCGCCGAAAGAGAGGGTGCGCGACATGAAAGTGGTGATTCGCGAGTTTTCTTTTTTTGTGGCCTTTAACCTAGCCGTAGCGAGGGAGCCTCATACCGCCGAGAGAACGGAAAACGCTGAGTCAGCCGGCGTGAACGCCGGCTGACGTCTTTTCGCTGGCCGGGGCCGATCGGCCCCGGCCCCGCGGTTGTATTTTGAAAGCAGAGAGGTTGTCATGACCGACTATGGCGCTCTGCTCCGGGATCACGTGACGCTCCGCTGCCGTTCCATCGACCGCATTTTCCTTCAGGCGTACGTGCCGAAGTTGCAGACGGTGGGACTGGTATGCACTTTCCTGCGTTGGCAACGGAAGTTCAAGATTCCTTGCTCAGCGGCCTTTGGCAAAATTGGCGAGGAGTATGGGAAGGCCGTCCACCGGTTTGCCGAGGCTCACCATATTCCCGTGGTGCATTTCAAGAAGGGCCAGGATAAAGAGAAGACAGCTCGGCCCTATCTGGATGCGGCGGCGCGGGAAGGCAAGGATCGCGTGGTTTTGATCGGGAGCGCAAGAGAAGGCATCGGTATGGCGATCTTGGCCCAGAAGGGGACAGGAGAAGGCTCGCCACCCTCACATGGACTGGGGCCGCGAGATGGCCTTTATCAACCACTTCTATTTTTATGGTTCGTCTGGGGAATCTGTGGGTAACTTGCGGGTCTCAGCGCTGGGATTGATCGAGGAAACGGTGAAACTTCCGGCAGGTTGAGTCGAAGGTGCGTTGCTCGTCTTCCCAGCCGTTATGGATCAGCGGACCGCCGTCCTCATGGATCACGGTTCGAACAAGTTGTTCCGCGGAGCTCTTTCTGAGACGAGGTTCTTCGTTCACGTCGCGGATGATCTCCCCGCCGAGCAGCCACATATTGTCGACATGGTTTTGGATGGTTCTTTTCGACAGGCCGGACTCAGCGAGGTGAAGGAGGAAGGGCAGGAAGTATTCGACGAGTCTTCTGCCTGGCGGAAGATCCTTCTCCTCGCCCATCCAACGCTCCGGCCATTCCGAAAGATCGCGGCAATCGCGGCAGTAGGGCAATAGCGCGGCGGGCG
>JAIQEX010000249.1 GCA_020073615.1 Terriglobia bacterium
CCTCCTCCCGGTTGCGCCCTTCGAACCGGACCTCATTGCTCCCTTCCAAAAACGCCCGGATCTGTTCCAGGCTCAACTTCTCTGGTGCTTGCATGCTGATGATCAACTCCCAGCATGCCGGATCGCTCCTCCAGGCTCATCTTGTATGAGAAACGCACCCCCACTCCAGGCTCATCTTGTATGAGACAAGACTGGGGGCAGCGGCAACCCATTCGGGCTTGCTACAATCGTTCGAGCGTTAGGGACGCATCCGGTCCGCGGAAAGGGTAGAAGCCCACCCGTTGGCAATCGATCTTCGCGAACCTTCTTTCAGCCCGATGTGCGGACGGCGGGCGCTTCGACGAAAGGAGGCCGCTATGTCGACCAATTCCCCGGGCGCACCGCGCCCGCTTCCCGAACGTCCCAATCTCCGCCATCTTAAGGACCAGGCCAAAGACCTGCTCCGCGCCGGCGCTGCCCCGTCGCTCGCCGCAGCGCAATTCCAGATCGCGCGCACCTACGGCTTCGCGAGCTGGCCCAAACTCAGGGCCCACGTCGCCTCCCTCGAGGAGATCGGCCGGCTCAAACACGCCATCGACACCAACGACGTCGCACGCGTCCGCGCCATGATCCTCCGCAACCCGCAGCTTCACCGCGCCCCGCTCGGCTATGGCCGGGACGGCCCGCTCACCTGGGTGGCCGAATGCCGCGTCCCCTGGGAACCGCCCTCGCCGGCGCGCCTGGCCATGGCGCAATGGATGATCGAGAACGGGTCGGACGTGCACCAGGGCGGCGACGGCCCGCTGGGACGCGCCGCGCTCAACGGCGATCGCATCCCCATGATGGAGCTGCTGGTCGCCCATGGCGCCGACGTGAACGCCCGCTGGCGCGGGAATTTTCCTATTCTCTTTTCCCCTTGCGAGACGATTGACCCCGCGGCCTTGCAGTGGCTTCTGGATCATGGCGCCGATCCCAATTGCGGCCATCCGGAGCACGGGGCCGCGCCCGGCACGGCGTTGGACTACCTCATCGCGTCTTACCTGCGCGCCCCCGCAGCCCTCGCCCACTGCATCGATATTCTGCTGAAAGCCGGCGGTGCGACCAAGTACAACGCTCCGTCAGTGCTGGCCCTGCTGCGCGGCCGGCTCGATCTGTTCACGGCGCAGGTCGATGCCGATCCCAACCTGCTAAGCCGCCGCTTCCCCGAGCTCGATTGCGGCGCGACCGGCGGGCGCATGCTCACCCTCCGCGGAGCCACGCTCCTGCACGTGGCCGCCGAGTATGGCAACCTGGAAGCGGCCCGCCTGCTGCTCGATCGCGGCGCCGATGTCGATGCCCGCGCCACCCTCGACGATGCCGGCACCGGCGGCCAGACGCCGATCTTTCACGCCGTGACGCAGCGCGCCGACGGAGGATTGCCCCTCGCGCAACTCCTGTTGGAGCGTGGCGCGGACCTGTCGATCCGCGCCCGCCTTCCCGGTCACTACGAGCGTCCGGGCGAGGTCGCCGCCTGCACCCCCCTGGGATACGCGCTGCTGTTTCCCGGCCACGAAGGCAAAACCGTAGCGCTATTGCGCGAGCGAGGCGCAGCGGAATGACCGTCATCGGTCTTACCAGCGAAAGGTGCGCACTGCGCGGCGATGTTTGTAGCGCTGCGAAAAGGATGGGGTCCACTTGCGCTGTAGTCACAATGCGACTACAATAACCGTGGAGGACCGGCCTCGAGGGAGGATCGCCATGAGTATTGCCAATACCTACGTTCGCGCTCGCATTGATAGCGCCACCAAGGAACGCGCCGCCGATGCTCTGGCGGCAATGGGACTGTCCATCTCGGATGCTATCCGGCTGCTGATGTTGCGGATCGTGGATGAGCGTCGTCTACCATTCGAGGTCAAGGTGCCAAACGCGAAGACCCGCAAGGCGATTGCCGAGCTTGAGGCGGGGAAAGGCAAGCGCTTCACCAGCACGGCTGCCCTGATGGCCGACTTGAATGCGGACGATTGAGCGGTCATCGGCATTCAAGCGCGACTACCGGCGCACAAAGGCAACACCGCGCCACAGCAAAGAATTGGATTCGCTCGTGTCAACGGTAGTTGCGCTACTGCTTTCCGATCAAGTCTTACCAGTGAACAAGCGTGACCACGCCCTGAGCGGTGATTGGATGGGCTACCGCGAATGCCACATCAAGCCCGACTTGCCATTGATCTACCGCAAACCCGACGCCGGCACCCTGCGTCTGGCGCGGCTTGGCTCACATAGCGAGCTATTCGGCTGAGCCGCAGCACCCGGCTGGAATAGACTCACTTTACCGTCCCTTCTTACAATCCGGGAACTAGCTTTTCAACCTTCCTTGAAGTGGAGGCACTTCCGCGGCCGCGTGGAAGGCACATTGCGACACCCTCCTTCATGGCATGCGGCGCGTCGCCGCGAGTCGCTCTTCAGCTCGCTTTGAAATGTTGGCGCTCACTTTCTACCACGAGACGGTCAATTCGCGTCAGCCAAGTGGGGCCGAGATGCTCGTTCATTAGAGAGGCCAGGGTGGGACCGTCGATTAGTTCGAGCCTGGGGTTGTCGTGTCCGAACGCAACCGCCGCTCTCGTGAAGTGGCTGCTCGTCACGAGAACACCCTTGTTCGCCTTTTCACTTGAAACAACTCCCAGGAGCGAGCGCAGCAGGCATACTGAAACAGGCTTACTGTACCGCTTGCACTCGATGAGAAGCCGTTCGCGGCGGCTCGGAACAGATTGGTCTGCGAGGATGTCGCGGCCACCGTCTTTCTGGGGCGGCGTCAAACGCGTGTAATATCCCAGTTCATGGTATGTTCGTTCGACCAGACACTCGAATTGGCGAGAAGAAACATCGGCTCCTATCCATAAAGTGTAATTAGCGTTCGACGGGCAGCGGCAGCCGGGCGCAGCAATGATGTAAACGGCCGAGAATCACCAGAACCGGACGTGCCTACAGGGGTAGGTCAGCCCGGCGCAGGTTCAATTGGAGGATGAAAAGACAAATCCTTACGCCCGTTGGTCTCGACAGCCTGATGCAAGGCCTGCCCATAGGCGGGGGCATAGGCATGGGCGTTGGAATTTGAAGTTGGCTACCACTTGGGTGCCAGCCAGCATTTCGGCCACGGCGGCCCGGAGGGCTACTCTAGGTTCTGGGGAAACTAAGCC
>JAIQEX010000162.1 GCA_020073615.1 Terriglobia bacterium
CCTTCCCCCGGCCCCTGGCCCCCGGCCCCCAGTCCCCTGCTACCGCGCTGGCGCCCCGCTGTCGATGCCGATCGGTTCGCCGGAGACCACCATCTCCACGCGCCGGTTCTGCTGCCGGCCCGACGCCGTGTCGTTGGAGGCCACCGGATTGCCTTTGCCCAGGCCGATGGCCGTCAGGGTGTCGCCGGGCACGCCCTGCGACTGTAGATAGTCGCGGACCGCCGCGGCGCGCTGCTCGGAGAGGCGCTGGTTGTATTCGTCGCCGCCCACGCTGTCGGTGTGCCCTTCTAATTGCACCTTCAGACCGGGATAGGCCAACAGAATGCCCGATACTTTGGCCAGCTTTTCGCGCGCGCCCGGCTTCAAGGTGTACTTGTTGAAATCGAACAGCACGTCGGAGATGTTGACGATGAGCCCGCGCGCGGATTCGCGCGTCTCCAGGATCAGGTTCAATTGCTGGCGCAATCGCTCGCGAAGCTGCGTCTTCTCGGCTTCGGACTGCTGCTCGGCGGTGCGCGCGCGGTTGGCCTCGGTTTGCGCGGCCTGCTGCTGGGCGATGGCGGCGGCGCGGGCGGCATCGGCGGCGGCCTTTTCCTGCGCGGCTTGCGCGGTGGCCTGCTCGGCAGCCTGGCGGGCCTCCTCGGCCTGACGCCGCGCCTGTTCGGCCGCCTGCCGCTCGTTCTCGGCCTGGTTGCGCCGCTCCTGCTCCTGCCGGGCCTGCTCCTGCGCCTGGGCCTCGCGCTGGGCGGCGGCTGCGCGCTCGCGCGCCAGTTCTTCCTCGCGGATCTTGCGGTACGTAATGATGCGCGCGTCTTCGGCCATCTGCGCGGCCTCGCGGGCATTGGTCTCCGATTCCTTACGGCTCCGGCTGCCATGGAGAAACTCTTCCGCGTTCCGCAGGTCGACCACCGCTTTCTGGAAGGTTTCCGGGGCATACTTATCGGCGCCGGCGAGGCGCGCGATCTCGACCGCGTTCTGCGCTTCAGCGAGTTGCAGCGGGCCCTTAGGATCCACGCGCACCGGCTGATATTGCGAGCGGTTGAGTACGTATTGGCCGCGTTGCAGCAGCTCGAATTTGGCGTCTACCTGTTCGAGGGTGCCGGCGGTGTCGCTGCGGACGAAATTCTCGGCCACCACCACGTCGCTCGGCTGGGTCACCGCGAAATACGGTTCCGCGGTCACAATCAGCCCGAAGGTCTGCAGATCGGTGGTGGAGAGCAGTTTGGCATGATCGCCCTCGAGCACCACCTCGCCGAGATTGACGGCGCGGCCTTCCGGCGTGATGCCCCAGAGCACGTAGGTCATGAACTCCGGGCCGAATTGGCCGGCGGGCGACATGTGGTCCAGCCGGGTCTCGATCTTCGTAGAACCCATCTGGCTCGCCACCCGCGCCTCCCCTTTGGCGGCGGGCATGAGCTCGGTGCCGCGGAAATCGATTGGGGTGGTCCCGGTGCGGTGATGATAGTTGACTGCCCGGGTGGTGCGCGACACTACCGTGACGCGGAAGATCGGCGCGGGCTGGCCGGTCTCGGCGGGGGTGAGCGCGTGCTGCGGTTGCTGCTGCGTGGGGTTGGGCGTCTGCGCAGCCAGCGTGCCGAGCGCCGCGGCGAAGAAAACGAGGGCTTTCATGTTTCGCAGTCTCCTCCCGTCAAAGGGAGCACGCGCGCAACCTTTGTTAAGCGCGGCACAGTTGCGTCACAGCCAGCCTCTTTGGCGGGCGATCCGCGCGGCCAGTTTCGGATCGATGGCGCTCCCAACGCCGCGCGCGAATGTGGTGGGTTATGTCTCGTCTGTCCGCGGTTTCCCAGGAATACTATCGGGACGCGTCGAGGCTTTCTCCATCCGCTCGATCATTTCGACGATTTGTACGGCGAACTGCGGCGACATGTGCCGCGGAGGCGTTTGGCCGGTTTCCACGAGTTCGCAGAAGTCCGTCAGCGCGCTCGCCAGCGGGTCGTCGTCGGGACAGAACTGCTCAACCTGACGCCAGCCATCCTCGCTGGGGAGTTCGTCCCGTACCGCGTCCCTCCTGAACAATCTGACCACAGTGTTGTCCTCAAAGAGAAGCATCCCCTCCGTACCGGCGACCACGACGTCTCTGGCCCGTTTCGGATGACACCATGACAGGAATCCGGAGGCTTTCAGACCACTTTGGAATTCGATCGCGTACCGGGCTGCGTCGATGAACGCGCGCCGACTGGCGTCCACATGGCCGAAATGCGCCCATGACGTAACGCGCATTCGCGCCACGGCTTCGTCCGGGAAGAGAAAACCGATGATCGACAGGTCATGCGGCGCCAGATCCCAGAGGACGCTGTGTTGCCGGTATATGCCGAGTTGCCGCCGGGTAAAATCGATGAACAAGGGCCGTCCGAGCGAACCGGAGTCCAAGAGTTCTTTCAGATGGGCGACGCACGTCGAATGCATGTAGGTATGGTCAACAAATAGCACTCGCCCGGCCGCCGCCGCCAGCCTGGTTAGACCGGCCGCCTCGGCGCCCGTCAGACAGAGGGGCTTTTCCACGAAAACGTGCTTGCCGGCCTCCAGTGCCTGCCGCGCGAGGGCGTAATGGGCTGTCGCCGGAGTCGAAATGACGACGGCTTGAATGTCCGGGTCGCCTAAAACGGGCTCGTGCGAAGCCGTCAAGACAGGCTGTGGCGCCCCCAGGCACGTTTCTTCGCAGACGCGGCGCAGGCGATCGATGTTCGAGAAGACGGAGCAGCGCCTGACGCTGATATTACGCCGCCCCACCGCAGCGCGAAGGATGCGTCTGCCCCAGTAGCCGCCCGCGCCGATGACACCGACATTCATGGTCAGAAAGACGGGACGATGCCGAGCTCTTTGGATTTGCCGAAAGCCCTGATCGCCGCCCGGACATCGATTAGCCGCTCCCCCCCGTCGCCGGGCCAGGTCTCTTCGATCCTATGACGAAGCCCGGCGGCCAGGCCATTCGGGTCCTTGCGCAAGCAACTCACAAGGTCGTCAATGAGTTCCAGACCCTGTACACCACTGTCCGCTACAGCTTGTATCCGTTTATTCAGCCGGTAGTACCGGCACTGGGGGCAGTGAGCCGTCCGTGGATCGATAGGAGCGCTGATCTGAACTTCATAACGCGAGTCCGACGGTGAAGTCGCGTACTTCGCGCTATCGCCGCCAGGAGCGGCCGCAGCCATTGCGGGTTTGGGGGAGAGTGCCGCATTCATGAGCCCCCAAAACCCGGTCAGGCTTGCACCCTCGCGCATCCTTCCGAGATTGGGCGGACCCTTACTCAACATGTTGATGGCGTAGGAGCAGGGCATCACGCGGATCCAACCCTCTTCGGGATCGGCTACCAGCGTCGGGACGAGTTGCATGACGAAGCATCGCGGTTCGTCATGCGGCACGAAGGAACGCTCGCCATCGGTCGCGATGACGCGGAAATCGCCGTCCGGGTAACGGCCCGCGACCTCGCGCACTTTGTCGCAGATTGCTACTCCAACTCCACTATTCTGGCTGCTCTGCACCAGTTCGGGCCGTATCTGAATGAAGTCGACTCCCATGCTCCTTGCATGTTCAGCTTTCTTTTCCAGGTCATCGAGTTGATCGCGCAGAACGGTGTCGCCAATCGCGACGGAGCCCAGCGGCGAACGCACACCGAGAAGGTCCATTACCGTCTTTCGCGCCTCGGCGTAGCTTTCAGCGTAGTCGGACGGCAGATGTCTCACACTATAGGGTCCGGAATGGACTCGGAAATAGCACTCCGGATTGTGTCCATTGAAACTGATTCGAACGAACCGATGCCGGTCCTGACGCTTGAAGAAGCTCTCCCAAAAGCGGAAGTCGGCCGGACGAGTCCCATTAGTGAAGATACCGATCGTCCCATCCCCCGCGCTGATCGCTTCGATGAACGTGCCGATCCACGAAGGATAGTCCCGCTCGTCCCCACCCCAGAGAGGTTCACCGCCGCCACTGATCAGAATGTCGACTCCCCTCATCCCGATCAGATCCTGGGCGAGGCTCTGCAAGGCGCTCTGAGCCATCACCTTATGTCCGCCTTGTCCTAACTGCTGATGCCTCGTCCGGCACCAGGCGCAGTTGTGATTGCAGGTCATGCTCGGCCAGACTTCCACCGTTGAGGGACGTTGCGTCGTGCCGTTTTCGATCAGTTCCCTGACTGCCTCCCAATGCAGCAAGAACTTCATTGGGTTGAAGTCGAGTTCCAACATATCGGACACGTTTACGCCCAGCGGGCGCCTCTGGAAAGGCGCGTACGGCGTCGATTCCCGAAGCGGAAGCGCCCCTCCTGCCGCTGCGTACTTGTGAATGGTCTCCATTGCGGGAGACAGGCAGAGGCGGGAGAGTTCGTAATAGAGTTGAACGTCATTGGTATCGAGAGGCGCTTGCTTCGCCTCCTGAGCGGCACCCTCGGGGTACCTTGCCTGAATGTCGAGTACGCCCAGCAACTGGCCGCCCTTATCTCTCGCCGGGACCGCCAGGACGGGAAGCGCGAGGTTCGATCGGCATTGGTCGCCCAACCTCGTCCTGACAATTCTGTGCTTGTACTCCGGCTTCCCAGGGATATCATGGACCAGCAACGGCTTGTGATACCGGTCATTCGCGACCTCGGCAATCAGCAGAGGTTCGCATGTCTGGGCGCCTGGCAGCGGTAGGGTCGCGGCGGCGCCAGTGAAACTGTTACTCCACACCCACTCCAGGCTCTTGCGGTCCTCGGAGTACAGATACGCAGAGAATACAACGTCCAGACCATTGGTTGCTCTCTGTATCCTATCCGTAAAGCTGTGGAAGAACGTATTGATGGCGCCGGGGGCACCTCCCGGAAGCGTAGGGAGACCGGTGACGATCTCGCCCAAACGCTTGTTAAAGGCGTCGAGCCGTTCTTGTCGAATTTCGGGTAGGGAACTTGCGATCTCAGCCAGTCTGTGCGCGAGGGAGTCGTCTTGAGGAGACAGGGCTCGAAAGGGTGCATCGTTAACTCGTCCGCTGATGAAGAGGAGACCTGCTAACTCGCCGGAATTGCGGAGGTGGTAACCCGCGGACCAGGACAAGCATTCCCGGGCCGCAAATCCAACCCTGTTACTCTCCTCATATGGCCGATGCCACATGTGCCCGCTGTAAGCGGCCAGTTGCGTGCGCACGTCACTCTGGACAACCGGGCCGAACATCGGTGCGTCATCGCGGAGGTTCCGATGGTAAATGAGATCGTACTCGAACCTGTCGACACCCTGTTGTCTTTGGTCCGTGGATTTCGTATAAAGCGTGATCGCCAGTTCCGCCATGGGACCGGAGTTGCCCCGTCCCACCAGATCGTACAAATTCCGCATTGTCGCCAGGAACTTGTGCGTGGCCGCTTCGCTAACAGCCCATTCTCCGGGCAACAGCGACGGAAACTTCATGATGCGGCGGTATAGTTTCTCCAGGGAACTGGGCGACTCGCCGGGCTGGTGTTGAAACGAGTCATATGTCGCCAGCGAGGGCGGTAGTTCCTCGGCGGCCATGTTTTCGATATACGTATAAAGCGCCCCGCCCGGTTTCCTGTCCTTCCGCAACTGGCCGTCGAAGTATGACCATTCCATCGTCACCCACGACTGAGTCACATGCGCCCGCGAAGTCCCAACGAGAACCAGAACGCGGGCGGTTTCGAGGGCAGAGTTCATCCGTGCCTGAAAACTGGGGTCATCGTTATCCCGAGGCTCGGGAAAAAAGTAGACACGGACGTGTCGGTCATCCAGGTATTTGAAGACTTGGTGAGCTATTTCGTAGTCCCGAGTCAGGCTGCGATCCGGATTCGAGTGGTGGAACGAGAGAAAGACATCGTAATCGGGGGGAGGCATATGGATCTCCTGGGTAAGAGTCCGCAAGTTTTTCTGCGAGGAGGATCTCCAGCCGGCTGGCAGCGGCAGGACGCGGGGTCCGCGATCACCCGATTACATTGTACAGTAAATTCGGGCTAGGTTCACTGAAAATAGTCACAGCCAGCCTCTTTGGCGGGCGATCCGTGCCGCCTCGGTGCGGTTGGAAGCTCCCAGTTTGCTGATGGCTTCGGAAAGATAGTTACGAACCGTACCTTCGGAGAGATTCAGGCGGCCGGCGATTTCGGCGCTGCTCGATCCCTCCCCGGCGTAGCGCAGGACCTGGCGCTCGCGGTCGGTCAGCGGGTCGGCCTCGGTCCAGGCTTCCGCCGCCAGCTCCGGATCGATGACCCGCGCCCCGGCACGGATGCGGCGGATAGCGTTGGCCAGGGTGGCGGCGGGCGCGTCCTTGAGCAGGTAACCGGAGACCCCGGCGTCGAGCGCGCGCCGCAGGTAGCCGGCACGCGCGAAGGTGGTGAGGATCACCACTCGCACGGGCAGGCGCCGGCGTTGGATCTCGGCGGCCAGCTCGAGGCCGGTCATCACGGGCATCTCGATATCGGTGAGCAGCACTTCGGGAAGCAGGGAGAGCGCCAGATCGAGCCCCTCGCGGCCATCCTGCGCCTGGCCCACCACTTCGATATCGCCCTCGGTGGCGAGCAGCGCCGCCAGGGCGCCGCGCACCATGGCCTGATCCTCCACCACCACCACGCGAATGCTCATACGGGGACCCGAATGCGCAGGCGCGTTCCCTGCGAGCTGTCGCGTTCCAGCGCGCCGCCGAGCGCCTCCACCCGCTCGCGCATGCCGCTCAGGCCGCTGCCTTCGTGGAGCGCGCCGCCGCGGCCGTTGTCGGAAATCTCCAGCTCGCAATACGGCCCGCTCCGCCGCATGGTGAGGCTGCAGGCGGTGGCCCGGGCGTGCCGTACCACGTTGGTGACCGCTTCCCGCAGGGCCAGTCCGAAGACGGCCTCGATGGCGGCGGAAAGCGGCGGCGCTTCCACCGATGTCTCGACCGCGATGCCCGCCGCGGCCAGCGCCTGAAGGGCTTCGCGCAACTCGCTCGCGAAGCCCGCCGAGCGATAGCCGCGCACCGCGCTGCGCACCTGGGTCAACGCCTCGCGCGAAATGCGCTCCACGTCGCGGATCTCGACTGCCGCGCGCTCGGGATCGGTGGCGGCGAGCCGCGAGGCCAGCTCCGATTTCAGCACGATCACGGAGAGCGTGTGGCCCAGCAGATCGTGCAGGTCGCGCGCGATGCGCTCGCGTTCGGCCACCTTGGCCAGGTGATCGAGCTCTTCCCGCGCCAGCAGCAGCCGGTCGGTGAGGCGCTTGCGCTGCGCGAAGTGGATCACCAGGGAACCGATGAGCGCGGAAAAGACCAGCGCCGAAATCCACAGCGACGGCTCGAAATGCCATAACCAGGATTCCAGTCCCACCAGCGCCAGCAGACCGATCAGATACCGGTAGGCGGTGGGAGGCTCAAACGCCTTGCCGATAAAGCTGGCGGCATAAACAAAGCACACCGAAGCGCCCGGGTTGATTCTGGCGAACGCGCTCCCCAGCACGAAGAAACCGGCGATGACCCACAGCACGCGCCGGCCTCGCAGCCAGTACCCCGCGAAGTACAGCGGCACGGCCGCCACGGTGGCCGCCACCGCCGCGGCGCGCTGCCACGGCGGCGTGTGCAGGAGAAACGGCAGCACGGCAAAGTAGGGCAGGTAGACCAGGTACGCATACGCGGTCCAGTCCTGATCTTTGGGCAGCAGCCTCATAGGTCTATTTGCCAGGATAGCTGCTTACCCGTACACTTTCTCGCGTTCGCGCGCCTGGCCGATCCAGGCTATGCCGGCGAAGATCGCGGTGAACGCCACCAGCGAGCCCACATGGCCCAGCACCGCGCCGTGGACCGGAGCGCCCAGCACAGCCAGCGCGATCTGCGAAAAATGGTAGGCCGGCAGGAACGGCGCGGCCTGATGGATCGCCTGGGGCAGGAATTCGAAGGGGAGCCACAGCCCCGCGCAGAATGCCATGGGCAGGTAGATCAGGTTCACGGTGGCCGGCGCCGAGTTGGGTCCGGCGAAGGAGCCGATGGCCAGCCCCAGCGCGCAGAACGGCAGGCCGCCCGAAACCAGGGCGCCGCCCATCAGCAGCCATTGCGAAGCGGGCATGCGGACACCTCCAAAGGTGGCGCCCATGGTGAACAGCAGCGCCACAACGATGGCGCCGAATGCCAGCGAGACCACCGTCTTGGCCAGGAAATAGGCGCCCGGCGGCATGGGGCTGGCGCGCTTCACTTCGAGCCAGCCCAGGCCGCGCTCCACCGCGACACCCACACCGAAAGCATAGAGAGTCGCACCGATTACCGCAAACGCGCCGTAGGTGGCGAGCGCGTAGCGCGCCAGCGGCATGCCCACTCCGGGCAGCGGCTGGCGCCCCATCGCCAGGCCGAAGAAGCAATAGAACATCAGCGGAAACATGATGGTTGAAACGGAGTAGGTTCTCATACGCGCGAGCTTCAGGAACTCGCACTTCGCTTCCATCCAATACGCATTCATTGCATCACCTCCTCGGCCGTGCCTTCGTCCTGTCCCACGATCGCCAGAAACGCATCCTCCAGGCCGCCGGATGCGGTTCGTGCCTTGATCTCCCGGGGCGTGCCTTCGGCCACGATGCGGCCATGGTTGATGACCACCACGCGATGGGCCAGCGCATCGGCTTCGTCCAGGTAGTGGGTGGTGAGCAGCACGCTGCCGCCGCGCGCCGCGAATCCGCGTATGCGGCCCCACAGCGCGCGGCGCGATTCCACGTCGAGCCCCACGGTCGGCTCGTCGAGGAAGAGCAGGCCGGGGTTGCCGCAGATGGCCAGGGCGAACAGCACGCGCTGCTTCTGGCCGCCTGAGAGATCGCCGAAGAGGCGCTTCTCGATGCCCTTCAGTCCGGCCGCGGCGACGACCTCCTCCATCGGCAGCGGATTCTGGTAATAGCTCGAGAACAGCTCGATGTGCTCGCGCACGCGTAGCGTCTCGGGCACTTTGGCCACTTGCAGCAGCGCGCCGCGGCGCAGGCGGGCATGGCGGCTGGCGGGGTGCCGGCCAAAAACGGCGGCGTGTCCGGTAGTGGGCGCCGCCAGGCCCAGCAGGATGCGCACCGCGGTGGTTTTGCCGGCACCATTCGGCCCCAGCAGCGCCACCAGTTCTCCGGGCTCGATGGCGAGCGAGATTCCCGCCAGCGCCGTCACCTCGCCGTACCGTTTCGTGACGCCGCTCAATTCCGCAACAGGCATGATTGACTTCCTCCACAGCAATAGTGGAGGAAAGCGGAACCAGCCGCCAGTGCCGATTGTCAGGCGTGTGACATGACAGATGTCAGGGTGGAGTTGGAAGTGGAGTGCCCACCGTGGAGTGCCCACCGTTGTGCGGGACCGCACATTGTCCTATGATGAGTCTGGCAAACCCCATGACCCATCGTCTCTTTTTCTGTCTCGTCGTGGTTTCCGCCTCGCCCGGACTGGTCCACGCTCAGGCGGCGGGGGGGCAGGCGGCGCCGCAGAATCCGCCCGCCGTGCAACAGGACAAAAGCCCGGCGGACCAGAACCCGGCGGAGATGGCTTCCCACGACCAGCCGGTGATGTTCAAGTCCAAGGTCAACCTGGTGCTGGTGCCCGTGGTGGTGCGCGACAAGCAGGGAAAGGCGCTGGGAAATCTTCGCCTGGAAGACTTTCAGCTTTTCGATAAGGGCAAGCCGCAGATCATCTCGATGTTCTCGCTGGAAAAATCGGGAAAGCCGGGCGAGGCGGCGCTGGCCTCCGAGGGCGACGCGGCGGAGAAAACGCCCCCCGCACCGGGCGATATACCCGAGCGGTTTGTGGCTTACCTGTTCGACGACGTCCACGTGAATTTTGGCGACCTGGCGCGGGTGCGGGAGGCCGCGGGCCGCCACATGGCATCTACGCTTCAACCCACCGACCGCGCCGCAATTTACACCACGTCGGGCCATGTGGCGATCGAGTTTACCGGCGATCGCGACAAGCTGCAGGCTGCCCTGGCCCGCATCCAACCCAAGCCCCTGGCGCGATCCCAGATGCAGGAATGCCCGGACGTGAGCTACTACATGGGCGACCTGATCTATAACAAGAACGATGACAAGGCGCTCCAGTGCGCAGCTATAGAGACGATGGCCTGCTTGCTTCTGGACTCGCTCCCGATGGCGCGGTCGCTGGCGATGGCCGCCGCCCAAGACGCTGTCACCGCGGGCAAATACGAAACCCACGCAGCGCTTGCGGAGGTCCGGGACGTCGTCCGCCGCATGGCGGCTATGCCCGGGCAGCGCATCGTCATCCTGGCTTCTCCGGGATTCATCACGCCCGACGCTTACACGGAAGTCACCGACATCCTGGACCGGGCCATCCGGGCCAGCGTGATCATCAACTCTCTGGATGTGCGCGGGCTGTACACCGACACGCCCGATATCACCAGGCTGTCCTATGACGCCAGCGCCACGTCGGTTAAGATGCGGTACGACCGCGACGCCGCCCGACTGCAGTCCGATGTGCTGGCCGAACTGGCGGCGGGGACCGGCGGCAAGTTCGTCCAAAACAGCAACGATCTGGAGGGAGGTTTCAACCGCGTCGCGGCCGCGCCGGAGTATTTCTATATCCTGGGTTTCTCGCCGCAGAATCTGAAGCTGGACGGCAGCTATCATTCCTTGAAGGTTGCTTTGAAACCCGCCGCCGGACTGACTGCGTCGGCGCGCCGCGGTTACTTTGCGCCCCAGCGTCTGGAGGACGCCGCGGAAACGGCCAAACGGGAGATCGAAGAGGCGCTCTTCTCGCGCGAGGAGATGAGCGAGATCCCGGTGGATCTGCGCACCCAGTTCTTCAAAACGAGCGATGACGCTGCCACACTCGTCATCCTGGCGCGCCTGGACATGAAGCCTATCCTGCTGCGCAAGGAGGATGGGCGCAACCGCAACGTGATTACCATTGTTTCCGGAGTGTTCGACCGCAACGGGAATTTCATCGGCAGCATCACCAAGACGCTGGAGTTGCGGCTGAAGGACGAAACCGTGGCCAGACTGTTGGGCCCGGGGATTTCGATCAAGACCAATTTCGACGTGAAGCCGGGGGCCTACGTCATCCGCCTGGTGGTGCGCGATGCCGAAGGCCAGCTGATGTCGGCGCAGAATGGCGAGGTAGAGATTCCGTAGAGGCAGTTGCGCGCGCCTTCGGCGCGGAGGCAGGCCGGGAGCGCTGCTCCACGTTGTGCAGGGGTCGACATTGTCCTATGATGAGTCTGGCAAACCCAGTGGCATATCGACTCTTCTGTTGTTTCGCTTTTTGTTCCACTTCACTGGGGCTGGCCCACGCCCAGGCGCCAACGCCGCAGAATCCGCCCGCCGCGCAACCACCGGCGCAGAAAAGCGCTTCGGACCAGAACCAGGCGGAGATGGCTTCCCACGACCAGCCGGCGATGTTCAAGTCCAGGGTCAACCTGGTGCTGGTGCCGGTGGTGGTGCGCGACAAACAGGGAAAGGCACTGGGAAATCTTCGCCTGGAAGACTTCCAGCTTTTCGATAAGGGGAAGCCGCAAATCATCTCGAAGTTCTCCCTGGAAAAATCGGCGAAGCCGGGCAAAGCGGCGCCGGCCTCGGAGGGCGATGCGGCGGAGAAAACTACCCCCGCGCCGGGCGATATACCCGAGCGGTTTGTGGCTTACCTGTTCGACGACGTCCATGTGAATTTCGGCGACCTGGCGCGCGTGCGGGACGCCGCTGGCCGCCACATGGCATCCGCGCTGCAACCGACCGACCGCGCGGCAATCTACACCACGTCGGGCCAGGTGGCGCTCGATTTCACCGACGACCGCGACAAGCTGCAGGCTGCGCTGGCGCGCATTCAACCCCGGCCGCTGGCGCGGTCCCAGATGCAGGAATGCCCGGACGTGAGCTACTACATGGGCGACCTGATCCAGAACAAGAGCGACGCCTTCGCGCTACAAAGCGCCATCGTGGAGACGATGGCCTGCTTGAATCTGGACCCCAAGGATCCGGCCTCGCTGCAGATTGCGCGGCCGCAGGCGCAGGCGGCGGCACAACGCGCTGTCACCGCGGGCGAGCACGAGACCCGCGTGGCGCTGGCGACGATCCGGGATGTGGTCCGGCGCATGGCGGCCATGCCCGGGCAACGCACCGTGATCCTGGCGTCGCCGGGATTCATTACGCCCGATGCGTACACGGAAGTCACCGACGTCCTGGACCGCGCCATCCGCGCCAGCGTGATCATCAACTCGCTGGATGCGCGCGGGCTGTATACCGATACCCCGGATATTGCCAAGCTCTCCTATGACGCCAACGCGACGTCGAATAAGGTACAGTACGACCGCGAGAGCTCCCGGATGCAGGCCGATGTGCTGGCCGAACTGGCGTCGGGGACGGGCGGCACCTTCGTGCAAAACACCAACGACCTGGAGGGAGGCTTCCAGCGCGTAGCGGCGGTCCCCGAGTATTTCTATATCCTGGGTTTCTCGCCGCAGAATCTGAAACTGGACGGCAGCTATCATTCCTTGAAGGTCACTTTGAAGCCCGCCGCCGGCCTGACCGCGTCGGCGCGCCGCGGTTACTTTGCGCCCAAGCATCTGGAGGACGCCACGGAAACGGCCAAACGGGAGATCGAAGAGGCGCTTTTTTCGCGCGAGGAGATGAGCGATATCCCGGTGGATCTGCACACCCAGTTCTTCAAGACGAGTGATGACGGCGCCACGCTGGCTATCGTGGCGCACCTGGACATGAAGCACGTCCTGCTGCGCAAGGAGGACGGGCGCAATCGCAACGTGATCACCATTGTTTCGGGGGTGTTCGACCACAATGGGAATTTCGTGGGCGGCGTGACCAAGACGCTGGAGTTGCGGCTGAAGGACGAAACCGTGGCCAGACTGCTGGGCCCGGGGATGTCCATCAAGACCAATATCGAGGTGAAGAGCGGCGCCTACGCCATCCGGCTGGTAGTGCGCGATGCCGAAGGCCAACTGATGTCGGCGCAGAATGGCGCCGTGGAGATTCCGTAGAGGGAGGTTCATATGCAGTTCCGCAAGGTGCCGTTACTCGCGGCTCTATTCCTGGCCGGGGCGCCCGGATATGCGCAGGAGGTCATGCGCCCGCCGCAGACCGGGGCGCCGACGGTCTTCAAGACGGAGACGCGCCTGGTGCCGGTGGACGTGGTGGTGACGGACAAGAAGGGGAGCTTCGTCCATGATCTGGAGATGAAGGACTTCAAGATCTGGGAGGACAACAAGGAGCAGGCGATAAAGACGTTCTCGTCGGGTATGGACCCGAAATCGCCGCTGCATTCCCAGAAACACTACCTGGTGCTGTTCTTCGACAACTCGTCGATGGACATGACCGACCAGATGCGCGCCCGCCAGGAAGCCGGGAAGTTCATCGACGCCAACGCCGGTCCCGACCGTCTGATCGCCATCGCCAATTACACCGGCAGCCTGCAGATTTCCCAGAACTTCACCTCCGATGTCGAGCGTTTGAAACAGGTGGTCGCCGGCACGAAGATGTCCGCCACGTCCACGCAGGTGGCGACGGTGGGGTTGCCGCGCCTCGGCGGCATGGC
>JAIQEX010000163.1 GCA_020073615.1 Terriglobia bacterium
ATCCGGTCGATTCCCTCGACCTCCAACGTCACGTGCTCATGGAGAACTTCGGCGACTGATCGTGATACGCTCATTTTGGCTCCGGCACGACTCCGATCGCTCGGGATCGACTGCCGCTTCGGCGGCCTAAATCATTGGCGAGAACTGCTTGCAGTTCTCCACTGTCGACCGGAGCCATCTACCGGATTATGCCCGATCTTCAGACCCGGTGGAAATATACCTCGTCGGTCTGAGGCGGAGCCTCGTTAGACCTAACGAGAAGTGAGCCGCGGCGATCTGGGTATGCATGCGCAGGCGGACCTCCGCGCCGGCCTCCGGCAATGGGGTGAAGGTCGAGACCGGAATGGTGACGTCGTAGCCCACGCCGCCGGTGTCGACGATGGCCTGGTTGGGATGTTTTTCGACGAGCACGCCGCGCAGCAGAGCGATCATAAACCTGTATTGTAGAGCGTTCGCGCGGCGCGGCTTCGATCGTAGAACCGCTGCCTGGCCGCGACGCCGGGAGCAGCTTCGGCAACCGGGGCCGCCGCCTTCGCGCGCTCACCAAGTTGGCGAATCAGCGTGCGCAGTTGCTCCGGCGCCACAACCTGCGTGCGCTGCCCGTTGAAAAACACCGCCGGTGTTGCATTGACGCCGTTATCGCGCGCGAATGCCATATCCTGTTCGACTCGTGCCGCCGTCTTCCGCTCCACCAGACAGCTTGCGAACTTCCCCTGGTCGAAACCCGCAAGTCCCTGCTGAATTCCGCCAGCTTCTGCTGCAAGTTCTCGGGCGCCAGCTCTTTCTGGTGCTCGAAGATGAAATCGTGCAGGCTCCAGAAATGCCCGTTGCCCTGCTCCTGGGCGCAGGCGGCGGCCTCCGCGGCGGGCCGCGCCCACGGATGCATGGGCAGCGGCAGATGGCGGAACACCAGGCGGACTCTCTCGTCCGGCAGGACGTCCTTCAACATGTCCGCAAACCGGGCGCAGTAGGGACACTGAAAGTCGGAGAAGACCGCGATGGTCACCGGCGCGTCCTCCTTGCCGCGCGCGGGGAAACTGCCGCGCGTCAAACCGGCGGCCAGCGCCTCCGCTTTCTTGCGTTCCTCGACGATCGGATCGACGGTGGAGTCCAGCAGCTCCCGGGTCAGAAAACGCTGGTCGGGCGCGAGAAACAACTCGATCCGGAAGGAGCTCTTCGCTTCCTGCGATTGAAACAGCAGTTTCCGGAAGCACGACGGCCTCGCGAAGGGCGCCTCCGTAACGCCCAGACTGGCGGTTGCGGGCACCTTGTATTTCTTCTGAACGTAGTCGATCAGCCTTGTCCTGTCGGCATCTTTGAGCGGCGGACACTGTTCCTGGGCGCGCGCTCCCGGCATGCCGCCGATTAGAGATCCAATGAGTGCTAGGAATATCATGCGTTTCAATTTCATTCTTTCCTCCGGAACATAGGTCTTCCTGGTCAGAGATCCGCCGATGGCAGGGCAGGACCACCCGCCCTGCCATCAGGCGGATCAACAGACACGCTGGAGTTATGTCAGCTCTTATTTCGCAGGTGCGTACACGAGAATGACGTCGTACGCCCACTTGCCCTTGCCGTTCGCTTTTGCCTTGTCGCGATTGGCCTTGTCGCGAACGATCTCGGTCCGGTACCGGAACTGGTTCCCGTACGCGTCCACCCATTTTGAGTCTTTGTAGCGCACGGAAATCGCGGTAATGCCCGCTTCCTTCAGAGTAACCAGCTCCTTGGACTCCGCGGCGCCGTTATGGTTCTTGTCCACCCAAACCCGCAGCTTCGAGAATACGGCGTCCTGTTGGTCGATCCACCCGTCGTGGTTCCCGCCGTTCTGCGGCTGGTCGTACATGTCGAGTGCCTTGAAGCCGAGGTGCGTTGCGGCTTTTCCCGGCTGCGGGGTGAGGTTGCTGAACAGCTCGGAGCCGTCGCCGATGCGGCCATCCTGGTTCCGGTCCAGCACCAGCCAGCCCTGATCGGAGCCCGCGCTGGTCCAGGACGTCCGGATCGGCTTGCCTGTCCCGAAAAAGTCGAAGGGCACGCCATTTTGCACGCTGGTCAGCGCGAACCCGTCGCCACTGAGATCGATCAGGATGGGGTCCTCCATCTCGCAATACACGGCATACCCGTACGCCACACAACTGTAGCCCGGGTTGCAGCCGCCGCAGGGATCGTCGCCGCCTCCCCCGCCGCCGCCTCCCCCGCCGGCACACGGATCGCCACAGGAACCGTAGCAGTCGTAAGTGCCGCATGCGCCGCAACCGTAACCCATGTTCGGATCGCAGCCCCCGTCGCCGGCACACGGATCGTCACAGGAGCCGTCGCAGGCGTACAAGCCGCATTCGCCGCAACTGTCACCCGTCTCTGAGACACAGTCCTCCCTGCAGTTTCCGGGATCGCAATACCCGTTGCAGAGGGTTACCCCGCACCAGGTAGACTTGCCGTCCGGACGGCATGACTGACCAACGCTCCGCACGCACTGGTCGTTCGGCACACAGCATCCGGCGCCCACGGCACCGGGGCTTGCACCGATGCAATGTAGCCCGGAGGAATCATGCAGACAATCGCTGTCAGTCTGACACTGGAATGTATATGGACAACTCCCTCCGCCTGAGCACATATACGGACAACTGGAAACGACCGATCCCATGTTCGCAATAGGTAAGCAGAATCCGAGCACTACCGCAGTACTTGATGCAGCTGCGGTCCAGGTTATGCTCTCACCGGTGCTATTCGTCGATTCCGAAAATCTCGGGTAACAGTCTCCCCCAGCATGATTTGGGCCTGACACATGCCGTAGGCTGTGAGACTCGCACTTGCAACAGTCGGCGCAACCAGCGTACCGTCGCAATAAATCGCGTATTCACGCGTGATCGGGAAGGGTTGGAACACGACAGCGCATGAGTAAAAAGAATCGGCGTATGTCGCCCTTGGGCCGCCCGTGCAGTTCCATTGTCCCTGTCCCCTCGCTCCGACGGCAACCACCAGAATGGCCAACGACGCCAAGAACCAAACCCGTAACCTCATCACCTTGCCTCCTTACGAGCGGATTCCGCTGCCGCAACAGCCGCGAGATTTCCAAGGTATGCGCGGATGAACTCAAGAGCGTCACGTTCACCAATCTGTCTGGCTTCAACTCTCTTTATTGTCTTGGCAGACATCTCCATGAGGCTCTGCAATACCCCTGTGTCGCGCAAACCAACGAAACGTCCCGCTGACGTATTCTTAGTGGTGTTTGACCGCATCGCGTCGTAGTCCGTCGTCGCCTTCGAGCCCAAATCAGCCAGATCCTTTGTGTTTCTGATAGCCGTTACTTCCTTCACCCAAATGGAGGCCTCCGCCGCAATCGCCGCACGGACTCGAAACAGTCGAACAATGTCAGCCTCATCACCGTCCGCAACTCCACCGACGTAAACGACAGAGGCTGGGGTAACCGCGACGAGCACCACTGGACCACTATTGCCGCCTCGCTGGACTGGCTGCGCCACGTGGTATGCTTGGCCGGGGTGCAACACGCCTATCTGCGTTGCGCCGCTCGAGCCCAAACCCAGTTTCTCCAACACCATGCTGTATAGTAAATCGAAGCTGTTATGCCAGCTATACGAGGTTCCATCTAGAAAGGTGACATCCACCCGGTAACTTCCCCCGCTTACGTCAAGGCCGGTATTGTTCACAATATCTGCCTTGAATGTTCCAGTTGCCACGTCAAGGTCGACGCCGATGACAGAGATACCATCCAACGGCAGTTGGCTTTGAGCGACGATGCATCTCAAGAAGAGCAGGCACGCTATCGCGAGTCGCATATGCTGTTTAGATCCTCCCGAAAAAGACACAGCGCACTCTTCATCCCAGGCTTTCAGACGAAACGGACCGAACGAGTCGCCTTCCGAAGGTTGGACGTGTCAGTCAACCCTGCCTGGGGGCCGTCTGTGCCCCGTTTTGTGCTTGGTGTACTCACGGATCTGAGTATCATGTTTGTGCTGCTCCCGATCAAGTACTATGAATATGCAAATCCTGCCGTTTATTGTACAATTCCTGCTGCTCTCGACTGTGCATAGTGATCCGAGCCGGCCACGAATCTTCGGCATGCCGCCGGACTAGCGTCGGCGTTAGTCCGTGCCAGGACAGAAACGCGCGTCCGAACGCACTGACGTTTGGCATGCCCACAGTGGCGGCGACTTCCTTCAACGCCATGTCAGTTGCACGCAATAGCTCGGTCGCCCGTTCCAGCCGCATCTGCTTGAGCAGTTGTTTGGGGCTGGAACCGGTTGTGGCCCGCCATAGGTGCCAAAAACGCGAAGAAGAGAGTCCTACGTGCGCAGCTATATCCTCGATCCGTAATTGACGATCGAGATGTTCTTTCATAAAGCGTACGGCTTCGAGCAACCTCCTGTCCTGAGGCCTACCGCTGCCATTCGCACTCGAAAACGTGCCGGTGCAGGACTTACATCAAGTAGAGCCACAAACGCTCCCCTTTCGCCCGGCAGTATCTATCGGCTTGACACCGTCGCCGCGCGTGCGCTTCATATTCCCGTCATCACCACCGACAGCGATGGCCAGGAGGCTCGCCATAGTTGAAGAGGGCAATGTCGGGCTTCGGCCCAATGTCTGAACTGTGCTAAACCCAGGCGATGACACGCTGGGTTCTCCCGGCGCGGCAAGATGTACCTTCTTGCCAGCTTTGTCGTCCCCGGGGGGCCGCCAGAACTCCGCCGTGCGGTCGGCTTCGGCGCACATGGTACTGGTTATAGATAACACGTCCGTAATAGTATTTCAAGAGAAAAGGAGCTTATATAGTACTAATGTAAGCCTCCTTTACCGCTCCGGCAAAGGCTTCGGGCAGCGCTCAAAAGATGGGCCAAAATTATTAAACCTCTGAGGTCAATCAGATGAAGGCGCGCAGCGGAGCGTCTTAACATCGAACCCCTGGAATAGTATCTTGGCCCGGCGAAGATTCTTCGTGGATGCCGTGCGCGGCGGCGTGGCGGAACGGCGCGGCGACTTTTCCAGCTTGCGCGCCGCCACAGTACGCCGCGCGCTCAGCCCCGCGGCCAGTTCTTCGAATTCCCGGAAAAGCTGCTGCTGCTCCCGGCGCAGCTCCTCCAGCATCGAAGAGCTGGACGCGGCCGCGCGTACCCGCGAAATCGGCCGCATGCTCTCCGGCCAGACGCTCACCCCGGAAGCGCTGAAACACGCCGAGCAATTGATCCGCATGAGCGTGGCGTAGCCGGCGAATCGTGGGGCGGCCCCCCGGTCCGCGGTCGGCCCCCTGGCCGATACGGCCACGATGACGGGCCGGATTCCGCCACTTCTGATGGCTTCCGGACTGTCCTACCAGCAGAAATCCGTGACGCCGACGCCGCGGGATGCCGATCACCTAACCCGAGTTCCCGATGTCGATGAACAGTAATTGATTGATCACTCAGGAGATAGACCGATGACGACAGTTGCGCACTGGGTACACTAGGCGCGACAGAGGACGCCGGTTTTTCTTCGTGACCTGTGCTCGCTCCGCGCGCTCACGCCGGGCAGGTGCCTTCGCCGGAAACCGCGATGCTGGCGCTGAGGCTGCGGAGAGCGCCGAGCCCATTCTGTCTCCTCCGCGCTGCCTCTGTGTCTCCGCGTCTCCGCGTCGGGCTCTTGGATGTGACTCATTTGCGCAAGCTGGCACTGGTCACTCGAAGGTACCTGCGTTACTGGATGGCGATCGATACCTGGTCGTGAAAGGCGGTGGGCGCGGCAATGGCCAGCGGCAGCGCGCCGCTGGCTCCGAAAAGCGGCGGGATCTGAATGTTGATCTGGTACAGCCCCGGGAATCCCGGAGCGAGGCCGCTGAAAATCACCCGGGCCGGCTGGCCCGCCACCAGCACGCAAAAACTTCCCGCGGCGCAGTTGCCGCTCGCCGGAAGCGTGGTGGCACTTGCCGGGTTCGCGCCGCCAGCGGTGCCGTCGGTCACGGCGGGGTTCACCGCCCCCATGCCCGTGAGAAAGATGGACACGAACTCTCCCGCCGTGGCGGGACTGGCCGCCGTGACCGCCCCGAAATTGGGCGGGCCGTGCACCACCGCCCCGGCCCCCGTGCCGCTCTGGTCGAGTGAGAAAATGCCGGGCGAAATGGGCGCCACCGCGATCGTCACGGTGTTCGAGCTGACGGTCCCATTCTGCACCACGATGGTGGCGGTTGGCCCTTGCGTGCTGTACGGCACCAGGGCGTTGACCTGCCCCGCGCTCACCGCGAACAGCGGCGCCGCCTTGCCATTCACTAGCACGGTTACGCCATTGAGCGTGGGAGGGAAGGGCGCCGTGGCCGTCGCGTTGCCCTTGGCCAGCCCCGAGCCGTACAGCGAAATAAACTCCCCCGGCGAAATCGGATTGCCGGCGGGCGCGGAGCTTGCCCCGTTCACCACGCCCTGCGGGTCCAGAAACACGCCGCTGCCGCTGAGCGTGGCCATGGACGCACCGAAGAAGATTTCGAACGCGCCGGCATCGTCCCCACTGATGGCGGAGCCGACGAACATTTTCCCGCCGGCGCCCAGCCCGACCATGCTCAACTCTTCGGTCCCCGATCCATCGCCGTTCAGCGTGTAGCCATCGGTGGCGGTGAAGTCCGACGCGCCGAAGCCCAGCGCCTTGAGCCGCCGGCTCCACGTCACACGGCCCACCCCGCGCGCCGCGGCCGAACCCGCATAGCCGGTCACCGCGTTCGGATCGATTCGCAGCCCGGCGCTCCAGTAATTGCCGTTCCACGTGGCGGCGGTAACCCCGGCCGCCGCCTTCACCCCGATCACCATGTCGTGCGAACCGCCGGCCGTGGCTCCGCCCAGGATGATATTGCCGTCCGCCGAGACATACACAGTCTTGTCCCCGCTCAGCAGGGTCGCGGACGCTCCGAACGAGGCGCTTCCCACCCCGTCCGCTCCCATCGTATAAGTAGCGCCCGAGACCGGCTGCGCGATCGGCGCGCCGCCCGCCAGGTTCGCGGCGTGGCCCTGCACGCTGAAATTCGCGAACTGGCCCGGCGCTGTCGAGCTCAGGCTGAAGATGGTGTTGCGCGCATTGGCCGCCGAGGCGCCGGGGAATTCCAGGCTGACCGTCCAATACGGTCCCGCCAGAGTGGCGCCGGCGTTCGATGCCGGCGCTGGAATCGCCACCAGCAAATCGAAAGTGTTGCCGCCCGATTCCGTGTCCGACCCCAGCAGGGCCTCCGGTCCCACGCGGGCGTTGATTCTGGCGCCCGTGCGCAGCGGGCTGTCGAGCGCCACGAAGCCGGCCGCGTCCACCGCGTACTTTCCGGAACCGCTTTGCGGCGCGGCGGCGCCGGTGCCCACTACCTGCTGCGCCGTGTACGTGTAACCACCCTGGCCATCGAAGGTCATCGTGCCGATCAGGCTGCGCGGATCGGCCAGCGCGCCCGACGCAACCGTGCCCAGCGAAACATGCCGGAAAAAGTACTTGCCGTTCAGCGCCTGATCGGTGAGCGTCTGCGCGGGCGCCGCTCCTCCCGCCGCCAGAATGCCCGCCAGCAGCCAACCCCACCCCGCCCGTTGTCCCATTCCGAGATGATAAACCCTGCCGCGCGGCATTTCTCCCGCGCCCAACCGGCAATTGTGGAAATTTAATGGAACTCCTCGCGGAAGGCCGGGTTTGTTGGCTTATAATGACGCTAACGCGCTCGGAGGGTGTATGCACAGACCACGCTGGGTTCCGGTTCTGGGTGGGCTCGGGCTCCTGGTGTTTGCCGGCTTGCTGGTCAGCCGCGCGGACGATAATCCCGCCCCGCAGGATGCCGCGCAACTGACCGTGTCCCATCCGGAGTGCAGCTTCTTCGGTGCCGAACGGGAGCGCTTCGCTCCGGCGGTCCGAACCGCCGGCGGAACCTCGGCGCGCCATCTGCGCGCGCTCAGCGACACCACCGCGCAGGTGACGCAGGCGATGGTTTATATACCGCCCGGCGGTCCGACTCACTCGTTCGACCAGACGCACCAGGCCGGCTCCATCGACTTCTACATCTTTGCCGACTTCAAGACCAACGGCATCACCCCCGCGCCCGTTACCAGCGACTGGGAATTCATCCGCCGCGCCACCCTGGACCTCACCGGCCGCATCCCCACCCCGGACCGCGTGCTCGCCTTCGTGGCCGATACCGCGGCCGACAAGCGCGCCCGCCTCATCGACGAACTGCTGGCCGCGCCCGAGTGGGTGGATAAATGGACCATGTATTACGGCGATCTGTTCCAGAACACGGTCACCAAGCCGAGCACCAACGTCAACCGCCTGGCGCAGGGACGCAACGCGTTCTATCAGTGGATCCACGATTCGCTGGCCGCGGGCAAGCCCTATAACCAGATGGCCGCGGAGCTGATCTCCACCGCCGCCCCCAACAGCTTTCAGGACGGACGCATCAACTACCTGGTGGGCGGCGTGGTGGGCGGCGGTCCCGTGCAGGATATCACCGACCAGATGACCGCCAACACCTTCGACACCTTCCTCGGGCTCGCCCACGTGAACTGCCTGCTGTGTCACAACGGGCGCGGCCACCTGGATTCGCTCAGCCTGTGGGGTAGCCGCACCACGCGCTTCCAGGCCTGGCAGCTTGCGTCGTTTATCTCGCACACCCAAGTCCAGCAGACGCGCGATGCCGGCAACGCCCTCAGCTTCTGGTCGCTTCAGGATAGGACCGGCGGGTTCACGCTCGACTACGCCCTCAGCACCACCACCGGCAACCGGCCGGCCCGCGTGGCGCCCGCGGGCTGCAAAGTGGGCCAGCCCTGCTGGTACGTGCCGCCGCAGTACATCTTCAACGGGAATACGCCCAACGCCGGGGAGAGTTATCGCGTCGCGCTGGCGCGCAACGTGACCGGCGATTTCCAGTTCGCGCGCGCCGCCGTCAATTACCTGTGGGCCCAGTTCTTCGGGCGCGGCATCGTAGACCCGCCGGATACCTTCGACCCGGCGCGCCTGGATCCCAACAATCCGCCGCCGGCCCCGTGGACGCTGCAGCCCGCCAACGCGAAGCTGCTGAACGCGCTGGCCACTCACTTTGTCGAGGGCGGCTACAACATCAAGTCGCTCATGCGCGAGATCGCCAACTCGCAGACCTACCAGCTCTCCAGTCACTATGACGGCCAGTGGAACGCCGCCTGGGAGCCTTACTTCGCGCGTAAGTTCGTGCGGCGTTTGTGGTCCGAGGAGTTACACGATGCCGTGGCGCAATCGAGCGGCGCCTTCCCCAGTTACACCATGACCGGCTTCACCGACCAGGGCTACGCCCCGGTTAGCTACGCCATGCAGTTGCCCGACGTAGTGGGCGGTCCCTCCAGCGACGTCAACGCCCGAACCTTCCTCGATAGCTTCCTGCGCGGCAACCGCGACGACCAGCCGCGCAAGCAGGACGGCTCCATTCTCCAGGCGCTCAGCCTCATGAACAACCCGTTCGTGGAGGCGCGCCTGCAAGCCACCGGCGCCAACGCCACACCGCTCATCGCCAAGAACCTCGGCCTCAGCAATACCGGCCTGGTGGATACGCTCTACCTCAACATTCTGTCGCGCCACCCGGCGGCGGACGAGATGGCCAAATCGGCGGCCGCCTTGTCGGGCGCGAACCGCACGCAGGCCGTGCAGGACCTGGTGTGGTCGCTCTACAACAAGGTCGATTTCATATTTAATTACTAACCGGGGAGGGCGCCATGAACGAACAGGAAAAATTCAATTGCTTCTGCCAAAAGCACGGCTGGAATCATAAGACGTTTTTCAATCGCCCCCACTGGACGCGCCGCCAGTTCTTCCAGTTGACCGGCGCGGGCATCGGCGGAGCGTATCTGGCGCAGCGCTATGCCAAGGCGGCCGATGTTACTAACTCGGGCGCCGCCACCAAGGGCACGGCGAGTAACGTCATCTTCATCCTGCTGGCGGGCGCGCCCAGCCATACCGACACGTTCGATCTGAAGATGGTCCCCGGCGTCACCCCCACCACCTTTGCGCCCGAAACCGTCAACGGCATTCTGTGGCCCATAGGCCTGCTGCCCAATCTGGGCCGGCAGCTTGCCGATTTCGCCATCGTGCGCAGCATGCGGGCGCACGCCCTGGTGCACACTCTGGCGCAAATGTGGACGCAAATCGGACGCAACCCGGCGGCGGCGCTGGGCAACATTGCTCCCAACATCGGCAGCGTGGTGGCTATCGAAAAAGACAAAGAGCGCAAGCCGGGCCAGGTGTTCCCGACGTTTCTGGCGCTGAACTCGGCCGGCGGCGTTGGCGCGGGCTACTTCCCGGCGGTCTACGCGCCCTTCAAGGTTGCGCCCAGCACGAACGGCATCGCGTACACCACCAACCCCGACGGCCAGGCGCGCTTCACCAACCGCTGGAACCTGATGCACTCACTCGACGACGGCCTGCGCGTGAGCTCGCCCGACGGCCAGCCCATGAGCGACTACAACGATTTCTACGCCGCCGCCCAGGGCCTGATGTACAACCCGGTGGTGAACCAGGCGTTCGCTTTCGCCGCCGCCGACAGCACGCGCTACGGCTCCACCGGACTGGGCAACGCCTGCCTGGTGGCCACCCAGGTGCTGAAGGCGCAGCAGGGCACGCGCTTCATCCAGATCACCTCCGCCGACGGTTGGGACATGCACTCGAACATCTACGCGGCGGGCCAACTGCCGGCCAAGAGTAAGATCCTGGATAACGCGGTCTCCGCGCTCGTGGGCGATCTCAAAGCCAACGGCCTGCTCGACTCCACGCTGGTGGTGATGGTCGGCGAATTCGGCCGCACGGTGGGCGCGCTCTCCGGCGCGCAGGGCCGCGACCACTGGCCGCAGCAGTTCGCCTTCTTCGCCGGCGGCGGCACCAAGGGCGGCACGGTGATCGGCGCCACCAACGATTCCGGCGCCGACACCGCCGATTTCGGCTGGTCGCAGCAGCGCTACGTCTACCCCGAGGACATCGAAGCCACCATCTACTCGGCCATGGGCATCGACTGGACCACGGTGCGCCACGACGACCCGCTGGGCCGCGGCTTCGAGTACGTCCCGCAGACCGGCACGTTCCCGTTCATGCCCGTGCACGAGTTGTGGGGATAAGTAGGGTAGGCCTCCAGGCCCGCCCGGCGCCGAAGGCGCTCCTGGCCCGCACGGATTTGCCCGTCATGGCGGCTCCGCGGCCAGGCAACAAACCAGTACTATTCAAGGTATTTTTATCTTGAAAATGGCAGTACTGGAGCGCTACTCTTAGACCAGCACCATGTGCCTTGATAGAATTCATGTGGCATGGCGGGCGTCCCCCCCCCGCACGGCGGCGGCGAGTGTCGCCGCGGACAGCCAGAAGGGCGGTAGGAGAGCGCGATGAGTCTCCTCGATGTGGACTGCTCAGCAGGTGCACTGCTAACTGAAGACGGCGGCGCCCCCCTTCCTGAGCCGGAGGATTCGGGAAGCGATCCGCTTTATGGAAGCGCACCTTGGCGAACCCTTGCGGGTCGAGGATATTGCGGACCACATCGGCGTCTCCGCATCGCGCTTCTGGCACTTGTGCCGTCTGGAAACCGGATCCAGCCCCATGCGGATACTGACTCGAATCCGCTTGGAGCGAGCCCGGAAGTTACTGTCTTCGACTGACACACCGCTGAAAGAAGTGGCCGCCATAGCCGGTATGCCCAACGTTGCCCTTTTTGGCAGTGTCTTTCGAGCGTGGTTCGGAGTGACTCCGGCCAATTTTCGCCGCGACGCAAGACAGGCGTACATGGCTCGGGCCGCGCTTCGGAGCAATGGCAGGAATTCTATAAAGAACGACAGGAGTACGATATTCGGCAGTCTTGACCAGGCAACAGGGGAGGCAGGATACTTAGATCCGTGATCCGTCGTTTTTGAAAACCGGCATGACGGTATCAAGCGAAGTAGGTTGAAAGGAGGCTACCTTGAAGTTGCTGTTCTGTTCTTATGCTGCTATGCTTCTCGCCGCGTGGCCGTTGGCCGGCGGCAACGTCTCGTACGTAGTGCTGCAAGACTCCGAGGAAGACAGTCTTGTGCGGGTCTCGGCGGACTGCAAGACGATCACCACCATCGCGAATGGCGCCGCCGGTGTTGGACTTGCGGTGGACGCCGCGGGGAACTACGTCGTCGCCGCCAAATCGTCACTTCTTCGCGTCACTCCCTCCGGGGTTGTGACCACGATTGCGACTGCGCCGGAAGACGCCGAATGGTCCACCGTCGCGGTGGCGGGCAGCGGAGACCTCATCGTGGCGGACGGCAAGCTGCCGGTCGTTTGGCGTATATCCCCGGATGGCATGTCGGTTCTCAAGGCCGCGAACTATGGTGGCCTTACTTACCCGTCCGGCGGCCGGCATGTGGCGGTGATTGTGGACGCTTCCGGCGACTACCTGGTGTTAGAGGAAGGGAACCACAGGGTCGGAGTGATCGGGTTGGTTACCGAATTCTATCGAATAACGCCAGCCGGAGTCGTCAAGGAGATCGCTCTCAAGGGCGTCCGCGCGCCCATGAACCCTGTATCGATAGTTTCCGACGGTGTGGGGGGCTTTCTGATCGCCGGTGACGTCCCTGGCGTCGACGGAGTGTTCCGCCTGGCGCCAGACGGGCTAGTAACGAAATTTGCAGAGCTATCCAATCGCCACAGTATCTTTTGTGTGGTGCGGAACTCCGAGACAGGCGACCTGGTAATCGCTGTGGGCTTTGAACGTTCTCTCCTGCGCATCCGATCCGACGATCGCAAGGACGGCACTCTTGCTGCTGGGGGGAAGCTTTTATTCCCAACGGCCATCGTGGCTGAGGCCAGCAAGTAAGGACAACGGAGACTCCAATGAAACATACTACGCTCTTCGTGTCACTCCTCGTCCTGCTTGTTGCTCCGTGGTTAGCCGCCGACACATGGAAGAAGTGTAATAACGCTTGCACCAGCGCCAACGGCACATGCATGGGAACCGCTCTCAGTAAATGGCGAACTGCTATGAATGACGCCGCCAAGAAGTACACTGCGTGCAGTGACACTAGCATCAGCGCCGACCCGAAGAAGGTGGGTATTTCGCAGTGCTACGACGCTGCTTACCGGACAAACTGCTTTCCCTGGGACACCCAGAATGACAGGTGCCGGGATCTGGACGCGTATGGCGCCGCAAGACGCGCCTGCGAGGATCTTTGGTTCGGTGAAAATGGCTATTGCCAAACCGTAACAGTTCACGTGCCTAATCCGATTTTGCTGGACAAATCTCGCCGAAAGGTTTACTTTATGGTGGATGAGTGCGAGAGCAATTCGCCGCGCGAGGCAACAAGGAGCAGCAGCGAATAGCCATCGGCGCTCCAACCAGGCCAGCCGCGAACAACTGCATCGGGAAAATGAGCGGCTGCTGCGAGAGCTTGAGGATCTCCGCCGCCAAGTAGCGGAACGGG
>JAIQEX010000164.1 GCA_020073615.1 Terriglobia bacterium
GTTCCTCAAGTTTCTGGAACGCGTCGAAAAGCAGATGCCCAAAGATCTGGACGTTCATCTGGTGATGGACAACTACGGTACGCATAAAGTTCCCAAGGTCTTGCGCTGGTTCGCCCGCCACCCGCGATATCACCTGCATTTCACGCCGACCAGCGCCTCCTGGGTCAATCAAGTCGAACGGCTCTTTGCCGACGTGACGGAGAAGTGCGTGCGCCGTGGCAGTTTCGACGGAGTGCGGAGTCTGGAAAAGGCGATGTTGCAGTACCTCGAAAACCGAAACAAAGATCCCCAGCCGTTCGTCTGGACCGCTGACGCGGATCTGATCCTGGGCAAGGTCCAGCGACTTTGTGAACGAATTTCTAACTCAGCACACTAGCGGTGCGCCAGCGCCGATTCGGGGTGCATGAACTTCAGCGGGTGCTCGAAACTGAGATAAAGGAACAACCCCGCTCGCCGCTACTCGGGCCTACTCCCAGGGGAAAGGCCACTCCCGGAACGATTTGTAAGCCACTTTTGAAGTTGTACGCCCAGCGCACGCCCGGACTGACGTAGGCGGTTCTGCACCACTCGGTCCGGCCCGGCGACAACACGGACTGAAAGCGGTTGGCCACCGTCTCTACCAGAAAATTGAACCTCGGATGAACGATAAGGACCATGCTTTGACCCAGGTTGTGGCCCGCGGTGGTCGCGCGGTAATGATCGGCACTCTGCGCATTTGGCACCAACGTCGCCCCCGCGTTCCAGTGGCTCACCAGCCGGCGATGCAACACAATGCTGACGGGGAGATTCGTCTGTATCCCAAGGGCACCGAAGCTGCGGCCTTTCGCAACGTCACCGCTCGGAAGCAGCACCGATAGCCGGGGAGCGAAAGCGAAGCGGCTCTCGCCATTGCCCGCCACCTGATACCGGTAGTTGAGAGCTACGTCGCCGAAGCCTGCGCCCTGCCGGCAAACCCTCCGGCGTGCATGGCGTACAGGGTATAGCTGAACTGATGCCGCGGGTCCCGAAGCCCGGGCCACTCCTGCGTAAACGAATAGCTCCAGTCCTTGCTGTTCCACATCCGGGAAAATGTGCTGATGTGTTGTATCACCCCACGTTCCTGGTTGTAGGCCTCCTCAATCAGGAAACTGTTTGTCCTGGATTCGTGGTTCTTCTTTCGGCGCGCCCTGGTTCTGACCAAAGGCCGCTCCGGCGCCAAGAAGGCAAACCACCACGCACCAGGCACGATGAGAATCGAAGTTGTGTAGTCATGCCAATCGTTCCTGTCTGTTTTCGGGCCCGGCGGCAGCGCATGTGGGGCGTAAAAGGGGACGATAACAGCCTGCAACCCTTATCGGCACGACCTGACCTTTATATAGGAGTTTCGCCGGGCGCCGCTCCCACCCGCCGGGCTTTCGTGCCGCCGCGAAAATAATAGCGAAGCGGAAACCACAGATCTAAAGGAACAATCGGCACCTACCGATAAGTAGGTAGTGACAGATCGAGGCCAGGTTCTCACAATCGATCGACTCTCGCTCCATCTGAGAGTGCCGCACCCGGCTCTCTCCGGGCAGCCCGGCGAGCGGCCCTCCGCACTGGGGAGAAGCGCTTCGTGAACCGCACCCCAACTATCCTGATCGTTGACGACGCGCCGACCAACGTGGTTATCGTCCGCAGGATGCTCGACGCCGTGGGCTTCCGCACCCTGACGGCGAGCGATGGTCCGTCGGCGCGCGCTATATGCCACGCAGAACAGCCGGACTTGGTTCTGCTCGATGTGATGATGCCCGGCGAGACGGGATTTGAGACCTGCGCCCAGCTCAAGACCGACCCGGCCACCTCCGATATTCCCATCATTTTTCTTTCCACCCTCGATGACGTGAAGAACAAGGTTACCGGCCTGAGGGTCGGCGGCGTGGATTATGTGTCGAAACCGGTCCACAGCGAGGAAGTGCTGGCGCGCGTGCGCGTTCATCTGCGCATCAGGGAGGCTAACCGGGCCCTGGTCGAGCACCATCGCACGCGGCTGGAGCAGTTGCGCGATGCCCAGCAGGCCATCCTGGTACGTCCTGGCGACTGTCCCGCGGCCTCGTTCGGCGTCTTCTATAAGCCCCTCGAAGAAGCCGGCGGGGATTTTTACGACGTGGTCGCGGTGGATACCGGGGTTTTCGCCTATTTTGTGGCGGACGTTAGCGGACACGGCGCCAGCGCCGCGTTCCTGACTTCGGCCATCAAGGCGCTGCTGCGCCAGTACACCGGACCATTGTTCTCTCCGGAGGACACCATGCGCGGCATCGACTCGGTCATGCGGCAGATGCTCGGCGAGGAACAATATCTGACGGCATGCTATGCGGGCCTGAACCAACACACCAAACGGCTGTCGGTGGTCAGCGCGGGACATCCTCCGCTCCTCCTGGTGAGTGCCTCCGGACAGGCGCAGACTGCCGACATGGACGGCGACCCCTTGGGGCTGTTCAGTTCCGTGCTGCTGCAGCGCAAAGATCTGAAGGTATCGGCTGGAGACCGCTTCTATTTATATAGCGACGGGCTGATTGAAGCCTCCGCGGGCGGCGGCCGGCGGGAGGGCTTGGAGCGGCTCACCGAGGCGTGCATCCGCCACCGCACGGCGCCGCTGGCCGAAGCCGCGGCAAGGATCGCGGGCGAGCTCCGGCCTGCCGCCGCAATAGTTGAGGACGACCTGCTGCTGTTGGCCGTGGAGGTGCCTGCATGAAGACCCAACGCCATGTTTTTTGCCAGATGGAGGCAACTTTGCCGGGCACACTAGCGGCGGCTGAGGCGTTCCTCTCGGAATATTGCTGCCGGCGCGTGTGCATGCCGGCGGTCGACTGGTTCGCCGTTGAATTGCTGTTGCGCGAAGCGCTGGCCAATGCCGTGAAACACGGCTGCCGCTACGATCCGGCCAAGCACGTACGTTGCCTCCTGCGCTGGCGCGGACGGCGCCTTACCATTGCCGTGCGCGACGAGGGCGACGGCTTCGACTGGCGCGCCGCCGGAAACGACACACTCGATGGGTTGCGTACCTCCGGGCTTGGCATCCATATTTTCCGCCAGTACGCCACCCGGTTCCGCTTTAACCACAGCGGCAACGCGGTGACCTTGATCAAACGCTTTTGACGATGGAGGAGTTGATGACAGACGTAACGATTACACAGGAAGCCGGTGCCGCGCTGGTCCGGCCGGGCGGGAACGTGGTAGCCGCCTCGGCGGACAGCTTGCGATCCGCCATGCGCGAGGCCGTCGCTGGCGGCGTCCGCGAAATGGTCGTGGATCTCACCGGCGTCGAGATGATCGATTCCAGCGGCTTGGGAGTATTGGTTTCCGCGCACAATTCGCTGAACAAGCTGGGCGGAAGCCTGGCCGTGGTCCACGCTTCGAAAGAGATTCTGGACCTGTTCCGGCTCATGCGCATCCATCAGCATTTCAGCGTGTCCGGGGACTGAGGGAAAACCATGAGCGAACTCAACCTGGACGACGAGTCCCTGCGGGAGTATCTGGCCGAGTGCCGCGAGCACCTGGCTACCATCGAGACCGATCTGCTGGAGATCGAGCACGGCGGAGCGGAGATCGACGAGCAACTGGTGAACCGCGTTTTCCGCGCGGCGCACTCCATTAAGGGCGGCGCCGGCTTCTTCGACCTGGCCAAGATCCGGGAACTGGCTCACAAAACGGAGAGCGCGCTGGACATGATCCGCTCCCGGCAGATGGTGCCCAGCCCGGAAGTCATCAGCATCCTGCTGATCGCTTTCGACAAACTGCGCGAGCTGATTCAGAACTGCGCCACCAGCAACCAGGCCGATATCGGCGAGTTCGTTGCCGCCCTCACGGGACTGGCCGAGAACAATCTGCCGCCCGCCCAGAAGAGCTCCGTCACCGGACACGTGGCCATCTCCGTGCCCGAGTCGAGCTGGCACATCGAGGCTTCGACCTTCGATTTGACCCAGGCGCGGCGGGGCTGCAAGAGCATTTACCTGATCGAATACGATCTGATCCACGACATCCAGCGGCGCGGCCAGACGCCTTACCAGGTGCTCAAAAGCCTGATGCAGTGCGGCACGATCCTCGAGACCGTCTTCGACCTGGACTCGGCCGGAACGCTGGACGACGAGCCGTCCAACAAGCTGATGATGGAAGTGCTCTACGCCACCGTGCTCGAGCCCGACCTGATCGGCCAGGTCGTGCAAGCGCCCCCGGAGCGTGTCCGCGTGGTTGCCAAAGACGGTTCCGTGAAGCCTTTGGCCGCGGCGGCCGCCGCGCCGCCTGCCGTGCCGGCCCCGCCGGCTTGTGTGGCGCCCGTGGTTCCGCCAGCCCCCGCGGCCGAGCCGGTCCAAGAGGCTCCCAAGAAGGCGGCGGCCCCGCCCGCGCCTCCTCCACCAACCCCCAAGATCCCGGCGGCTGCTCCGGCGCCGGCCTCTCCCGCGGAAAGCACCATCCGCCTCAACGTGACCCTGCTCGACTCCCTGATGACTCTGGCCGGCGAGCTGGTGCTCAGCCGCAACCAGTTGAACGAGTCCATCTCCCGCCAGGACGAACGCGGCATCCGCTCCGGCGCCCAGCGCGTCAGCCTGGTGACCTCCGAGCTTCAGGAGGTCGTCACCCTGACCCGCATGCAGGGCGTCGGCAACCTGTTCTCCAAGTTTCCCCGCCTGGTGCGCGACCTGTCCCGCGACCTCGGCAAGGAAGTCGAGCTGCGCATCGAAGGCGGCGAGGTGGAGATCGATAAGACCATCCTCGAGGGCCTGCAAGACCCGCTCACCCACATGGTGCGCAACGCCGTCGATCACGGCATCGAGTCGCCCGCCGAGCGCGCCGCTGCCGGCAAATCTCCCGGGGGCATGGTGACCTTGAAGGCCTCCCACCAGGCCGGCCAGGTGGTCATCGAAATCGCCGACGACGGCAAGGGGCTGGCCGTAGAAAAGGTGTCCGAATCCGCCGTGGCCAAAGGGCTGGTCACCCGCGAGCAGCTTAAGACCATGCCCGAGCGCGACAAGATGGCGCTCATTTTCCACCCCGGCGTTTCCACCGCCCAAAAACTCAGCGACGTTTCCGGACGCGGCGTTGGCATGGACGTGGTCAAGACCAACCTCGACAAGCTGGGCGGCAAGATCGAAATCGATTCCACCCCCGGCCGCGGCTCCCGCTTCCGCATCAAGCTGCCCCTCACCCTGGCCATCATCCCCTCGCTGCTGGTCTCCGACGGCGGCGAGCGCTTCGCCATCCCGCAGGTCAACGTGGGCGAGCTGATCCGCATTCCCGCGGCGCAGATTGCCGGCCGTATCGACCGCGCCGGAGACGCCGAGGTGCTCATCCTGCGCGATCGCCTGGTGCCGCTGGTGTACCTCGCCGAGACCTTGGGCGCGCCCCGCCCGGACCGCGCCGGAATCGCGCTGAACGTGGCCCTGGTCGATACCGGCGCCTTCGAATATGGCCTGGTGGTCGAAGAGCTCCACGATACCGTCGAAATTGTGGTCAAGCCCCTGGGGCGGCACTTCCAGAATCTGCGTGAATACGCCGGCGCCACCATCCTGGGCGATGGCCACGTGGCCGTGATCCTCGACGTGGCCGGCCTGGCCGGCTGCGCCGCGCTCTCCACTGCTACCGTCGAAGCGGTGGCCCGTCAGTCTGCCGTTCTCTCGACCGCCGACGGCGCCGAATTGCGTTCCCTGCTCCTGTTCCGCAATGCTCCCCAGGAGGATTGCGCCGTGCCGCTCGAGTTGGTCTCGCGCATCGAGCGCGTCCGTCCCCAACAGATCGAGTACCTAGGCGGCCGCCGCACCATGCAATACCGCGGTGCCAGCCTTCCCCTGGTCGCTCTGCATGACACCGCCAGTGTGCAGGAGCTCTCCGGCGAGCAGTCGTGGGTGGTCATCGTGTTCGAGGAGGCCGGCCGGCCCCTGGGCCTGCTGGCAGCCGAACCCCTCGACATGCTCGAAAGCAGAATCACCATCGATACCGCCACTCTGCGCCAGCCCGGCGTCTCCGGCTCGGCCGTCCTCAAGGGCCGCACCACGCTGCTCCTGGACATCTTCGAGCTGGCTGAAACCGCCTTGCCCGGTTGGGCCCGTCAGACGCCGCCGCCCGCCGTCCATCATCACGCTACCGGACAGAGCACTACCGTACTGCTGGCCGAAGACTCGGATTTCTTCCGCGGGCAGATCCAACGCCTCATGGAGGCTGTGGGCTACCGCGTCCTGGCCGCCGAGGATGGCCAGGCAGCCTGGGAACTCCTGCAAGATCACGCCGGCGAGGTCTCTCTCGTCGCCACCGACATCGAAATGCCCCGGCTCGACGGGCTCGCTTTGACGCGCCAAATTCGCGCCGATACTCGCTTCGCCAAGTTGCCAATTATCGCCCTGAGCTCCCTCGCCGGGGAGGAAGAAATCGCTCGCGGCCTGGCAGCTGGCGTCGACGAATATCAGATCAAGCTCAACCGCGACGACCTGCTGGAGAGCATCCGTAAGGCCGTCGGAAAGAATGCGAATGCTCCGGCCTTGTAAAAAATGCTTAAGAGGATGGAAATCATGATGAAATACCTTGCGAATATCAAAATCGGGAAAAAGCTGGCGCTCCTTCTGGCCAGCGGAATCGGGTCGGTGGTATGCACCGGAGCCCTGAGTCTGTGGGCGATAGGTGCCCTTCGTGTCACGGCCGAACAGCAGCAGAATGAAGCCGACAAGATGATGACTGCTCAACTCGTCGGGAGCGACCTGGGGATAGTGAACGCCGTCGTCGGCCACATTACGCTGAGCAGCCACTGCGAGAACTGCCACGAAAGCGCAGCCGGCGCCGACCGATCCGACCAGGTCCGCCTGGCGAACGAGTGCCGATCGCTGATGGGCGATTTGAAATCCCGCGACAAGACTACCGAAGGCATGAAACTGTTGGGCGAGCTCGAAAAGGCCGGCACTACGTGGCTCGATGCGAACCTCCACACGCTGCAGTTGGGACAAGCCGGCAAGACCCAGGAGGCCCTGGCAGTATACCGGGACGAGAGCATTCCGAGCGTTGGCCCGGTGCAACACGCTCTGGCGGACTATCTGAATTGGCAGAAGCCGCGGCTCGCCGAGAGAAAGCAGTACGCCGAGACATTCGCGCGCCGCATGCCCATCCCCATTGCCCTGCTTACGCTCTTGGCGGCGGCGATGGCCACGTTTCTCGGAGTCGTGGTTACCCGCTGCATCGCGAAACCGCTCGCCGCGGCGGTCAGCCATTTGGAGCAAGTCGCCGCGGGCGATGTTTCGCGCGATGTGCCGCAACAAGACCTGGAGCGCTGCGATGAAATCGGCCTGTTGAACCGGGCCATGCAGACCATGTCCGTCAGCCTGCGGCAGATGCTGCAAGAGTTCATCGGCGGGATTCAGGTGCTCTCCTCTTCTTCCGCCGAGCTCTCCGCCAGTTCCGGCCAGATGTCCTCGGGCGCTCGCAATGCCTCCGACAAAGCCCACGCCGTAGCCGCCGCCAGCGAGCAGATGAGCGCCAACGTCATCTCCGTGGCCGCCGGCATGGAGCAGACCACCACCAACCTTTCCCACGTCTCCTCCGCCACCGAGCAGATGACCGCCACCATCGGCGAGATTGCCGGCAACTCCGAAAAGGCCCGCCGCATCACCGGCGAGGCTACCCGCCAGGCCGAGCGCATCACCGAACAAATGAACCAGCTCGGCCAGGCTGCCCGCGAAATCGGCAAGGTCACCGAGACCATCACCGAGATCAGCTCGCAGACCAACCTGCTGGCCCTCAACGCCACCATCGAGGCCGCGCGTGCCGGTTCCGCCGGCAAGGGCTTCGCCGTGGTCGCCAACGAAATCAAGGCCCTCGCCCAGCAGACCGCCGCCGCCACCGAAGACATCAAGGCCCGCATTGAGGGTGTGCAGTCTTCCACCACCGGAGGCATCGCCGAAATCGAGAAGGTCTCGCAAGTCATCCACGATGTGAGCGAGATCGTCTCCTCCATCGCCGTGGCCATCGAGGAGCAGTCCACCGTCACAAAAGATATCGCCCGCAACATTGCCGAGGCCACCACGGGCGTGGGCGATGCCAATACCCGGGTCTCGCAGACGTCCCAGGCCTCCGCGGACGTGGCCAAGGAGATCGCCGGGGTCGATCGCGTGGCCGGCGAGATGGCCACGGGCAGCGATCAGGTGCGCGTCAGCGCCACCGAGCTCTCCAAGGTGGCCGAACAGCTCCAGTCCGCCGTGGGCCGGTTCCACGTTTGAACGAAGAGGAAGCCATGACCCCAACACTGCAACCACAGGCCGCCCGGAACGTGCTGCTGGCGACCTTCTTTGTACGCGACACCTTCTGCGCTCTGGACGCGGCCACAGTCCAGGAGGTGATCCGGCTCAGCGCCGTGACGCGCGTGCGCCATGCCCCGCCTGAGGTTGCCGGCATTGTCAACTTGCGCGGGCGAATCGTAACCATTCTCGACATCGGACAGAAGCTCGGGTTTCCGCCGGCTAGCCCGAGTCGTGAAAGCCGGGTCTTCATCATCGAAGACCGCAATGAATTCATCGGACTTCTGGTCGACCGCGTGGGCGAGGTCGTGGAGGTCGAGAACGACCATTGGCAGCCGCCGCCGGCCAACGTTCCCGGCGGACAGGCGCGGTTCTTCAAGGGTGTCTGCCGCACCGCCGGAAGGGTGGTCGCCGTTGTCAACGCCGCCCGCATTCTGGCCGAGGCCGCCCAGTAACGGTGCGCCGGCAGGGAAAAGAAAGTAAAGGAAATTATCATGAAGAAACTTAAAGACATCAAGATCGGCAGGAAGATGGGGCTCCTTCTGGGGGCCAGCGTCTTGCAACTCGTCTGTGTGGGCGGCTTCGCCCTGTGGACTCTGCATGCCATTGACCGCGCCGTCGGCGAGGCGCAGACTCAGAGCGATAAACAGGTCAGGGCCCAGCAGATCCTGAGCGGCGCCACCCGAGTATTCGTATTCGTCGGCAGCTCGGTCATATCCAACCAGATCAACCGGGAGGAGCAGGAGACGGCTATGGCGATCCGCAAAGAGTATCGGGGAAGCATCGACGATCTCAAGGCGCACGCGGCCACTGACGAAGGCCGGCGCTTGATGCAGCAGCTCGACGACACCTTCGCGCCCTGGCGCGAGGCCGACGACCGGGTCCTGAAACTGGTCCAGGCAGGCAAACGCGCCGAGGCCGGCGTCGCTTTTCAGTCCCAGGCGCTGCCCGCCTTTCATGGCGCCGTCCATGCCGTGGAGCAAGTGCTGCAATGGCGCAAGCAGAAAGTCGAGGAAATCGCCCAGGCCCGAGACCGGTTGATCGACCGGATGTCCCTGGCGATTGGGGTAATAGGCCTGATGATGCTGGCCCTCTCCTTAGTGTTCACTATGTCAGTCAGCCGCAGCCTCGCCAAACCGCTCTCCATCGCGGTGGCCCATCTGGGCGAGGTCGCCCATGGCGATGTCTCGCGCGATGTGCCGGCCGAGTACCTGGCGCGCGGCGACGAGATCGGCTCGCTGTCCCAGGCCGTGCAGACGGTATCCTCCAGCCTGCGGCAGATGCTCCAGGAGATCGCCGGGCAGATTCAGGTGCTCTCATCCGCTAACGCCGAACTCTCCGCCAACTCCGGACAGATGTCCTCCGGCGCGCGCAATGCGTCGGACAAGGCCCACGCCGTGGCCGCCGCCAGCGAAGAGATGAGCGCTAACGTCATCTCCGTGGCCGCCGGCATGGAACAGACCACCACCAACCTCTCCCATGTCTCCTCCGCCACCGAACAGATGACCGCCACCATCGGCGAGATTGCCGGCAACTCCGAAAAGGCCCGCCACATTACCGGCGAGGCTACCCGCCAGGCCGCCCGCATCACCGAACAGATGAACCAGCTCGGCCAGGCCGCCCGCGAAATCGGCAAGGTCACCGAGACCATTACCGAGATCAGCTCGCAGACCAACCTGCTGGCCCTCAACGCCACCATCGAGGCGGCCCGCGCCGGTTCCGCCGGCAAGGGCTTCGCCGTGGTCGCCAACGAGATCAAGGCCCTGGCCCAGCAGACCGCCGCCGCCACCGAGGACATCAAGGCCCGCATCGAAGGAGTGCAGTCCTCCACCACCGGAGGCATCGCCGAAATCGAGAAGGTTTCTCAGGTGATCCACGACGTCAGCGAAATCGTCTCTTCCATCGCCGTGGCCATCGAGGAGCAGGCCACCGTAACAAAAGATATCGCCCGCAACATCGCTGAAGCTACCATGGGCGTTGGCGATGCCAATACCCGAGTATCGCAGACCTCCCAGGCCTCCGCGGCGGTTGCCCAGGAGATTGCCGTTGTCGACCGCGTGGCCGGCGAAATGGCCACCGGCAGCGACCAGGTGCGCACCAGCGCCGCGGAACTCTCCAAGGTGGCCGAGCAGCTACAATCGACCATAGCCCGGTTCCACGTGTCCGACAACAGCCGCGGCCTCATTCAATCCGCACTTTCCGCACATGCCGCCTGGCATGGTCGTCTGCGCACCGCCGTCGACACCGGAAAACTCGACACCCTGGTCGGCACTATCAGGGTGGATAACCAGTGCCAGTTTGGAAAATGGCTGTACGGCGCGCAGCTTTCCAGCGCCGAAAAACAGACCGACACCTATCGCACGGTGAAGCAACTCCACGCGCAGTTCCATGAAGAAGCCGCCAAAGTGGCGCAGCTTGCCACCTCCGGCCAGAAGGACGCGGCGAACAAAGCCATGAATCCGGGCAGCGATTTCGCCCGGATTTCTTCCTCCTTGACCAACGCCCTCACGAATTGGAGCGCGAAAGCCTGATGCGCTTGTGGGGTAGGCCTCCCGGCCTGCCCCTCTTCCCAAGTTCACGACAACAGCCCGCGAACGGGTAAACCCTATGAGCCTTAGAGTCCTGGTAGCGGACGACACAGTCGTATTCCGGCACGCCATTTCCCAAGCCCTGGCCGGGATGCCTGGGGTGGAGGTGGTCGGTACCGCCGCGAACGGCCGTCTGGCGCTGGCGCGCATGGCGGAGCTGAAACCGGACCTGGTGACACTCGATATCGAGATGCCCGAAATGAACGGCATCCAGGTGCTCGAAGCCATGAAGGCCGCCGGCTCCAGGGCCGGCGTAATCGTAGTCAGCTCGCTCACCGCGCGGGGCGGGGAAATGACCGTGCGCGCCCTGGAGTTGGGCGCCTTTGATTTCCTCACCAAGCCGGAGGGAGGCGGCGGCGAGCAGAGCCTGGCGCTGCTCCGGACCAGTCTGCTGCCCATGGTCGAAGCCTTCTCCCGGCGGCGCGAGATCCGGTCCATACTGCGCGGCAACGCTTCCCGACCGCCCGCGGCGGCTCCTCCCGCTGTGCCGGCCATGTTCGTCCCCTCTCAGCCAGACCGCCGGCCGCGCCGCTCCGGCCCGCCGCTGGTGCTCATCGGCGTGTCGACCGGCGGGCCCGGCGCGCTCGCCAAACTGATGCCGGCGCTGCCCGCCGATCTCGGCGCGCCCGTCTTCATCGTCCAGCACATGCCCTCGCTGTTCACTCGGCCCCTGGCGGCCAGCCTCGCCGCCAAATGCTCCATCCGCGTAAAGGAAGCCGAGGACGGGGAAAAAGCCGCCGCCAACTGCGCTTACATCGCGCCCGGCGGCAGGCAGATGAAGCTGGCGCCGGGGCCGCGCGGGGAAGTGGTTGTGCAGATCACCGACGATCCGCCGGAAAACAACTGCCGGCCCGCCGCCGACTATCTTTTCCGCTCCGCCGCACTCCACTTCCCCGGCCGCTCCGTCGCCGCTATTCTCACCGGGATGGGCAACGACGGCACGGCCGGCCTGCGCCTGCTCAAGCGCAGCGGCTGCTTCGCCATCGCCCAGGACGAAGCCACTTGCGTGGTCTTCGGCATGCCCCGGGTAGCCATCGCCGCCGGGGTGGTCGATACCGTCGTGCCGCTCGACACCATCGCCGCGGCCATTGTCCGCAGTCTGCGCGAGGCCGGCCGGTGATCAAGCTGCTCCCCGAAGAACACGCGTCCCTGGCACAGTACATCTATTCCGCCTGTGCGGTCACCCTCGACCAG
Organism: Terriglobia bacterium; assembly: GCA_020073615.1. Lineage (GTDB taxonomy): Bacteria > Acidobacteriota > Terriglobia > Bryobacterales > Bryobacteraceae > JADGNR01. The sequence goes on from JAIQEX010000164.1 coordinate 12,014, forward strand.
TCCAAAGGCTACCTCATCGAAAGTCGCCTGAGCAGCCTGATCGAGGAGACTGCCAGCAACAGCTTCACACAACTGCTCCGGCACCTGAACGCCGATTACAGCGGGTCGCTGAAGCGCCGCGTCATCGACGCCATCACCACCGGAGAAACCCTGTTCTTCCGCGACACGGCGCCTTTCGACCTGCTCCGCCACAAGATCCTCCCCGAACTGATCGACCGCCGCGCGCGAGCCGGCAGCAAGATGCCCATTCGCATCTGGAGCGCGGCCTGCTCCACCGGTCAGGAGATTTACAGCATAGCCATCGTCCTGAAAGAGCTGCTGGGAGATCCCGACCGCTACGGTGTCCGCCTGCTGGCCACCGATATCTCCAACCAGGCCGTCGCGCGGGCAAGCAAAGGCATATTCGGCCAGGTCGAGATCTCGCGGGGACTGGGCGACGACGTGCGCGAGAAGTATTTCAGACCCGTGGGCGGCGGCTGGCAAATTCGCGACGAAATCCGGGCCATGGTCGCCTTCAAGACGTTCAACCTGATGGATAGCTTCGCCAATCTGGGGACATTCGACATTGTCTTCTGCCGCAACGTCGCCATCTATTTTACGGAGCGCGACCGCATCTCGCTGTTCGGACGGATCGAACGAACCCTGGAGCGGGATGGCTACCTGTTGATCGGGGCCATGGAATCGCTGAGCGGAATCTGCCCGCAATTCGAATCCAAGCGCCACCTGCGCGGCGTCTTCTATCAGCCCACCGGCTCGCGCTGACCCGATAAAGTAGTGTTGTGACACAGAAACCACTCCCAGCGATCCGCCTTCTGCCAGTGCACTTCTGCCTGACGTGGAGTGCTGCGGTTCCGTACGCGGCCGGTGAACGCTGCCGCAGGCGGTCGGTGACGCCACCAGCGCCCCGCTCCAACTCAAGGTGGGCGCCACCACCATCATGCCTGTCGGCTTTATGGACCTCACGGCGGATTGGAAAGACAAGAACGCCGGAGGATCCCTCGGCAGCAATTTCGGTAATATTCCCTATAACAACGCCGTTACCTCCCGGCTCTCCGAATTTCGCTTCAGCCCGCAGAACTCGCGCCGTGGCTTCCGTGTGGATGGCAACTGGAAGGGAGCCCACTTCGTCAATAAATGTTTAGCTGAACATTTATCGACTAATGTGAAGTTGTCAGAAATGTGGAGTTGACGTGCGAAGGACCCGGAAAACCGGGCTCGGTGATTTTCCAACTCCACATTTAAAGCGGTAGCATCGGAACGGCCGCCGTTCGGCGGCTAATCCCGTTTTTTCTGAGGTACCGATGCTACGTTCCGTGTTTCCGAGAGCTCATCAGAAGTATTTCTCACTGCCGCTATTGGGGCCGAT
>JAIQEX010000165.1 GCA_020073615.1 Terriglobia bacterium
ACGGCCCCGGACCGGGTCCCAAACCGACTGGGCCGCGACACGGTAGCGGCGGCCATTCACCTCCCGTTCGAATATATGCATATCTTTCATGTAGCATAATTTCATCCGGAAAGGAAGCGTCGCGCCACGTTCCACACCACCGAAACCGCGCGTGATGCTCTCTTGTCGTTCAGGAATGCGAAGGTAGGGCTAGTGCGGGCCCTTCCCGGTGGAAGCCGGCGTGATGGTGAGCTCCCGGAAGTAGCCTTCGGTTCCCGGCCCGATCCACAGTGCCACCGCGCCCTGGCTGTCGCCGCGCTTCATGTCTTTGACGATCAGGCAGGGCTGTTGCGCGCCGCCGACGTACAACGCCGCCTCTTTGCCGTGGACCACGATGCGCATGCGCGTCCATTCGCCAGGCTGCATGTCGGCGTACGACTCGTACTGGCCCGGCGTCTCCTCACGGAGCCTCCGCCAACTCCACTCCGGAGGGGAGACATATTGCACCGAGTAGTTGCGCGCCAGTTGGTCGCCGGCGCGGCCGTTGGAGGGCCGCAGGTAGAAACACTCGGCTTGCGAGCCGCCCTCTTTCATGCGGAACAGAATGCCGATGAAGCCGCGCGCGGTCGGATCGGCTGTCTTGGACGGCGCTCCGGAGACTTCCAACTCGATGACGCCATCGTGGAATGGGACGTCTTTGAGGATGGCGAAGGCGTTGCCGGGCGCGGCTTCCTTTTCCGTCATCTTGAGCGCCTTCCGTCCGTGGTACGTAGTGGTTTCCACCTGCGCGTTCATCAGATCGAAACGCGACATGTCAGTCAGGGAGATCCCGGCGGCGCGCCCGGATATTACCCCGATGAGCGCCACGCCGAAAAGCGGGAAGCAACAAACCGTGCGAGCCATGCGGTCTCGACGTGCCACCCGGCAATCCGTTAGGGCCAGGGTCGCGAACCATGCGGGGCGCGCCCCGTAGTTTTCCCGGTACCGGCCCGTAGTTTTGCGGGTTCCAGATACTCCGGCTCCAAGTTAAGCTTCGAGTATAAGTGCGCGGCCCACTTGCCCATGCTCCCAGAAGGCCGCACGATCTTCCGGACTGGAATCAACCAATGAGACGTATCCATGCGAACTTTGTCTGCGCGGTCTTGGCCGCCGGACTCCGGGAATCGGCGGCGATCCCGGCATGAACTTTTTGTTCCGCAACCGTAAGCGAACGGTCTAACTGGAAGGAAGGCCGGCATACGGCTCAGAGAGCCTTCCTACTGGAGTCAAACCATGAAACGCATTCGCACGCAGTTTTCTCTCACCCTGGCCGCCGCGCTGGCGTTGTTTATCTCCGCCCAGCCGGCATCGGCCCAGACCAATCTGTTCGGCTCGCTCAGCAATTTCGACGTCTTCAACGACACGGGCCAGCAGACCCACGGTTTCGAAATCGAAATAGACGGGGTCAGCAGCCAGGATCTCTCCTTCCTCTTCGGCGCACCTTATATCCGGTATGGTACCCCCGCCCTGGTGGATTTCCCCGGCGGCGTGTATGTGCGCTACCAGAGCTCCTACAACCCCGCCTCCAAGTCCTTCGCCGCCGGCACCCCTGTGCCCCCCAGCATCACCCCCACCGCGGGCCACTCGTGCTGGACCGGCGGGGCGCCCGGCTATCTCAGCAGCGGCTGCGAGCACTTCGGCATGGGGCTGCTCAAGACTCCCACGGCGGTGGTGTATCACTGGCTCATCGAAGACGCCGCCAACCCCGGCTCGCTGATACCCTACTCCTCCAATGTCAACATCCCCGCGCCGCTGTGGTCCGTCGTCCCGCCGGCGGTGGCCGGTGCCGCGCCCGTGGTGCAGGCGGTTCTCCAGGCGCCCAAGCCGGATAAAGTCCACCCCCAGTTCGGCGATGCCGTGTGGGTCAAGGTCTACGAAACCGAATCGCCCGAGCATGTCGAGCTCAACCATCTTCTTACCGACGATCCGGTGGTGCCGGACGCCGCACACAGCGTAGCCGAGGTCGAGTGGGAGTTGCTGCAGAATAATCCCAAGAAGGCGGGCAACGGCGATTTGCAGCACGGCAAGCCGCTGGGCAAGGGCAACCAGTCGGTGATCCGCCGCTTCGAATATTACAAGTTCACCGGGACGTACGATCCCGAGAACCACGAAGCGCGCTGCTCGGGCGGCGAATGCAAGACGCCGGGTCCCGGCGACCTGGGCGACTACATCGGCGCACAGATGGCGGCGGCGCAACTGGGCCCCGTAGCCCTGCCCAGCGTCACCGTCACCGCCGTGGCCAGCGCCACCGCGCAAGCCGGCATTTTCGGCATTGCCAGCGGCTCCTGGGTGTCGATCTACGGCACCAACCTTTCGGCCAACAGCCGCATCTGGCGCGATTCCGATTTCACGGGCAACAGCCTGCCCATGTCGCTCGAGGGCGTGAGCGTGAAAATCAACGGCAAGGACGCGGCGGTCTACGGCGTCACCCCGGGACAATTGAACGTGCAGGCGCCGACCGACAGCGCGTTGGGCCTGGTCCAGGTGCAAGTGATCGGTCCGCTGGGCACGGCCACGGGCGCGGCCACCTTGCAGACTTACGCGCCGGGGTTTTTCGTGCAGGGCGCGAAGCAGAATTTTGCGGCGGCCGTGCACTCCAACGGCGTGTCGCTGGTCTCGCAACCGGCCCAGCCCGGAGAGGTCGTGCTGGTTTACGGCACCGGCTTCGGGCCCACCAGCCCGGCGGTACCGGCGGGCGTGATCTTCAACGGCGCGGCGCCGCTCGTCGATCCCAGCCAGGTGCACATCCGCATCGGCGGGGTGACCGCCAAAGTGATCTTTGCCGGCCTGGTTGTCCCCGGAGAATACCAGTTCAACGTGCAGATTCCGGCGCTCGCCGACGGTGACTACCCGATCGTGGCCGACATCGGCGGATTGAGCACCCAGTCCGGGCTGCTGATCTCGATCAGGAAGTGAGTGGCCGGCACGGCCAGGCCGCGGCACGGCTTCTCACGCTCACGGCCGCGGCCCGGTTTCCAGGCGCCACAGAATCTGCCGCAGCATTCCCAGCAGCACCGGAGCGTCGCGTGCGGCGATGGCGAGGCGCCGCACCAGGCGCCGGACCTTTTCTTCGGTGGAGGCGGCGGTCACCGGGTTCACGTAACCGCTGCGCCGCAGCACCTCGAGCAGCAGGGCGGTGATCTGCTCGTTCTCCGCGGCGGTGGCGGCGGACTTGATCTTTACGGGCGCGGCCCTGGCCGCGGCAGGGTCGCGCGCCAACTCGTACAGGCACAGGGCGACGGCCTGGCCCAGGTTCATGGACAGGTCCGCGTCCACGGTGGGGATGCGCATCAGCCAGTGGCAATGGCTGAGATCTTCATTCGACAGGCCGAACTTCTCGGAGCCGAACAGCAGCGCCACGGGCGCGCCGGCGAGGGCGCGGTGGATCAGGCGGGCGCCGTACTCCAGACGGCGAAGCGTATGCTGCAATCCGCGATGGCCGATGGAGGTGGTACCCACCACCAGGCGGCAATCGGCCACGGCATCGCCCAAAGCCGCGAACTCCGCGGCGGCGCGCAGCAGCGGCGCCGCGCCGACCGCCGACCGCGCCTCGCGAAACGCCACATCGTAAGGATGCACCACGCGCAGGCGGGAGAATCCGAAGTTGGCCATGGCGCGCGCCGCCGCCCCCATGTTGAGGGGGTTGCGCGTGGCCACCAGAACGATGCGCAGGTTGTCTTTCCAATCGGTCGCGATGCTTCGATGCTACTCCCTTCCCCGCCGGGAGCGCACGCACTCACCATTGGCAGGGTTGATCTGGGCGCACAAATCAGGCACAATCCGGTAAATACCATGAGGAGGACAGATGTCCCTACCGTTGGTCCGACTCTTTTTCGCCGGACTCGTCCCGATGGCTGAGCTGCTCGCCCAACCGCCCGCTCCGCCGGTAGCGCCGCGCATCGAGCACCGCGAGACGCGGCACGGAAACCCCGTCGTGGACGAGTATTACTGGCTTCGCGACAAGTCCAATCCGCGGGTGATGCAGTATCTCGAAGCGGAAAACGCGTACACCGGGGCGCTTACCGGGGACCTGAAGCCCTTCGAGGATGCGCTCTACAAGGAAATGCTGGCGCGCATCAAGCAGACCGACCTCAGCGTCCCGGTCCGCGACACCGGCTATCTCTACTACAACCGCACCGAAGAGGGGAAGCAGTATCCTATCTTTTGCCGCCGCAAGGGCAACCTGGACGCACCCGAGGAGGTGCTGCTCGATCCCAACGAACTTGCCCGGCAGCATAAGTTCGTGGGCATCGGCGCCGCGGTGGTGAGCGACGATCAGAACCTGTGCGCTTACGCCACCGACTTCACCGGGTACCGCCAGTACAGTCTGTACGTCAAAGATTTCCGCAGCGGGCGGGTGCTGCCCGACACTTACGAGCGGGTCACTTCGGCGGCGTGGGCGGGCGATAACCAGACCCTCTTCCTGACCACCGAGGACGAGGTCACCAAGCGCAGCGACAAGCTCTGGCGGCACGTGCTGGGAACGACGGACTTCGAGCTTCTCTACGAAGAGAAGGACGTCCTCTTCAATATCGGCCTCCACAAAACGCGCGACAAGAAGTACCTGATGCTCGAGAGCGAAAGCTCCGATACCTCCGAGGTTCGATACTTACGTGCCGACTCGCCCAAATCCGCCTTTGCCGTTTTCCTCCCGCGGGAGAAGGGCCACCGTTATTACCTGGATCATCGCGAAGGGCTGTTCTACATCCGGACCAACAAAGGGGCCACGAACTTTCGCGTCATGACGGTAGCGGCGGGCGCCGCCGGCTCAAGAAGCTGGAAGGTGTTCCTCGCGCACAACGACGACGTGCTGATCTCGGGCCTGGACCTGTTCCGGAACTTCGCGGTGTCGGTGGAGAAGTCGCAGGCGCTGAACCGGCTGCGCATCCACGATTTCAAGACCGGCGCGTGGACCGCCATCCCGTTCCCGGACAGCATCTACGCGGCATTTCCGGGCGCGACGCCGGACTACGAGTCGAAGACCTACCGCTACAACTACCAGAGCTTCATCACGCCCCCCAGCGTGTTCGACTACGACGTGCAAACGGGGAAATCCGCGCTGCTGAAGGAGCAGGAGGTGCTGGGCGGTTACGACCGGTCGCAGTACGTCTGCGAGCGCCAGTGGGTCACGGCCCGCGACGGGGTGAAGGTGCCGCTCAGCATCGTCTATAAGAACGACTTCCGGCGCGACGGCAAGGCGCCGCTGCTGCTCTACGGGTACGGAGCGTACCGCATCGGGCAGCAGGCCACCTTCTCCAGCGCGCGCTTCAGCCTGCTGGACCGCGGGATGGCATTTGCCATTGCCCACGTCCGCGGCGGCGACGATCTGGGCGAAAAGTGGAGCCAGGACGGCATGTTGATGAAGAAGAAAAACAGCTTCCTCGACTTCATCGACTGCGCCGAGTACCTGATCCGCGAGCAGTGGACGTCGAAGGACCGCCTGGTGATCGAAGGCGGCAGCGCGGGGGGCTTGCTCATGGGCGCGGTGGTCAACCTGCGGCCGGACCTGTTCCGCGCGGTGCACGCCGCGGTGCCGTTTCTGGACGTGATGAACGACATGATGGACCCGTCGCTGCCGGGGACCACCACCGACTACCCGGAATGGGGCGACCCGAGCGACAAGGCCGCGTACGACTACATCCTCTCCTACAGCCCGTATGACAACCTCAAGAGGGGCGCCTATCCGGCCATGCTTCTGACGGAAAGCCTGAACGACAGCCAGGTGGCCTACTGGGAGGCCGCCAAGTACGTGGCCCGTTTGCGCACGCTGAAGACCGACGGCCGCCCGCTGTTGCTCAAAATGAAGCTGGACCCGGCGGGGCATGGCGGAGCTTCGGGGCGCTACGATCGCATCCACGACCAGGCCTTCGAGTATGCCTGGATGCTGAGCCAGGTGGGGATCACGAAGTAGGACGGGCGCTCCCTCACGCGGCTGCGGGCAATTGCTACCTGCGGCACCTCTCGTGGATTCCGCCCACGAACAGGGCATGCTGGCGGGCCAGCGTGTGGGCTAGCGGGCTAGCCGCGGGACACGTGACAATCACGGCCGGCACCGCGTCCGCCGATGTCACGGTTTCAGCCGGCGCTACCCTGTCCCCGGCCGGGGACGGTGCTTTGGTACCAATCCCGGCAACGGATCCGGTGTCAAATGGATTGCGCCTGCTGCTTACCTTGCAGTTGAATAACGACGCCACCGTGACTAACACGCTCACCTTTCCGGAAGTGACGGCCACCGGCCTTCCCGAGCCGGGCACCCTGCTGCCGGGAGCGGCCGGGCTGGCGCTGGTACTGTTCCGGCGCCGCCGCTGGACGATATAGGATCTCTCTACATCGCCGTCCAGCCGGGCGTCCTGGCTGGACGCTCCATCACTTTCGGACCGTACTTCGCCGCCACGTCCCGGATCTTGGCCGCGTTGCCCAGCAGCACAAAAGTCAGGTTGTCGGTGCCATAATAGCGCCGCACCGCCGCGTTGGCCTGTTCCAGCGTCACCGCGTCCACGCGGGCAAAGAACTGGTCCACCTCGTCTCGTCCCAGCCCGTACAGCTCCATCTCGCCCAACACGTTGGCGATCTGGTCCGCCGTTTGGATGGTCCGCGGCGGCAGCGTGCCCTTCACGTAGGCCTTGGCCGAAGCCAGTTGCTCGGCGGTGATGCCCTTGTCGTGGAAGCGTTTCAGCACGTCGAGCGCAAGGTCGATGGCCTTGGCCGTGGTCTCCGTCTTGGTGTAGGTGCTGATAAAGATGGCGCCGGTCAGCCGCGACATCTGCACGCTCGATCCGGCGCCGTACGTCAGGCCGGAATTGACGCGCAGCTCGTCGTTCAGCATGGAGGTGAAGCGCCCGCCGAACAGCGTGTTGAGGAGGTTCAGCGGCACGCGGTCCGGGGTGGTGCGGCGCACGCCCGGCTGGGCGATGATGAAGTAGGTCTGGGTGGCGTCCGGCTTATCGACCAGCAACACTCGCGGACCTTTATCAAAGACCGGCTGCTCCGCCGCCCAGGCGTAGGCGTTGCCGGCGCGCGCGGCGCCGAATGTCGCGGCGACCCGGGCCTTGGCCGCCACGGGGTCGAAATCGCCCGCTACGATCACGATCAGGTTGTGGCCCACGTACATCTGCTCGTGGTAATCGACAAGATCCTCTTTGCGAATGCGGTCGTAGGAGGCCTCGTCGGCGGGATGCCCGTAGGGATGCGCCGCGCCGAAGAAGAAGCTGCGGTAGAACGGGTTGATGGCCGCGCCCGGGTTGTCTTTGGCCGACTTCACGCCGTCCACGCGCCGTGCCACCGCCTTGTGGATTTCGTCCTCGGGAAATGACGGGTGGAGCACCGCCTCGGCCACCAGCGCCAGGCCGCGGTCGAAATCCTTCTTCAGGAACTCGGCCGAAATGGAAGTGGAGTCGTCGCCCGCGCCCGCTCCGAAAGTGCCGCCCAGCCCGTCGAGCTCTTCGTTGAACTGCTCGGCAGTGTGTTGCGCGGTGCCGCGCCGCAGCAGTTCGGCGGTCACCGAGCTGATTCCCGCGACCATGGGGTGGTCCGATTCCACGCCGCCCTTCACCAGCACGCGGAAGCTCACCAGCGGCAGCCCCGTGCGCTGCATGTAGTAGGTCACCACGCCGTTGGGCAGCACCTCCCGCGTGTAAGGAGGCAGTTTCACCTGCGCGGTGAGCGGCAGCGCGAGTGCCAGTGCGAATGCCAGCCGTTTCATTGTTTCACCTCCGGCTTCTCCGGAACGAGCGTCGCCACAGTTCTGTTCTTGGGCGAGAAATACTGCCGCGCCACGCGCTGGATATCGGCCGCGGTGACGGCTTCGGTCTCCTTGTCGGCGGAATAGAGCTTGGCGTAGTCGCCGTGGAAGACCTCGTAGCTGCCCAGCAGGTTGGCGCGCCCTTCGATGGTCTTGAGCTGCCGGTAGAAATTGGCCAGAAGCTGGTTCTTGGCCTTGCGCAGCTCGGCGTCGGACACCGGCTCGGTCCCCAGGCGCGCCAACTCCTCGAACAGCGCCTTCTCGGTCGAGGCCGTGTCCACGCCCGAGCGCGGTTGTATGGTGAAGCGGAAGAGCGTGGGGTCGAGCGAGTCACCCACACCGCCTCCCGCCGAGATGGCGAGCTGCCCGTCCACCAGCCGTTTGTAGAGGCGCGAGCTCTGCCCGAAGCTCAGCAGGGTGGAGATCACTTCCAGAACCGGGGTGTCCGGGCTGTTGGTCGCCGGCACGTGGTACAGCACCATCTGGATGGGCAGTTGCGCGGTCTTGCTCACGGTGACGCGGCGCTCGCCCAGTTGCTCGGGCTCTTTGGTGCGCACCGGGGGCGGCGGCTCACGGCGGGGAATCGGCTCCAGGTACTTCTTCGAGAGCTCCAGCACGTTGTCCCAGCGCACGTCGCCCACGATCACGAGCGTGCAGTTGTTGGGCGCGTAGCCCATGCTCCAGTGGCTTTTGAGATCTTCCATGCTCCAGGATTCGATGTCCGAGGGCCACCCCACCACCGGCCAGTGATAGGGATGCGCCACGAACGCGGCGGCCACGGCCAGCTCGTTGAGCACGCCGAAGTTGTTGTTGTCGACCGAAGTGCGGCGTTCCGAGTACACCACGCCGCGCTCGCTCTCGATCATCTTGGGATCGAACGACAGATCGCGGATGCGGTCCGCCTCCATATCGAACATCATCTCCAGCGCCGCGCTGGGAAACCAGTCGGTGTAGACCGTGTCGTTCTGCGTGGTGTAGGCGTTGTTGTTGCCGCCGTTCATTTCCATGTGGCGGTCGAATTCCTTGGGGCCGTACTTCTTCGCGCCATTGAACATCATGTGCTCGAAGAAGTGCGAAACCCCGGTGGCGCCGGGATGTTCGTTGCGCGACCCGATGCGGTAAAAGAAGTACATGGCCACGTTGGGAATCCCGTGGTCTTCCTGCACGATGACCTTCATGCCGTTGGCCAGCGTCTGGGTACGGATGTCCTGCTGGGCGAAGACCAGCGAGGACAGAAGGAGAGCCCCGATGACGGTACGCATGGGTTATAGAATAGCGCCCCGCACGGCGCGGCGCATGCCCGGCCCGCTGTTATAGTGAACAGAGACTTCACCCCATGGGCCGCATCCGCATTCTTCCCGACCAGGTTGCCAACAAGATCGCCGCCGGGGAAGTGGTGGAGCGTCCCGCGTCGGTGGTCAAAGAGCTTCTGGAAAACTCGCTCGATGCCGGCGCCACGCGCCTGCGGGTGGAAGTGGAATCCGGCGGCCGGCGCCTGATCCGCATCGCCGACGACGGCTGCGGCATGCTGCGCGACGACGCCCTGCTGGCCTTCGAGCGCCACGCCACCAGCAAGCTGCGCGACGTGAAGGATCTGCTCTCCATCGCGACCCTCGGGTTTCGCGGCGAAGCGCTGCCCTCCATCGCCTCGGTCTCGCGCCTGCTGCTCGAGACCCGCGCCGCCGAAGAGACTACCGGCACGGCCATCGAGATCGCCGGCGGCAAAATGCTGCGCTGCGAAGAGGCCGCGCTCGCCGGCGGCACCACCATCACGGTGCGCGACCTTTTTTATAACGTGCCCGCCCGCCGGAAATTCCTGCGCACGGAACCGACCGAGCTGGCGCACATCGCTTCGCTGGTGACCCACTACAGCCTGGCCCACCCCGAGAAGACCTTTCAGCTCTCGAGCGGCTCCGGTGAACTGCTGCATGTAACGCCGGTGGCCACTATGAAGGAGCGCGTCTACCAGGTATTCGGCAGCCAGGTGCTGGAGGAGCTGGTGGAGATCGGGGTGCGCGAGCGGGAGCTGTTTCTGCCGCCGCCCAGCGTGCCGCCCTCGGAGGCGATCGCTGAATACCGCCGCGAGCCGGGGCCGGACGACGACCCGCCCGCGCGCACCTTCCGCCTGAGCGGTTTTTTCTCGCGCCCGCAGGTACAGAAGGGGAACCGCAATTCCATCTACATTTTCGTGAACGGGCGCCTGATCCGCGACCGCCTGCTGCTGCACGCTCTCTCTTCGGCCTACCACAACCTGATGCCGCCGGCGGCCTATCCCTTCGCGCTGCTGTTCCTCGAGTGCGACCCCGAAGAAGTGGATGTGAACGTGCACCCGTCGAAGACCGAGGTGCGCTTCCGCCACGGCTCGTTCATCCACGATTTCGTGCGCGACACCATCCGCGAGCGGCTGATGGAGAGCCGCCCCGCGCCCGCGTTCTCGCCCGCGGCGCCACCGCGATCTTCCCCGGTGGCGCAACCCGCGGCGCGCCTGCCCTACTCCGAATTCAGCCAGATGATCGAGAACGAGCCGCCCGCAGCGGCGAGTTTCGCCGACGCCGCGCCGCCCCAAGCCGTCGCGGACGCTGGAGCGGCGCTCCCCGAATTCGCTCTGCGGCCCTCCGCCGGCCCCGCCCAACGCCTGGATTTCAGCGCGCCGCCGATCGAGGTCGCCCCCGGCCCAGCGCCTTCGGGCAAGCTTTCGCGCCATCTCGACATGCACGGCGAATTTCCGCCCGAAGCCATTCCGCCGCCCGAGATGTCGTTGTCCGTCCTCTCCGACCTGCGCCCGCTGGGGCAGATCCACGAGAGCTTCATCATCGCCGCCGGCCGCGACGGCCTGTGGATCATCGACCAGCACGTGGCCCACGAGCGCATCCTGTTCGAGCAGGTCATGAAGCAGCGCTCGAGCGGCCGCGTGGAGATGCAGCGCCTGCTGATGCCGCTGGTCATCCAGCTCACCGCCGAGCAGCAGATCGACTACGCGCGCATTGCCGACGAATTGCACGCCACGGGTTTTGAGACCGAGCCGTTCGGCCGCCGCACCATTGCCGTGAAAGCCGCCCCCGCCGCGGTGGGCGCGGCCGACCTGGAAAAAATCCTGTTCGAGATTCTGGAAATCGCCGAAGGCGAGCTGCGCGGCGCCTCGCTCGACGACCTGCGGCGCGGCATCTGCGCCTCCCTCGCCTGCCGCGCCGCCATCAAGATCAACACCCGCCTGGACGCCGCCAAAATGGAGTGGCTGCTGCGCGCCCTGGCGGCCACCGATTGCCCCATGAGCTGCCCCCACGGCCGCCCCATCGCGCTGCATTACTCCACGCGGGAAATCTTGAAGGCGTTCCACAGGATGTAGGGCAAGGCGGGCGTATACTTCTGAGTATGGACACACCGGTCCTCGTTTCCGAGCAGGAATATTTGCACTCCAGCTACGAGCCGGACTGCGACCTGGTCGACGGCCGCTTAGAGGAGAGGAACGTGGGAGAACGTGAGCATGGCATCCTACAGGGCCAACTCTATCATCTGTTCTTCATCCACCGGAACGAATGGCGGATGAGGGCGTTCCCGGAGCAGCGCATACGCCTCGCCACTGGCCGATACCGCGTCCCCGACGTCGCGATCTATAAGGACCCGGCGCCGCGCGACCCGGTGTTTAGTACTCCGCCGTTCATTGCGGTCGAGATCCTTTCGAGCGAAGACCGCATGAGCCGCGTGCGCCGGAAGATCGACGAATACCTGGAATTCGGTGTGCCGTACGTCTGGATCATCGACCCGCAAACGCGGAAGGCCGATGTCTACACACCGCAGTCGATCCACGAAGCCAAGGATCTCATCCTGCGGACGGAAGATCCACGAATCGAGGTTTCATTAGAAGAGCTGTTCCGCGCTCTGGACGAGTGACTTATGGAAACGGGAGCACTGGTGAGCATCAACGAATACCTGTCGACGAGTTACGATCCCGACTGCGACTACGTCGATGGGGTGATTGAGGAGCGGAACTTGGGAGAGAACGACCACGCAGACTTGCAGAGTGCCATCCTGGCCTACTTTCGCTTCAGGCGGAAAGAATGGAGTGTATACGCCGTCGTGGAACAGCGCGTCCAGGTATCCACCACGCGGTTCCGCGTCCCCGACGTCTGCGTGCTGCTGGGAGAAAGACCGAAGGAACAGATCTTTCGCACACCGCCATTCATGTGCATCGAGATTCTCTCGCCCGAGGACCGGCTGTCGCGGGTGCGCGAGAGGATGGACGATTACCTCTCGTTTGGCGTGCCTTATGTCTGGCTGTTCGATCCCGCCATCCGCAAAGCCTACCGGTGGACCGCCGAGGGCATGCACGAAGTGAAGGAACTGCGCACGGAGAGTCCCGAGATCGTGGTCCCCGTTGCGGCTCTGTTCGAATAATCGCGCCTGGATCGTGCGGGCGGGAGGCTGCTCCGCGCCCGCGGTACAATCCGAGTGAATGCCGTCGGCCGCGCGCGTCAGTTGGGCGAAAATCCGGGTTTCAGTGGTTTCGCTGGTGGCGCTGCTCATCCTCAGTACCCTGCTGTACCTGCTCACTGGGGGGACGGTGCTCGAGAAGAAAACCACGCTCTATCTCTATATTGCCGACGCCAGCGGCGTGGGCGCCGGGTCGCCCGTGCGCGTGGATGGCATCGGGGTCGGAAAAGTGAGTTCGGTGAAGCTCTCCGGCTCGCGGGAACGCAGCCGCGTGGTGCAGGTCGTCCTGGAGGTGGAACGCGACCGCCTGGCGAGCATTCCCGAGGATTCGGTGGTGCAGATCAGCTCCGACACGCTGATCGGCGACAAGTTCGTGGACATCAGCAGCGGCACCAGCCCCAGGCCCATCCGGCCGGATGCCGAGATGATCTATAAGGAACAGCCGGACCTGATGAAGACCATCGACCTGGAACAGTTCCGGGCGCAGCTGGCGACTTTCGACGCCGTGCTGCGCGATATCGAGGAGGGCCGCAGCCGGGTGGGCCAGTTCGTGATCGGCGAACAGATGTACGACGATCTACAACGCCGGTTGGCGGATCTGCAGAGCGGGATTCGGAGAGCGACCGATGCCACCAGCCGCGTGGGGGGCGTGCTCCGGACCGATCGGCTCTATCGCCAGATCGGCGATCCGCTGGTGGAGCTCGATCGCAAGCTGGCGCGCCTTCAGTCCGGACAAGGCGATGCGGGCCGGTTCCTGCGCGACACCGGGCTGTACGAAAGCTGGCGCAGTGACGCGCGGGACCTGCGGCGTTCGATTGCGGACTTTCAAGCCAGCGGGCTCATGCAGTCGGACGGGCTCTACGACGATTGGAACCGCTATGTGGCGTCGCTGATCCGGAGCGTCGACGAGGCTAACGCGGCCTGGTTCCGCGAGCCGCAGGCCTACGACAGCCTGACCGGCGCCGCCCGGGAAATGAGCCACACCGTGCGGGAATTCCGGGAGCATCCGCAGCGGTTCCTGCGGATGAAGCTGTTCTAAGAAAGGGGCCAGGGGCCGGGGAATGGATGCTCGCTTCGCTCGCAGCTTCTTGAAAACGACGCGAGCGAAGCGAGCCTCCTTCCCCCCGCCCC